>JAYUCP010000382.1:0-4222 GCA_043740245.1 Acidobacteriota bacterium | reverse complement strand
CGGATGTGATGGTTTACAGCCCGCTCAGCAATCTGGCGGCCAGTTCGTCGCAAGGCCTGAAGTTCAACGCCGTGCTGCTCGACCAGAGCGGCAGGCCGTATCCGCAAGTGCTGGACAGCGCCTGCGGTTTGAGTTCGGCCATCACGAGCCTGTGGACTGAGACACCGTTCAACACAGTGGTCACGCCGACGCGGCAGGGGTATGCGACTTTTGCCGCGAACAACGCGAGCAATCAACCGGTGCCGGTGTTGGGACTGAGCTTGACTGAAAGCGTCAGCGGGGCGCTGCGCAATGCGCGCCAGATGCAGGCCTTGAGTTGGGTGGATTCGTTTCGCATGACTGTGCCAATCGTCCCGCCCACCGGCGCGCCGAACGATCCGGTCACGGTCAATCAACCCGAAGCAGTTGGCAATGCGCTGGGCGCGAGCGAAATGAAGGCCGGCAGCATTTTGCTTTTCGCGCGCTTCACCAGTGGCATTTACGGCACGACACGACTGAGCATTACCAATACGCATCCGACCTTGCGCGCGCGTGTGCGTTTGTTTTTCACCGGGTTGGTTGAACCGGTTTTGATGAACGAGAACATCGTCATCCTGAATCCGAACCAGACGACCACGTTTGACGCCAATGATTTTGCGGCCAATCAGAAAGGCTGGGTCTTGGCGATGGCGATTGACGGGCGCGCGCAGCCTACGCAATTCAATTATCTGATCGGCAGCGCACAGGTCAACGAACAGACGGCGGGACTGACGACCGGTTACAACGCTCTGGCTGTTGCTAAAAACGCGGCGGGCGCGGCGGTGCGCAACAGCGATGGCACGACGACCGATTTGATCTTCGACGATACCAACTATGACCGGTTGCCCGCGACGCTGGCGCTGAATGGCGTGGCGAATCAGATCGAGAACGCGACGATGTTCGGCTTTGCGCGCCCGCCCATCAGCCTGATGGAAACGCCGAATACGCGCGGTTCGTTGGGCGTGACGTTGTATGACGACTTGTTGGCTTCGTTCGGCGCCACGCTGGGTCAGTTGGAAGTGCGGCTAGGGCAGATACGCGCCAACGCACAAGCGCCGCTGCTGACCAACACGATTCAAAGAGGCCATCGCGGCTGGTTCAAACTTAATTCTTCATCACCGGTTTTTCCGTGGTTCGACAATCTGGCGGTGACGCGGCTGGCGGTCAGCAACGGCGCGTGGACGGGCGGTTTGAATGGCGGGGCGAATCTGCACATCCTGACTTTGGCCGACAATTACCTGCTGCGTACGCCGGGCAATAACCCGAATAACCGCCCGCCGATTGCCGATTTTGAACCAATCGAGACATTTATCGAAGCGCGCTATGCAACCGGCGCAAATGTGCGGCTGGATGGCCGCGTGTCCAGCGATCCCGATGGCCCGGACGATCCGCTCAGCTTCAAATGGTTCGATGTCGAGAAGCAGATTTCGATTGCGAAGATTTCGGATTACCGCTTCGGCCTCGGCCCGCACATTCTCAAATTGAACGTGCTCGACGGCAACAACACGCCGAGCGAACCGAACATTTACTTCTTCCAAGTCCAGGACACGACGCCACCCTTCATCAGCGGCGTGCCTTCGAAGCTTACCAAGACGGTGTCTTCGCCAGCCGGTATCGGGCTCGTCTACCAGTTGCCGGTTGCTTACGATTATGTGGATGGCAACGTGTCTGTGACCGCGTCAAAATCGCCGGGCAGCCTCTTCCCCATCGGCAAGACCATCGTGACGTTCACCGCGCGCGACAATGCGGGCAATGCTTCAAGCGCAACGCTGGAGGTCAATCTCATCAAGGGCGCGGGCACCTTGCCCACACAAGGCGGGGTGCCGAGCAACATCTTGCCGACGCTGCCAAACCTGAATGATCAATACGTGATTATCGGCAAGCCCAAGACGATCACCTTGCAAGCGCAAGACGCCGAAAACGATTCAGTCAGTTTCCGCCTAGTGGGCGCGCCTGCCTATATGCGTATTGATATGCCAGACCCAGTCAGCCGCTCTGCCAAACTCGTCATCGAACCGATGCAAAGCGCGCAAGTGGCCGCCAGCGTGCGCGTGATCGCCACCGATAGCAAAGGCGGCACTTTCACAACGCTGCCTTTCCGCGTGCAATTGAGCGACACCGAAACCGATGAGAATGGCACCGGCCTCGGCCCCACCGGCCCGGACGACCCCGGCACAGGCGTAGGCCCTGGCCCCGGCGGTGGCGGCCCCACCAACAAACCACCGATTGCCAGGATGGCGCCGCTGCCGCCAACCGCACAGGCGACGACCAAACAGGGCGCTATCGTGAGCCTGGACGGCTCACCATCCAGCGACCCCGATTTGGACGTGCTGACGTATGAATGGAAAGACCGCGGCGTCAAGATTGCCGAAGGGGCGATTGTAGATACGACACTGGCGGTGGGCATTCATTCAATCACCTTGACGGTGACCGATCCGAAGGGCGCAACAAGCACCACCGACCCGGCGCAGATCGAAGTCTTGCCGCGCCCGTTGACAATCGCCAGCGCCGCGCCCTCTAAAATCCCGCTGTTCAATCAGGCCATCCTGACGGTCACTGGCACAGGGTTTTTAAGTGATCCTGATCCGAGCAAAGCAACCAAGGTACGCTTTGATTGCAGTTCGTTCTGCCAGGGCGGCTCGCAGGTGCAAGTCACGATCCTCAGTATCGAAGAGGATTTGATTCGCGTGAACGTCAAGACCACGCAAGACACGCCGTTCGGCAGCCGCGATTGTGTGGTGACGAATCCGAACGGAGCCAGCGCCAAACTTTCGCGCGGCAATCTCGTCTCACGCTAGCAAGCGCCCCCCCTTGTAGTAACGAATTTATTCGTTGTGCGGCGTAACGAATAAATTCGTTACTACAAGGGGGCCGCAAATGCCCGCGCCTTTACTTCGATGTCATTGGGTTGAAGAGTGAACGCCAAGCGCAGTTGCGCAAGGCCTGGCTGTTTACATGCCTTCTACTACGTGTATAATCCGCGCCGCAGCAGACGGGCGTTATTGAATGCTGCGGCCCCTGACTTTCCGCCTGAACCTCATCCCCAAGCGGCCTGCAGGGAGAGACAAACAATCAGATAACAAAATGCAGAGCGAGTGGCGGACAGGCAAAGCCTCCGCGCATCCTCCGACCCACAGAAAGAAATCTCCAGCACAATGCATGCTGAAATCAACCCGGCAGCCTCAATCTGCATCAATAGTCCGCCTGCCGCAATGCGCCTTTCATTTAACGCAAGGCAATCGGTAGCCCCGACACTCACCTCCCTAATTCTGAAGTTGTAAGCAGCGCTGCGCCGCACTTGTGCGGTGTTTGAGAATCGGAATGCTGCCTCGTCACGAGGTTTCCTTTATGGTGAACAACGACGGCTGAAGTGTGTCTACCCACCCTGTTCACCAACCAAATCATCATTGTGGATACTCCTAAATCAGAACTTATCACCCCGTCGCCAGAACACGCGCCCGTCGTCTGGCGGATCGAACCTTCGCGCGGCTGGGTTTCGCTGAAACTAAACGAACTTTGGGATTACCGCGAACTGCTCTATTTCCTGACCTGGCGCGACATCAAGGTGCGCTACAAACAGACGGTGCTCGGCGTCGCGTGGGCGATCATTCAGCCCTTATTTACGATGCTGGTCTTCACGCTCTTCTTCGGCAGGCTGGCCAAGATTCCCTCCGACGGCATTCCGTATTCGATCTTCAACTTCGCCGCCCTCGTGCCGTGGACGTTCTTTGCGAACGGTCTGACGCAATCCGCCAACAGTTTGGTCGGCAGTTCAAATTTGCTGACCAAAGTTTATTTCCCGCGCCTCTGCATTCCGCTGGCGACAGTCTTTTCTGGCGTGGTGGATTTCGTGCTGGCCTTTGCAGTGCTGCTCGTGCTGATGCTTTTCAAACACATCACGCCCACGCTGAACGTCATTTGGCTTCCTTTCTTTTTGCTGCTCGCGCTGGTCACGGCGCTGGGCGTAGGGCTGTGGCTGGCAGCCTTGAATGTGCAGTACCGCGACGTGCGTTATGTCGTGCCGTTCCTTACGAATTTCTGGATGCTGGCGACGCCGGTGGCCTATCCCAGCAGTTTGATGAGCGAGCCCTGGCGCACTGTTTATGGCATCAACCCGATGGCCGGCGTGGTCGAAGGCTTTCGCTGGGCGTTGTTGGGAACCAAAACGGCGCCGGGCCCGATGCTCTGGCTTTCGGTGCTGGCT
>JAYUCP010000381.1:0-4227 GCA_043740245.1 Acidobacteriota bacterium | reverse complement strand
TCGTTGAGGCCCGCTTGCATGTGTTGCAGAAAGCCTTCGCGCCCGACGGGCTGATCGTAACGGGTGATGGCCGTTTCGAGTTCGGCCAGCGTTTCGGGGTCGGCGCTGAGCGCGGCCAGCACGACATCGGCCAGTTGCGTGGGCATGGTGTCGTGCAAGGCGCGCTCGGCGTCGCACAGCGTGACCATGACTTCGTGCGTGATTGCCTCACTCATCGTTTGACCTCCTGGTTGATGGCAACGTGACGATCAACTCACCACGACGTTGGCGCGATTGAATTCCGTCACGCGCCCGATCAGCGCGGCGTCGGCGTAAGTTTCGCGCAAGCGGGCCAGCATTGCCTCGGCCTTGTCGCTGGCGATAGCGATCAGCATCCCACCGGCGGTTTGCGGATCGAATAACACGCTTGCCATTTCCTTGCTGAGCGTCTGGCTCAATTGCACGCCCGCGCCGACGTATTCGCGATTGGTCTTGTCGCCCTGCGTCAGCATCTTGCGTCCGGCCAAATCAAGCGCGCCGGGCAAGACGGGAACTTGCGCGGCATTGATCTCAAACGTCACCTTACTGGCTTTGGCCACTTCCCACGCGTGCCCAAGCAAGCCAAAACCAGTGATGTCGGTCGCGCCGCGCACGCTGAATTCGCGCATGGCTTCGCCAGCCTTGCGTCCGGCGGTCAGCATCGTGGCGATGGAATGGCGCGCGATTTCGGGCGCAGCCTTTTTGAATTTAATGCCGGTCGAAATAATGCCGGTGCCCACGGCCTTGGTCAGCAACAGCACGTCACCCGGTTTCGCGCCGTCGTTCGTCGCCACTTCGTCGGGATGAATGACGCCGGTGACCGAATAGCCGAACATGATCTCTTCGCTTTGCACTGAATGCCCGCCGATCAGCGCGACGCCGTTTTCCATCAGGATCGAAAGCCCGCCGCGCATGATGTCGCCCAGGATTTCAACCGGCACGCCTTTTTTCGGGAAGCAGGTGATCGCCATTGCCGTGATCGGTGTGCCGCCCATCGCCCACACATCATTGATCGAATTGAGCGCGGCGATGCGTCCGTAATCAAACGGGTCATCCACAATCGGCGTAAAAAAGTCGAGCGTCTGCACGAGCGCCAGATCGTCGCGCAGTTGATACACCCCGGCATCGTCGGCGTTATCGAAGCCAACCAGCAGGTTTGGGTTATACGGTTGTGGTGGTAGCCCGCTCAGAACCTGAGCGAGTAGGCTCGGTGAGAGCTTTGACGCTCAACCGGCACAGTTCACCATTTCAGTTAATCGTTTCGCCATAGTTCAGCTTTGCTGCCAGAAAATTATCATATCAAAAGCCTATACAGGGCTTGCCTGAATAGGATTGGAGTGTATAATGCCCGCCGTCGAGAGTTCATCGTACACTGCTTCTCCCGCTTCGATGGCTCTCATTTCTTCAAGTTGTTAACCCACCAGTGCCGGTCGGAACATTTTCACGCTGCCCTCCAGCATACCGAAAATGTTGCGACCGGCGCTATTGTTTGAAGCCTGACCTGCTCAAACTTCAACATAGTCAATCCCGCCTTCTTTCGTCCAGGAGATCACTTTGCCCATGCGTTTGGCTTTGGTGTTGAACGCTTCCATATTCAAGATTGAACGCAAGGCGTGCGGGACAAAAAGGGCCGCCGCTTGAGTAAGCTTCAGGCGAATGATGCAGTACTTTCGGTGCCGGAAAGCGCGCGAATGAAAATCGCGGTAATTGATCGTGACGAAAGTCGGCTGGCGTAAACGCAAAAGGTAGCTCGGTATATCCGGGTCAAGCACGGGTGCGTGCGGACGCAAATCCTGCATACGAATCACCGCGCCCGGATACCAGCGCGCGATCTCGCTTCGCACTCGCTCACTCCCAAGTTCTGCGTCCAGCACAATCACGCGTAACTTTGCTCGTAGTCATATTGATCGGCTAAGGCAACGGCTTCCTTCACGGCAGCGACCGGGATCTGAAAATCTTTCGCCACCAGCCGCATACTGTCGCCACGCGACAGCGCGCCGAGAATGCCCTCGGCGGTGATGCGCGTTTTCAAAACAGTCGGGCGTCCGCCGCATACGTTTGGTTGAATCACGATGTACTTGCCAAGCGGGTAATACTCGATTTCGCCAGCGCCATACTGCGCTTTCAACAACGGCAAACCCAAGCGCACAGCTTCATTGCTTTTGCCTTTTTTGTAGGTACCCATGGTTGCTACTCCTTTTATCACGCATAGCTCTGCTCATAATCGTATTGTTCGGCCAGCGCGACCGCTTCTCGAAGCGCGGCCAGCGGGATCCGAAAATCTTCGGCAATTTGTTTGGGCTTATCGCCGCGCGCTAACGCCCCAATTATGTCGCGTCCGCCAATGCGCCGGTTGATTACGGTCGGTCGCCCGCCACACACGCCCGGTTGAATCACGATGTATTTGCCAAGCGGATAGAATTCAATCTCCTCGCCGCCGTAAACCCGTTTCATCAAAGGTAGGCCGAGTTGCACGGCCTTATTGCTTTTGCCTTTGTCTCGTGTGCCCATCACACGCCTCCATTTGAGGGCGGACAGGCCAAAGCCCGCCCGCCCTCATCTGCCACTACTCTTCGCCTTCCTTCACCGCCCGCCCGCGCCGTCCTGCCGTCGGTGCTGATGCTTCCGCACCCGCCGCCGCGCTGGCCGCTGCCGCTGGCTGCGGTTTGGCCACCAAACCCAGCGCCGCGCGCAACTCGGTCTCAACGCGTGCGGCCAATTCGGGATTTTCGCGCAACGTGTTCTTCGAGTTCTCGCGCCCCTGGCCCAGCCGTTCGCCGCGATACGAGAACCACGCGCCCGATTTTTCGACCACCTTGCGGTCAACGCCCAGGTCAATGATCTCGCCCCATTTCGAGATGCCTTCGCCATACATGATGTCGAACTCGGCTTCGCGGAACGGCGGCGCGACTTTGTTCTTGACGATCTTGACCTTGGTGCGATTGCCGACGACGGCGTCGCCATCCTTGATCGCGGCGATGCGGCGGATGTCCACGCGCACCGACGAATAGAACTTCAGCGCGCGTCCGCCGGTCGTCGTTTCGGGCGAACCGAACATCACGCCGATCTTCTCGCGGATCTGGTTGATGAAGATCAGGCAGGTGTTGGAACGGCCGATGACCGCCGTCAATTTGCGCAGCGCCTGCGACATCAGCCGCGCCTGCAAACCCGGCAGGCTGTCGCCCATATCGCCTTCCAATTCGGCGCGCGGCGTCAGGGCGGCAACCGAATCAATCACCAGCACGTCAATCGCGTTGGAGCGTATCAGCGATTCGGTGATCTCCAGCGCCTGTTCGCCCGAATCGGGTTGCGAGACGAAGAGGTCGTTGATGTTCACGCCCAGCTTCTGCGCGTAGACCGCATCGAGCGCGTGTTCGGCGTCAATGTAGGCCGCAATGCCGCCGGCCTTTTGCGCTTCGGCGACGACGTGCAGGGCGAGCGTCGTTTTGCCCGAGCTTTCCGGGCCGAAGACTTCGACGACGCGGCTGCGCGGGAAACCGCCGACGCCGATGGCGGCGTCAATGCCGATGCTGCTGGTCGAGATCACGGGGATGTCGTCGGTGCCGTGGTCGCCCAGTTTCATGATCGCGCCTTTGCCGAAGCTCTTCTCGATCTGCGCCAGGGCCGCTTCAATCGCTTTTGCTTTGTCGTTGTTTACGATAGCCATAGTCCTCCCTCATTGGGTGTTGTTCGAGTCAGGTTGATCTTTCAGCCTACGTTCGCGGCCCGCTACGCGCTTCATCGGTTGCGGCTTTGTAAATGAAGGCGGGAAGCCAGCAACAGAGAAGGCGTTTTCGCACTGAAGGCTCATTGAATTCAATGCGTGTCAATTACCGCATCTGAGTACGTCGGCCACAAGTTCAACGGCAGGCTTGCTTGCATACGCTTGACTGCTGATTCCTTGTCGGCTTAACGGCGCGGAGTATAGCACGTGGCAGTGGGATAGCTGGAAGGGGCGCGCAAGTTTTAGCACGGAAAATTTTCGGCGTGTGCGCCAAGGTAGGGCAAACTGTTAGTTTGCCCGGTCTCGGCGGCCAATGCTTCGCGGGTCGCCAGTGTTTTTGGCGCGCAGCCCCGGCAAACTAACAGTTTGCCGTACATCTGTAGCGCGCCTTTCGGTCGGTCGCTCTTTTGTCAGGTGAGGTTTTAGGTGTGAGGTGTCGTCGGACAAGAGCAGGAGTAGGCAGATTCTTTATCAACACTCCCGGC
>JAYUCP010000380.1:0-4243 GCA_043740245.1 Acidobacteriota bacterium | reverse complement strand
AAACGCATTCTCAAATTATTGGGGATGCCAACAAGCATCTACACTGAACTGGCAACCTGATTCTCAAAAACAGCAATTTATTCTCAAGAACCGTGAGTCAAAAGGCAAAAATCAAAAATAGAGAGCAGCCACCAGGCGCTCGTCATGTGCCGCTTGGGCTGTTCGGCTCAAAAGAAAATCAGTTCCGCCCTTTTGCCTTTTGGTTTTTGATTTTTGCCTTTTGATTTTCTTTTCATTCAATAGGAGCAAAGCTATGGGAAAAGTGATACTCGGTATTTTGGCAGTGCTGTTACTGCTTGTGTTAGTCGTCGGCGGTTGGGTGGCGGGGAAATATAACGGGCTGGTCGCATCGCGTAACAACGTGGACGGCAAATGGGCGCAGGTCGAAAACAACCTGCAACGGCGCGCCGATCTGATTCCGAATCTGGTTAACTCGGTCAAGGGCTACGTCCATTTGGAAGAGAGCGTCTTCACCAAGATCGCCGAGGCGCGCGCGAAGATTCAATCCACCACCAGCACGCCAGAAGAGAAAATGGATGCCAGCAACCAAATGACCGATGTCGCGCGCAAGGCCGGTTTGTTACCCGGCGGCGGTGGTGGTGGCGGGATTTTGGGTACGGGCGGGCGCTTCCTTTCGATTGTCGAGCAGTATCCGCAGTTGAAATCGGACACGCAATTTTTGAAATTGCAGGACGAACTAGCGGGTACCGAAAACCGCTTGGCCGTTGCGCGCAAGGATTACAACGAGTCGGTGCAAGGGTATAACACGAACCGCCAGACCTTTCCGACGGTGATAATCGCCGGGATGCTGAACTTCCAGGACAAGCCGTTCTTCAAGGCGGAAGAGGGTGCGAAGACTGTGCCGAAGGTGGATTTCAGCAAATAGCAGCCGTATGGTTGGCAGCTTGGTTGCGTGCCGCCCACGTCATTGGTGAGCGCAGTAATGAAGCTTTGCACCAGCAAGTAAGCCCAAAAATGCGACGGGCGGTTGCGTTACTCGTGCCCAACCGCCCGTTCTTGGCAGTGCCGTGACGAAGATTTTTGCGGGCCGCGAAACTTTTGCCCAACATTTACGAAGTTGCCACTTCAACAATCGGAGTTTTTGCGGTATCCTCCCGCCCGGCAATTATTTAATGTGACGTTCGCCGATTGATTTTCCGTGGCGCAGATCAGATTTGATCTGCGCTGGCCTGATCCGCGTTGGCACCCAACCAAGAACAGACAGCACACGCCGAAACGTTGAAGCAATCCAGTCACCGTTACCTGAGCGCACTGAACAAACCGCTCAGATCATAGCTTTGTTTGAAGGGACAGAGAGGCTGACGGTAATCCCATCGCATCGAAGTGCTGACCCGGCCAGTCTCCAAGACCAAATTCAATGAACCTACGCTCGATCTTCAGTCTCTTTTCCAGCGATCTGGCGATTGACCTGGGCACGGCAAATACTTTGGTGTTTGCGCGCGGTCGCGGCATCGTCGTCTCTGAACCCTCCATCGTCGCGATCAACAAAGTCACGCACAAAGTCGAAGCCGTCGGCAAGGAAGCGAAAGAAATGCTGGGCCGCACGCCCGGCAATATCGTCGCCATCCGTCCGATGAAAGACGGCGTGATCGCCGATTTCGAAGTCACCGAAAAGATGTTGCAGTACTTCATCCGCAAGGCCCACAACGGCAAGACCTGGGTGAGTCCGCGCATCGTCATCGGCATTCCGTCGGAGATTACGCAAGTCGAACGGCGCGCGGTCGAGGATTCGGCCTATCGCGCCAAGGCGTCGGAAGTTTATCTCGTCGAAGAGGCGATGGCCGCCGCGATTGGCGCGGGGCTGCCGATCACCGAACCGCACGGCAACATGATCGTGGACATCGGCGGCGGCACCACCGACATCGCGGTGATTTCGCTGTCGGGCATCGTCTATTCCAAGTCTGTGCGCGTCGCCGGCAACGAGATGGACGAATCCATCACGCAATACATCAAGCGCAAATACAACCTGCTGATCGGTGAGCGCACCGCCGAACAGATCAAGATGGAAATCGGCTCGGCCGATCCGGTGGACATCCCCTTGAGCATGGAAATCAAAGGGCGCAACCTGATCGAAGGTATCCCCAAAACCATTGTCGTGACCGATGAAGAAATCCGCGAGGCGCTCTCCGATTCGGTGGCGACGATCATCAACGCGGTGCGCGTGGCCTTGGAACGCACCCCGCCGGAACTTTCCGCCGACATTGTGGATCGCGGCATCGTGCTGACGGGCGGCGGTTCGCTGCTCAAGAAGCTCGATCACCGCTTGAGCCGCGAGACCGGCTTGCCTGTTTCGCAATCCGAAGACCCGCTCTCTTCGGTCGTGCTTGGCGCGGGCACCATGCTTTCGGATTTTGAATTGTTGCGCCGTGTGCGCTGGGACGGCGCGACTTTGCCGTCATAAGCAGTCGCCGGTAGTCAGTCGTCGGTAGGCGGTTTAGCCCTTTCCGGCTACCGGCTACCAGCTACCGGCTACCGGCTACCGGCTACCAGGTACCGGCTACCGACTACTGACTACCACTGTGCAGTTTGTAGACAAGATTAAACAGGATGCGACAAAGACGCTGGCAGTCTTGCTGGCGCTGCATTTGATCGCGGTTTCGTTTAATCGAACTCCCAGCACCGCCAGCCGCCCGGAATTGTATGTGGGGCAAGTCGTGGTCAGTACGATCTTGTATCCCTTTCAATTCTTCCTGGCGAATGGTTTGGGTTCGTTTCGCAAGATCGGGAACCGCTATCTTGCGTTGCGTGACGCGCGCGCTGAGAACGAACAGTTGAAAGCGCAACTCGCGCAACTCAATCAAAAGCTCCTTGAAAGCGAAGACAAGACCAAGGTCGTCGAGCAACTCAACACCTTCGTCAAATGGCGTTCGGGGTTGAACTATCCGGCGATTGATGCGCGCGTGATCGGGCGCGACGCCACGCAATGGTTCAATTCCGTTGTGATTGACCAGGGGACGTTGGCGGGCGTGCAAAAAGATATGCCGGTGGTGACGCCCGAAGGTTTGGTGGGCCGCGTGATCTTTGCCCTGCCGTTTGAGTCGCGTGTGCTGCTGTTGACCGACGAACGGCATGGCGCGGGCGCGATCATCGGCCAGTTGCTCACGTCGCGTTTGATCGGCGTGATCAAAGGCAAGAACAACGCGCTTTGCGAAATGCGCTTTGTGGCGGCGGCCGACAAGGTGGCGGCGGGCGAACTCGTCATCACCTCCGGGCAAGATGGTCTTTACCCGCGCGGGTTGCCGCTGGGCCGGGTGCGGTTGACGCCGGGCGCGCCGGGGGTGCCGCAGGCGCTCGAAATCGAACCGGCGGCGCCGTTGAATAAATTGGACATCGTCGCGGTCTTGCAAGTGCCGAAGGATCAGATTCGCGCCAAAGTGGACGAACTGGTGCAACAAGAGACCGCCAAGCAACAACTGGAAAAGCCGCCAGGGCGCAGGCGCGGTGACGCGCAGCCCTGATGAAACCGTGAGACCTCAACCCTCAGACCTTTGCCGCCCGCAAGCGCGGCAAAGGACACAACGCAAAACCGGTCTGAGGTCTGTGGAGTCTGAGGTCTGAAAGTAGACGCGATTGGAGAAAAACGCATTAGGTTCGACGCGGAATCTCAAGATTGGCGCCAGCCTGCTGATTGCCGCGTTCCTGCAAGTTACTCTCGCCCAATACATCAATCCGGGGCTGCGTCACATAGATTGGCTCCTGTTGGTGGTGGTTTATATCGGCTTGCAACAACGCGCGCATTGGGTGACGCTGTTGACGGCCACGCTGGCGGGCGTAATCAAGGATTTCAGCACCGGCGGACGCGTCATCGCCATCAGCGGCCTCGCTTACCTGTTAGCCGGTTATCTCGCCGATCGCATCTCCTCCGTGATTGTGTTGGACAATCTGCCCGTCCGTATCGGTACGGTCGCGGCGGCCAGTCTCATCAACATTCTTGTCCAACTGATCGGCTATCAAATCCTGCGGTTTTCATTAGCACCGTTGACTGGACAGGAGAATATCCTGGCCGTGTTGGTGTTGGGCTTGATCGGCAATTTGCTGGCGGCTATTCCGTTTTTCGTGATGCTTGATAATGTGTTTCAAACCACCACGCGCCTGGGCGCACGGCGCACCGAAGCGATGCGCGGCATGCAGCGGCGGCGGCGGTTTATCAGCAAGAAGATAAAAATTTAGCCCGTGTCAGTAGCCCGACCGTCAGGAAGGGCTAAACGGCATAAGTCAGCCC
>JAYUCP010000379.1:0-10296 GCA_043740245.1 Acidobacteriota bacterium | reverse complement strand
GGCGCATCACGACAATTCGACCAACAACAAATTCAACCCCGACCCGACCAAGATGATTTATTGGGGGCCGCAGACCTGGGAAGAGATGATGATCGGCTGGTTCGATTTCACGCTCGACAGCCAGAATCTGCGCGCGCCGCAAGCCGCCGGCTCAGGCAGCGGTTCTTCTGAACGATAAACAAACCTTCCCACGAAGACACACCAAGGAGCACGAAGCAACGCGAGTCTTCTTAGTGTTCTTTCGTGTGTCTTCGTGGGAGATTCTTCCAGGAGTCATCAAAATGTGGATTCGTAAATATCAACGTGACCGCAAGAAAAATGTGGATTCGCCGCTGCCGACGCAGGCCGTCTCAAACGAAGAGTTCGCGCCGCGTCCGCAATCCGAACCGCAAAAGATGGTCGAAAACCTGATCGGCGAAATGTCCGAAGTGCGCGCCAAGAAGCTGGGCATGGAGCGCCGCGATTTTATGCGCACCTCGATGGGCCTGGCGACCTGCTTTATGGCGCAGAACCAGGTCTTCGGCAAAGCCTGGGACGTGGACGAGGCCGAAACCTGGGAGGCCGCCGCGATTGATGAGAAGTTCCCGAAGGGTGATTACTTCATCATTGACGTGCAGGCGCATTTCACCAACGGCGCGCCCATCGGCGGTTTCCGCACGATGGAGTTCGTCAAGAACATGGGCTTCGATCTGAAGAACGACGCCGAAGCCTACGGCTTCCGCAACTTCGTCAAGGAGATGTTCTTTGACAGCGAGACCTCGCTGGTCGTGATCTCCGGCGTGCCCACCAAAGAGCAACTACGCGACAAGGATGGCAAGGTGCTCGAAGGCGCGGCCCGCACGCCCGGCCCCTATGGCAAGGTGTTGCCGAGTTGGGTGATGGCCGAAGCGCGCAAGAAGATCAATGACCTGGCCGGTTCGCAACGCGCGCTGAATCAGGGCAATCTCGCGCCCAACCATTATTGGGACAAGGCCACCAACACGATCAACAAGGCCGAACTGATCGAGCAGATGGAACGCGAGATCAAGCAATACGGCATCGGTTCGTGGAAGTGGTATTGCCACACCGACCCGGCGCAAACCGGCAACGGTTTCCAACTCGACGACGACAACGCGCAGTTCTTTATCGAAGAGTCGCGCAAGCGCGGGCTGAAACTCATCAGCACGCACAAGGGCTATTCTTATCAATCGCGCACGCTCGGCCATCTGGCGAATCCGAAAGATGTCGAGAAAGCGGCGCTGCGCAACCCCGACTTCAATTTCGTGGTTTACCATTCGGCGATCAAGCACGGTTCCAACGAACCCAATTGGAAAGAGAGCAATCAGTACGACCCGAACACCGGCGACTTTCTCTGGCACAGCGTGTTGATGGACATCAAGAAGCGCAATCCGAAAATGAACAACGTTTATTGCGAGATCGGCAGCTTCTTCAACATCCTGGCCGTGACCGACCCGATCATGGCGATGCACGGGCTGGGCAAGAACATCAAATACTACGGCGCCGATCACGTCGTCTGGGGTACCGATTGTCTCTGGTGGGGTTCGCCGCAATGGGGCATTGACGCGCTCAAACGCTTCCAAATCTCGGACGAGATGTGCGAGAAGTTCGGCTACAAGAAGATCACCAAAGAGGACAAGGCGAAAATCTTCGGGCTGAACGCGGCCAAGCTCTACAACGTGGACGTCAAGGCCAAGCGCAACCCGCTCAAAGCGGACGCGCTCGACCAGATGAAGATCGCCTACGAAGAGCGCGGCGGACAGCGCGACAACGCGGCGCATGGCTGGGTGCGGGCCAGCGATTAACCGCCGGCCTTTGCCGCATCGTTTCATGCAAAAACCCGCCAAGCCGGATTCCGCTTGGCGGGTTTTGCGTATAAGCTGCGCGTGGAAGAGGGAACTGCAATGCGGATTCAACCCAAACAGCTAACGCTTGGATACCTGCAATACATCCTGGCCGAAACGGAGTTTCTTCAGCAACACACCGCCGATTTGTCGCGGGATGCGTTCTTGCAGAATGAAACCATGAAGCGTGCTTTTGTGCGTGGCTTGGAAATCATCGGCGAAGCCATCAAGCGGATTCCCGACGAACTACGGCAGCGGTATCCGGCGCCTGCCTGGCGCTTGATTGGCGGCATGCGCGATCAGTTGATATACGCCTACTTCAGCGTGGATTACAAAGTCGTCTGGGATGCCGTCAGCAACAAAGTTCCCGCACTCAATCGCGCAATCAAACAGATCATCGCGCTTGAATTTCCATCGGAGGATTCAACCAATGCGTAGCTTCATCGCCCTGCTCATTTGCGCCATCACCCTGCTGGCGCAAACAGAACCCAAGCAAGACGTGCCTGCCAACACCGCCCACTTCCATCACCTGCAGCTCAACACCACCGACCCGCAACGCGCGCTTGAGTTTTACACCAGCCGCTTCGATTGCGAACGCGCCAAATACAACGGCCAGGACGCCGTCTGGGCGCAGAAGTCATGGATTCTCTTCAACAAGGTCAAACAAGCGCCGCCCTGGGAATTCACCTCGACCATCTGGCATTTCGGCTGGGGCGCCGAGAATATGCCCGTCGAATATGAGCGCCAGCAAAAACTCAACACCAAGTTCTTCACCCCGCTCACCGACATCAGCGACATCGGCGGCAATCCGAACGCGCGGCCCGGCAGTTTTTATTACGCCTACGTCGAAAGCCCCGACCACGCGCTGATCGAATTGAACACCGCCGGGCATCACCGCTTCGGCCATCTGCACTTGTTCAGCGCCGACCCAATTGCGGCGGGGCAGTGGTACATCAATCAATTCGGCGCGAAAGGCCGCGTGGCGACCTCGCGCGAACCGCGCATGTATCGCGGCATTCAGATCGGCCCGTCGGCTTCGGTGAATCTGGACAACGTCAACATCATCATCTTCCCCGTCGAATATACGAAGCAGGCGTATGCCGAGCAGTGGAAAGGCAAGACGACTTTCGATTCGACCAAGGGCCGCGTGGTGGATCACATCGGCATCAGCGTGGACAACCTGGCCGCGTATCTTGAGAAGCTGCGCGCCGCTGGGGTCAAAATTGTCGAGGGCGTCAAGACCAAAGGCGGCGTCAAGGCCGCGTTTATCGAAGGGCCGGATCGCATGCTGATTCAACTGGTCGAAGGGCACGCGCGGAAGGAATAACCCACTGTACGGCAAACTGTTAGTTTGCCGTAGCCTTCAATTCGTACCCACCGGCATTCATTCGCAACCAACCAAGCACCCGGCAAACTAACAGTTTGCCGTACATCATCAGGAGCACGCTTTCATGAAACGTTTCTTCTTCATTCTTTCCCTGACTGCTTTATTCACCGTCGCCAGCCTGGCCCAAACCGACAAACTCGCGGGCCGCTGGGAAGGCGAAACCAACTCGATGCAGGGCAAGCGCCCGACCACCGTCATCTTCAAAAAAGAAGGCGCCGAATACACGGGCCGCACCGCCGGCTTGCGTCCCAACACCGAGGTCAAGCTTTACGACATCAAGCTCGACGGCGACAAAGTCACCGCCAAGACCGACATCGAATCGCCGCAAGCGACCGTCACGATCAATTACGTCTTCACGCTGGCGGGCGATGCGCTGACCGGCGAGGGCGCGCTCGATTTCGGCGGCAACGCGATCAAGATGCAAGTCAGCCTCAAACGCGTCAGCAACGACACCGAAGGCTCGCTCTTTTCCGCCGCTCAGCAACAACAGACCCAGCAGCAAGCGCGCGCCCAACAACGCCCTGTCGTCGAACAGCCGCAGCAGAAACAATCCATTGATTATTTCGTCGGCACGTGGAGCTATAAGTACGTGGGCCGCGAGAGTGCGATTGCACCGGCCCCGCGTGAAGGCACGCTCACCTTCACCAAAAACACCGACGGCAAATCGGTCACCGGCACGGGCGTGGGCAAACACGACGCGGGCGCCTACAAAGAAAGCATGAACATCGTTTTTGACGAAACGACAAAAATGCTGACTGTCAGCGAATCAAATTCCGCTGGCGTCAAGCTCAACAGCAAAGGCGATTGGAGCAGCCCGATCTCAATCCGCTTCAACGTGGACGCGGTCAGCGTCAAAGGGCAGAAGCTGCAACTGCGCCGCACCATCGCGGTGGTCGCCGCGCATTCGTTCACCATCACTGATGAATTGGCGGAAGATGGCGGCCCCTTCGTGCGGCTGGGCAATGGCGTTTATAGCAAGAACTGAAATTGCGCGCACTCCATAGGCTTCGCCACCCCAAGCTCAACACAGATTTCAATGAATCATCCCAAGCAATCTATCTGCAAAAGCCTGCTCATCGCAGGCGTACTTTGTCTGTTCTCGGCTTGCGCGCGCAACGCCGCCAGCAAACCCGAAAGCGACAAGCCCAAAGCCGCGCCCGCCCGCGCCAAAGTCAAACTCATCGCCGTCGCACAGCAACAACAGCAACGCACCGTCGAAGCCGTCGGCTCGCTCTTCGCCTACGACGAAGTCACCGTCAGCGCCGAAGCCGAAGGCCGCGTCGAGCAAGTGCTGGTGGACGTCGGCGACCGCGTCAGCAAAGGCCAGGTGCTCGCCCGCATTTCGCCCGTCGAATTTGAATTGACGCTGGAACAGCAACGCGCCGCCCTCGCCCAAGCGCGCGCCCGGCTCGGCTTATCCGCCAGCGACGGCGAATTGAAAGACGTGCGCCAGGCCGCCGAAGTCAAAAAAGCCGCCGCCGATCTGGCCGATGCTGAACAACGTTTCAAGCGCGCCGAATCGCTGCTCGAATCCGGCGTCATCGCGCGCCAGGTTTTTGACGAAGCCGATTCCAAATTCAAAGCCGCCAAAGCGACCTACGACCTGGCTGTGCAGCAAGTCGAAAACCTGCGCGCCTCGATGCAACAAACCCAAGCCACGCTCAACCTCGCCAGCAAGCGGCTCAAAGACACGCAAATCCGCGCACCCTTTGCCGGCGCGGTTAAAGTGCGCTCAGTCACCGCCGGTCAATACCTGAAAATACAAACGCCCGTCATGACCCTGGTCAATGTTGACCCTCTGCGCGTGCGCCTGAACGTGCCCGAAAAGATGTCGCCCTGGGTGCGCGTGGGCCGTTCGGTCAACCTCACGCTTGAAGCCTTCCCCAGCCGCACCTTCGCCGGCCGCATCGCCCGCATCAATCCCTCCGTGGACGAAAAGACCCGCACCTTCGAAGTCGAAGCCCTCGTCGTCAATCGCGGCGGCGAACTCAAACCCGGCTCGTTCGTCAAAGCGACGCTGCAATCGGACAAGGTGGATGCGATCCTCACCATCCCGCAAACAGCAGCGGCCTATCTCTTCGGCACCTACAAAGTGTTCGTCGTGCAAGGCAAGACGCTCAAGGAACGCGAGGTCAAGCTGGGCGACCATTTCGGCGAACGCGTCGAGATTCTGGAAGGCTTGCAGTTGAACGATAAGGTTGCGGTAGGCGAGGGTGGACAGGTGTTGAAGGATGGGATGGAGGTTGAGGTCGTGCAGTAACAAGCTTCTGACCGGCGACAAATACAACTGGCGCGTGAGCAATTTATTGTTGCTTGATTGGTGCCAGCGTATACTTCAGCCCTGCCTGGAAAAATGAAAGCGAGGTCACGAGCAATGCAGACTGAAACCATCCAAATCGAAATTACCGGGTTGCCGCTCAGCACCAAAACCGCGTTGGAAGAAGTCGGGCGGCGCCGGGGAAAAAGTTTCCCTGATTATCTGCGCGACTTGCTCCAAAACGAGCTTCTGTCGGAAAAGCCGTTCAGCGAGATTCTTGAGCCGATCCGCCGCAGCTTTGACGAAAGCGGGATGAGTGAAGCGGAATTGGATACGCTGTTTGAGACCGCCCGCGAACAGGTTTATCAGGAAAGCCAGGGGCGAAACCAATGACCGCGCGGGCCGGCGCGCAATGTTAATCGTGAGGTGAAGAAATGCAGACCACAACGCTTGAGATTACCGAAATTCCCATCGAAACCTTAAAGGCTTTGGGCGAGCTTGCGCAGCAAAACGGGAAATCGCCGACAGACTTCGTGCGTGACATGATCGAGCAGGAAGTGTTGGAGCAACATCCCCGACGCAAGCTTTCCGATCGTGACCGTGATTTATTCCTCGCTATGCTGGATGCGGACGGCGAGCCGAATGACGCATTACGCAATGCCTTTGAGACTCCCAAGCAATTGAATGGCGTGCCGGCCAAAGCCAAACCGCCGCTCGATAAACGTGTGCCCTGCGAGCCGATGACGGACAGGACGCGCGAAAAGGAATGGGTCAAAGCGCATCGCCATGAATACGCCGGGCAATGGGTGGCGCTTGATGGCGACCGCCTGGTAGCGGCCAGCCCGCGCCGTATGGAGATTAGCGCCGCCATCAAAGCCGATAGCGGAAAGCGGCCACTAATTCTTCGTATACCGTCACCTGATGATCTGCCGTACGTAGGTATTTGAAGACTATGCTACAACTTAACTTTACTGAAGAGTGGCGCTACGAAGACGACGATGAGGGTATTTCTATTGAGGTCAGCCTCGCCTATGCCGGAACCACTGTCGAAGTACAGGCCAAAGTGGACCCCGGAGCCGCCGTCTGCCTGTTCACGCACGAAGACGGCCTTGACCTCGGCATCCCGATTGAACAGGGCATCCCCATCAGGCTGGGCAGTCTGGGTGGCTCGCTTGACGCTTTCGGCCACGAGGTCACGCTGCAAACTGGGAATATTGCCTTTCAGAGTTTCGTTTACTTTGCCAAGTACCCGAATGTGGCGCGCAATCTGCTCGGTCGGCAGGGCTGGTTGCGCAACCTGAAACTCGGCCTCATTGATTACGACAATCTGCTTTACCTCAGCGCCTACGGGTCATAGCCCGACCTGATTGATTGCCGCGTGAACCGCAGCAAGCTTATACTTCGCGCCTTGTCAGGTTGAATCACAATTACGGAGGATTGAGTTTATGGCCGCACGAGAATTGGATTTGCGTGTTGCAGCCCTGGAAGCTGAAATGGCTCAGGTGAAACAAAAGATCGAGGCCGCGACTGAACCCGCCAAGCCCTGGTGGCAGGAAATCTACGGCACCTTCGCCAACGACCCGCTGCATGAAGAAGCCATGCGTCTGGGGCGCGAGTATCGGGAAGCGCTGCGCCCACAACCGGCCAGACGCTCAACCAAAGCGGTAGCCAAACCCAGGAATCGCTGAGATGTTTCTGCTCGACACCGATCATATGAGCGCGCTGGAATGGGGCAGCGGCGCGGCGGGGCAACGCTTGTTGGCCCGCCTCAATCCGCTACCCGCCAACGCAGCGGCCACCACCATCATCACCTTCGAGGAGCAAACGCGCGGATGGCTGGCCCTCTTGGCGCAAGCCCGTTCGTTGACCGATCAGGTTGATGCGTATCGCCGCTTGAAACGCTTGCTCGACAATTATCTCAAGATCGAGGTGTTGGAATTCGATGCGGTCGCCGCCGCTGAGTTCGAGCGATTGCAACGCCTGCGCATCCGCATCGGCACGATGGACTTGAAGATCGCCGCCATCGCGCTCGCGCGTGACGCCACCGTACTCACTGGCAACAGCAAAGATTTCAGCCGCGTGCCCGGCCTGCGTTTTGAAGATTGGACAGCGTGAGAGGCCGCGCGCGCCGCTGAATAAAACTACAACTCATCACCCCAAGGAGGTCAGCTATGTTCACTCGCCGTCCATTTCACCATTGTCAATTCACCCGCGCGCGCCTCGTCGCCCTGTGCGCCGTGCTGCTCATCACCGTGCTGGCCGTCTGCAACACCGGCGCGCCACGCGGCCACGCCAGCGGCAAGCGCCAAGAAGCCCTCACCTTTGAAGACCGCGTCGCCGCCCAGCGCGCCATCGAAGCCGTCTACCATCGGCAGCGCATTTGGCCGAAAGAGAATCCGGCGCCCAAACCTGCATTGGATGAAGTGCTGCCCGAAGCGGCGTTGCGCGCGAAGGTCGAGGAGTACTTGCGGATGTCGCGCGCGCTCGAAGTCTTCACGGGCGCGGCGCTCACGCCGGAGCAGTTGCAAGCGGAGTTGGAGCGGATGGCGCGGCAGACCCGGCAGCCGGCAGTGCTCGGCGCGTTGTGGGCGGCGCTCGATCACGATCCGCTGCTGGTGGCCGAATGCCTGGCGCGCCCGGTGGTGGCGGAGCGGGAGTTGCGGCGGTGGTATGCGCAGAGGGATGAGGGCGGAGGGATGAGGGATGAACCGAACCTGTCTTCCCCTCATCCCTCATCCCTCATCCCTCATCCCTTTGACGAATGGTGGAGCGGGGTGCGGGGCGCGCTGGGCGTGGCGGTGGACGCGCCGGGGTGGGCGTATCGGTTGCCGGAGATTGCGGCGATGGCTGCGCCGTGCAACAGTGATGGGTGGAGGGCAACGAACACTTAGTACTTATTCTCATTGTCTGTTTTGCGATCATCCGTAGTTGGCCGTAGTTGGAGCCATTACAAGCCGCAGTTTCGGCTGCGGCGGCGGATTCAATGCGAATCCGTATCAAGTAGTCAACACTTTCACTTTATCCTGGAGGACCAAGCTATGGGACAGACGACGAATTACTCTCGCTACAAAACGCTCTTCTCGCTGCTGGCAGTCGCGCTACTGCTTTGGCGCGCTGCCGGAGCAATGGAACTCACCAAATTTCCTTGGGACGGCTACTTCAACAGCCCGGATGGCTATGTCACGCAGGTTATTGCGGGCGGCCCTACTGACCGAGCGGGATTGAAAGTCGGCGATGTCGTGACTAAACAGGACGGCATCGCGCTAGAGAACACCAAGGCTTGGATAGAGCACGGACGCACCGCCATCGGCAGCGCGGGCAACGTGACGGTCAAGCGCAACGGCACTGAGCAGACGCTCAATTTCACCTATGAGGGCTGGCCGACCTCCAACCTGATTTTCGGCCCCGGCAGCGGCATGCTTTTCTCTCTGGCATTCCTGCTGCTGGGGCTGTTGGTCTATCTCAAGAACCCAACGCGCTTGAGCACGACTTTCTGCGCGCTAGGTTTGCTGTTTGCGTTTTTTGGCGTCAGCCCCTATTTCGCTTCGCCCACACTGCGCCTGCTGGTCAGTGCTATCTCTATCTTGCTGATTGGCGTCGCGATTGCGCTGCTGCTCGATTATTGCCTGCATTATCCGGGCGCCAAACGAATCCTGACGGAACGTCCCTGGCTGCGGCGAGTTATCTACATCATTGCGCCTGCGCTGAGCTTGCTAATGGCGGCCATCAATCTCACGACCCCTGATACGATCGGGAACCGCTCAATGGTGTTCTCCGTACTTGTCCCGCTGATTTTTGGTGGCTACATTTTGCTTTCAGTGATTGCCGTGCTTCATAGCTATCTCAAGGCGGGCGCTGAGGAGCGAAACGCTACGGGTCTGAATCTGATGCTGATGGGCATGGTGATTGGCTTCGGCCCGACGCTCATCTCGCTGCTGGCACATGCGCTCAATCCACACATGGGCGATTTGCCGGGCGAACGGTTCTGGGGCATCACGATGCTGGCCGTGCCGATTGGTCTGGCGCGGGCATTGATGAAACTCGAACCGGCTCCGGCAATCGGGCGCGACACTGCTTGACCGCCGCATGTTTGCTGACAACGCGCTGACTAAGTTTCGATGAACCTCTATCCTCAAACTCCGTCGGAGCGGCATGTGTCAGATGTCGCTCCGACGGAGCCGGATTCGAGACTTGCTGAAATGCGTACAAGCACGCTCAGCGTCGGCTGCCAAAACTTCACCGTCACGCAGTCGGGCGAAAATCCCGTGCCCGCGCTCGCCGGTCTGACGCCCAATGCCGCCAACGCGGGTGCTGCGGCCTTCACGCTCACCGTCAACGGCACGGGCTTCGTGAACGGCGCGACGGTGCGCTGGAACGGCAATAACCGGACGACGGCCTTTGTCAGCGCGACCCAACTGACCGCGCAGATTCCCGCGAGCGATTTGCTGACGCTCGGCCCGGCGGTGATCACGGTCTTCAACCCGTCTTCAAGCGCCGGAGGGGGCGGCGGTGGGACATCCAATGCGCAGAGCTTCAACGTGATGGCGAACGTCGCCAGCCTCTCGGCGGCCAGCTTCAGCGGGGCGGAACTCGCGGCGGATTCGATTGTCGCCGCGTTCGGCAGCGAATTGGCTACGCAAACGCTGGCCGCGCCGGTCACACCCTTGCCGACGACGCTGGCCGGGACGACCGTGCGGGTACGCGACAGCGCCGGCGTCGAACGGCCCGCCCCGCTCTTTTTCGTCGCGGCGGGGCAAGTCAACTACCTGCTGCCTGCGGGGACGGCGGCGGGCGCGGCGACGGTGACGATT
>JAYUCP010000378.1:0-26162 GCA_043740245.1 Acidobacteriota bacterium | reverse complement strand
ATGGTATAAGCAAAGGCGTCAGCGATGTTCCGTCGCTAACTACCCCATCGCATTCGTATCAAACACAATGGAAACATCGAGCGCCGAGGCGATTGCCTACATTGCGCCTGAACAAGTCGCTTATCGTCTGACCCAAGCCTTTGGGGCCGCGCGCGCGCAACACGCCATCGGCAATCACTACCGAGTCAGCGAAGAGGACGCCCGCGTGATCGCCTATCCGCAGAGCATCGAAGAGTTGAGCGAGATGTTGAAATTCGCCGCCGCCGAAGGCTGGCGCATCGTCCCGGCGGGCGCGGGCACCTGGCTGGAAATGGGCAACCACATCGCGCAGTTTCACCTGATCGTCTCGACCGCGCAGATGAATCGCGTGCTCGAATACGAACCCGCCGATCTGACCTGCACCGTCGAGGCCGGCGTGGCCTTGCGCGCCTTCAACGAACAAGCCGCCGAGCACAAACAATTCATCCCGCTCGATCCCTTTGGCGATGGGCGCGGGACGCTGGGCGCGACGGTGGCGACGGCCAGCGCGGGGCCTTTGCGTTGCCATTACGGCACGCCGCGCGATTGGCTGATCGGCGCGCGCGTCGTGCACGTGGACGGCACGATCACCAAAGCCGGCGGCAAGGTCGTCAAAAACGTGGCGGGTTACGATCTGTGCAAGCTGTATGCGGGCAGTTACGGCACGCTGGCGGTGCTGGCCGAGTTGAGTTTCAAAATGCGCGCGTTGCCAGCGGCGGAAAAGACGCTGGTGTTTTATGCGGATGGCTTTGCGGCCTTGACCGCGCTGTCCGAACTGATTATGGATTCGGATTTGCAACCGGCGGCCTGGGAGTTGCTCTCGCCGCAAACCGGCTTACCGCTCGAGGCTGAAAAATATGCGCTCGTGCTGCGCTTTTGGAATGAAGAAGCCGAGACTGCCGAATGGCAACTCAGCGAAGCCGCGCGGCTGGGCGGCGCATTGCAACACGCCGTGTTGAGCGCAGCCGACAGCGCCGAATTTTGGCGCGCTTATCACGCCAGCGAGACGGCGGACGAATGGACGTTCAGCTTGCGCGTGACTGCGCTACCTGCGGACGTAGGCGCGACGCTGGCCGATGTGCAACGCTTGATGCCGGCCGCAGTGGTTCGCACGCACGCGGCCAACGGCGTCGTGCGCATTCACGGCGGCGATGATTTGTTGGATGAACTGCGCTCACGCTTCCGCTACAAGCTGCTCGTCGAATTGCGCGAGGCGGCCCAGGCGCGCGGCGGCCAGATGGTGATCGTGCGCGCGCCGTTTGAATTGAAAAACCAGTTGGACGTGTGGGGCGACGTGGGTGCCAATGCTGGTTTGTTGCGCGGCATCAAAGAGCAATACGATCCGCAGCATCGTCTGAATTACGGGCGCTTCGTGGCGGGAATTTAAGCGGTGCGCCGCGTGTTTGAAAGCCCTGAAAGGGCGCTATTCAATAGCCGTGGGCAACGCCCACGGAGCGCGCGCAAAATCTGCCCAGCCCTGAAAGGGCTGCATTTGAAGCGAAGATGCGACCCCTTCAGGGTCGAGGGCTTTCATACGCTTTTCCAGGGGCGCTGCCCCCCGGCTATTGAATGCCGCCCTTTCAGGGCGTTGAAAATACTATGACCATCAAACTACAAACCGCGCTCAACACCGAGATGGACAAGATTCTGGGCTGCATTCATTGCGGCCTGTGTTTGCCTGCTTGTCCGACCTATCAGCAGTTGGGTAACGAGAACGACAGCCCGCGCGGACGCATTTACCTGATGCGCGCCGTGTCCGAAGGACGCTTGCCGATGGAGTCAGCCGCTTTCAGCAAACACATTGATCTGTGCCTTGGTTGCCGCGCCTGCGAGACGGCCTGTCCGGCGGGCGTCAATTACGGCTTCCTGCTCGAAGCGGCGCGCGAAGATTTGCTGCACACCAAGAGCGAGAACCCGCGCGGCACCTTTCAGAAGCTGATGCTCAAGCTGGCGCTACGCCACGTCTTCCCTTATCCGCGGCGGTTGCGCGTGGTCTTTTTCTTGATGCGGCTGGCGCGCGGTTTCTTTTTGACGCGGTGGCTGTTGCGTTCGGGCTTCTTGAAAGCCCTCGCGCCGTCGGCGGATTTCGCGGCGTCCCTGCTTGATTCGACGAGACCGCACAGCAGCGGGCGGCGCGGCGAGAAGCCGAATTTTGCGAGCGACGCCGCACGCCCGGTGACGGTCTTTACGGGCTGCGTGATGCAAGGGCTGTTCAAACCCACGAACGATGCGACCGCGCGCGTGCTGGCGGTGAATGGCAGCGCGAACACGCGCGTCAAAGCGCAGGTCTGCTGCGGCGCTTTGCACGCGCATGCCGGCGAGATGGAAACCGCGCGCGAACTGGCGCGCCGCAACATTGACGCCTTTGAACGCAGCGGGCCCGCCGCGACCATCATCATCAATGCCGCCGGCTGCGGCGCGTTGTTGAAAGAGTACGGCGAATTGCTCAAACACGATGCGCTGTATGCCGAGCGGGCTGAAGCGTTCAGCAGGCGGGTGAAAGATGTGACCGAGTTCCTGGCGGCGCTGATTGACGCGGGCGAATTCAAAACCGGCGCGCCGCTCAACCAGCGTGTGACTTACGACGCGCCGTGTCACCTGTACCACGCCCAGCGCGTGATGACCGCGCCGCAAAAGCTGCTGGCCGCGCTTCCGGGCCTGGAATACAAACAACTCGAAGGCTTTCAGGATTGCTGCGGCGGCGCGGGCATTTACAATTTGAGCGAGCCGGAGATGTCGAACCAGTTGCTGTCGGACAAGATCAACAAAGTGAAAGCGACCGGCGCCGAAGTGCTGGTGACGGCCAATCCGGGCTGCCACATGCAACTGAGCGCGGGCGCGCGTTTGTTTGACGCCGATTGCCGCGTCGCGCATCTGGTTGAATTGCTCGATGAATCGTACCGGCGCGCAGGGTTTTACGATACGGCGAAGTGAGACAAAGAAGAGCACAGACCGGAAGAGCATGGGGTTCATGGTTTAGCGGGTGTGCGAGATTTCCAAGACAGGCTGAAGCCTGAACTCCATGCTCTTCTCGCGGGCTTAAACCGCTGCCCAATGTTCCATAACGCGCCGAAGCGCTGCCCCACAACCGCCCCACACAATTTCCAGACTTGTAAAGTACGACGGTTTGTCACGGCCTTAGTGGCGGTGGCCTCATCTGAGCTACGACTCAGAGAGCACAGCTATGGCACATCTGATCATCGGTTCGCGCGGCAGCAAGCTGGCGTTGAGCCAAGCCAATTGGGTCAAAACCCGCTTGGAAAAATTGCATCCCGGTTTGCTGGTCGGCCTCGAAATCGTCGAACCGGCCGAGGCGGATACTGCGTCGCCAGCCGCCTTTCAAAGCGCTGCGGAAGAGGCGCTGCAAGCGCGCCGCGTGGATGTCGTCCTGCACGGCCTGCGCGAATTGCCGCTGGAGCTGCCGCTCGAATTCCACCTGGCCGCCATCACCGAACGCGATGAGGCGCGCGAGGCGCTGGTCGTGCGCGACGATTGGCACGCCCAGGTCAAACGCCTCTTCGATTTGCCCGATGGCGCGCGCCTCGGCGTCAACAGCACCGCGCGGCGCGCGCAATTGCAAGCGCTGCTCTACGGCTGGCAAATGGTCGAGCTTTACGCGCCACTCGAAATCAGGCTGAAGCAATTGGATGTGGGCGAGGTGGATGCGCTGGTCGTCGCGGCTGCGGCCTTGTTGCATCTGGGCGAACGCGGGCGCATTGCGGCGCTGCTCGAACCCAACGAAGTCCTGCCCGCCGCCGGTCAGGGCGCGCTCGCGCTGCAAACACGCCTCGAAGACCAACGCACCAACCTGTTGATGGAGGCGCTCAATCATTGGCCGACGCGTTATGCCACCGCCGCCGAACGCGCCGTGCTGCGCAACCTGTTGCCCGCGCACCTCAACGAGCGGCAACGTCCCGCCGCCGCGTTGGCGCGCATCGAAGAAGGCGCAGAAGCACCGCAATTGATCGTCACCGCCATGGTCGCCGATGCCGAGGGCAAACGGCTGGTGCGCAGCGAAGGCCGCGGCCAGTTGCGCCAGGCTGAGATGATCGGCAGCGAACTGGCGCTCGATCTGTTGAACAATGGCGCGCGCGAATTGCTGCACCCGGCGGCGCTTAGCGGTTATGCAGCGGTCGAGGAACTCTTTCCGGCGCTGCCAGAAAACGCCGTCACGCTTGACCCGTTGGATGACACGCTGGCCGCCGCGCCTGCCGTTGTCGAAGCCGCGCAAACGATTGCCAGTCTGGCTGACGGCGCAGCAGAAGTCAGCCCCACGTTTATTGACGAAGCGGCGCGCGAGTTCGACATCGTCGCCACCAAAGCGCGCCAGGCCCGCGAGCAAGCGCCTTTTAATGACCGGCGCATCCTGATCGCCCGCGCCACGCGCAACAACGCCGAATTGGTCAACGCACTCGAAGCGCAAGGCGCCGAAGTCACCGTCTGTCCGACCGTGCGCGCCAGTGAACCCGTCAGTTGGGAGAGCCTGGACAAGGCGCTTTTGCATTTGAGTTGGTACGACTGGGTGGCCTTTGCCAGCGCGGCCAGCGTCGAGCATTTCTTCAAGCGCTTCCACGCGCTCGGCCATCACCTCAATGAAATCGAAGCGCGCCGCATCTGCGCCGTGGGCGCAAAGACCGTCGAGAAATTGCACGCGGCTGGTGTGCAAAGCGATGTGGTGCTCGACCGCTTCACGGCGGATTGTTTGGCCGAGGCTGTGCTGAAACGTTACGGCGTGCGCGAACGTTTGCGCGGCGCCTCAATGCTGCTGATCGCCTCGCCCGCCTTGCGCGAAGAGTTGCGCCCGGCGCTGGACAAATTCGGCGTCTATGTCGAAATGGCCGAAGCGTACCGAACATCGTTGCCAGAAACTGGCAGCGCCGAGATCGTGGCGGAATTGCGCGCCACGGCGTTCAACTACGTCATCTTCAACGGCGAATCGAGCGTCGAGAATCTGGCTATCGTGGTCGAACCTAGCACGCTGCCGGTCTTTCTGGACGCGGCGCGCGTGTTGTGCACAAATGAGGGCGCGCGTGACGCCGCCCAAGCGCACGGCTTGCAGGTACATCTGCAACCGGATGAGGCGAGTGTGGCGGTGTTGGTGCGAGCGTTGCGGAAAGATTGTTTGCAACAGGAATTTGCGTGGGAGTAACGATCTTAGTTCAGGCGGCTTGCAAGAATGGGGTAGCGGCCAAGCTACGGGGCACCGCACCAAAAGCATGGAGTTCAGGCTTCAGCCTGTCGTGGAGTGCGCGTACACAGGCTGAAGCCTGAACTCCATGCACTTTGGCGAAAAACATATTCTTTTCACTTACCCGCCGCCATTTGATTCCCTTTCGGCCAAGTCCGGCTCACCTTTTCCACCTCGCCAAACACACGCAGCAGATTCTCGCCCAGCACTTTTTTGATGTCGCGTTCGCTGTAACCCAGCTTCAGCAATTCATACGTGATGTGCGGCAGCTTCGACACTTCCTCCATCCCCGCCGGCACTTTATCAATGCCGTCGAAATCGGAGCCGATGCCCACGTGGTCAATGCCGGCGGTCTTGATGATGTGATCGAAATGCTTCATCAGCGTGGCCAGTGTCGCGGGCGGCAAGGGATGCGCGGCTTCGATCTTGGCGAGTTCTTCCTGCTGTTTGGCCCAGTCTTTGGCGTACTTGGTTTCGACCTCAGCGATCATGGCTTTGACCTGCGGGTCGCGGTTGCGGTCGGCGTCGAGCAACTGTTGGTCAATGAAGAGCGGATAGAAGTTGACCATCACCACGCCGCCGTTTTTGGCGACCGCGCGCAACATGTCGTCGGTCATATTGCGCGGATGGTTGTCGAGCGCGCGCGCCGACGAATGCGAAGCAATGACCGGCGCTTTCGTCGTTTCGATCACTTTGAAGAAGGTTGAATCCGCGACGTGCGAGATGTCCACCATCATGCCCAGGCGGTTCATTTCCAAAACGACCTTGCGGCCCAGGTCGTTCAAGCCGTCCCACTTCGGCGCATCGCCTGACGAATCGGCCCAGCCGTTGGTGTTCGTGTGCGTCAGCGTCATGTAGCGCGCGCCGAGCAGATAAAACTGGCGCAACAGGCGCAGGCTGTCTTCAATCGCGTGGCCGCCTTCGATGCCGATGAGCGCGGCGATCTTGCCTTGGCGTTTGGCCGCGCGGATGTCGGCCACCGAAGTGGCTAAGACGAAATCGTTCGGGTAACGCTCGACGATGTCGTGGCGGATGGCGTCCATCATTTCGATGGCGCGAAAGGCCGAACGATTTTCGGGCGCGAAGGATTTGCTGACATACGAAACGAAAAACTGCGCGCTCAGTCCGCCTTCTTTGATGCGTTTGAGGTTGAGATGACTCTTAGCCTGCGGGTCGCCGATGTCCAGGCCCGCGTCCAGAATCAGCGAGGGCGTGTCGGCATGGGTGTCCACCACAACGGCGGCGCGGTGAATCTTCAGCGCCTTTTGCCAGAGCGGGTCGTTGGGGGTTTGCGCCATTGCGCCGGTTACAGCAGTCGTCATAAGCAGAATACAGAAAAGCGTCGTGCGTGACATGAGTTCTCCCACGGTTATTTGAAGCCTGTGCGTAAAAGAAATGCCTGCAAAGTAGAGGAAATAGCTACGCGGATGACGCGGATGACGCGGATCAGCGCGGATCAACCCGAAAAAGCATCTGCGGAAATCCGCTGCATCCGCGTCATCCGCGTATCTATTCGCTGGTCGAATTACGCACACTCTTCGGTTATTTGACCAACCGGATGATAAACGGATAGCGATAGTAATTGCCTTCGTAGGCCTTGACGCCCGCCACAATGCCGAGCACCAGACCCGCCAGTCCTAGCAGCGGCAGCAAGAACAGGCCGATGATGACGATGATGAGGATCATGCTGATGACGGCCCAGACGCTCAAGTTGATTTGAAAGTTGACCGCCTCTTTGCCGTGTTCGTTGATGAAGGCCGATTGATCCTTCTTCAACATCCAAATGACCAGCGGCACGATCAGATTGCCGGGCGGAACAAAGATGCCGAGCAAGCCGCCGATGTGGCAAAGCATCGCCAAAGTGCGTTCTTGTTGCGTTGGTGTGTACACGATCTGCCTCCTCTGGAATGGTTGTAGTTTGAAGAAAATTGCTGTGCGCCAATGGACGTCAGTATCTGGAAAGGCCGTGAATTTGTAAACCGGCGGAATAATTTCCGACTAAGACCGCCCGGCATTCCTCCTACGAACACGCGACAACGCCTTCCCCCGTTGTCCCGTTACTATCAACATTTATAAAAGGAGTGAACGCAATGAAACGAACCCTGCTGATTTCTGCCTGCCTGGCTGCTTTACTGCCCGTCCCAATGGCTGGTTTGGTTGCCGCCCAAGACCCGCAACAAAATCCGCCCGCGGCCAAACACAAAGGGCAAATGCTCGCCAAAAAGCTGCAACAGATGGACGCCAATAGCGACGGCCAGATCGCGCGCGACGAATGGAAGGGGCGGCCCAAAGGCTTCGACCGGTTGGATGCGAATGGCGACGGCGTGCTCACGCGTGAAGAAGTGATGAGCCAGGCGCAATCCACCAAGCTCAACCAGATGGACGCGAACGGCGATGGCAAAATCGCGCGCGCTGAATGGAAGGGCCGGCCAAAAGGTTTCGACAGATTGGATCGCGACGGCGACGGCTTTCTCACCGTAGAAGAGTTGCGGGCGGCGCGCGGCAAACGCGGCAACACGCCGCCGATCAAACCTACGTTCTAACGATGCGCGCGGTGTTCACTGCCGCGCGCAACCGGATTCCGCACCACGTTGCGCGCGGTGCCGTGCCATCTGGCTTAGTCGCTGAGGCCATTCGGCCAATTGACGCCGCGCACTTACGCGCCGCTGGCTGTGTCAAAACATCACCAGCGGCGCGTTGCTCTTTGCGCTTGCCTTGCCCGCGCCCTCCGGTTGAAGATAGCGCCAGCCAATAACATCATCTTCATTGCGGAGGAACCAATAATGTCAGAGCAATCCCCTTCACGTGAAGCCGCGTGGAATTTGTTATGCGAGTGGACGCTCGGCGAAAGCTTGCGCAAACACGCGCGCGCCGTCGAATACGCGCTGCGCAGCTACGCGCGCAAGTACGGCGCGGATGAAGAAACCTGGGGCCTCGCCGGCATGCTCCACGACTTCGATTACGAACGCTATCCCGACGAACGCCATCCCATGCTCGGTTCCGAAGAGTTGCGCGCGCAGGGCTACCCTGAAGAGGTGCGCCGCGCCATCCTCTCGCACGCCGATTACACTGGTGTCAAACGCGAGAGCCTGCTGGAACACGCGCTGTTTGCCTGCGATGAACTGTGCGGCTTTCTGACGGCGTGCGCGCTGGTGCGGCCCGACAAGAGCTTCGATTCGCTGGCGGTCGCGTCGGTGAAAAAGCGGATGAAGGACAAAGCTTTCGCGCGCACGGTCAAACGCGAAGATTTATGGGGCGGCGCGGCAGAGCTGGGGCTGAGCTTTGACGAACATTGCGCCTTTGTGATCGCGGCGTTGCGCGAGATTCAGGAAGAGTTGGGCCTGCAACGCAGCGCCGGGATTTGAGTTTGGGCGAGGCGAAACGCTTTGCTCGTTAAATGAATCAGGGCGGATGCTAGCGCAGCATCCGCCCTGACTCTCTTTGTCATCAGCCCGGCCTAATCCCCATTGGACCGAACCGACAACACCAGCGTCCAGCCACAACCCTCTCGTCCCTTAGACGGTTGCGCGGACGCCGGAGGGCCGTTCGCCATTGTCGTCGTTGCGTCCCTGGTAGTGCGCCCCTACCACAACGGCGCCAACCATGCGAACAGCCACTCCAGCTTTACCGGCTACGCAGCCAGCCGCGCGGAAATCACGCCGCAGGCACTTCGCACAAACACCCAGCATAAGAAAGCCCACTGTCTGCCGCTCCGGTCATTACTCGCGATAAAATGTATGGCGTAACCAACAACACCGCGCCGCCTTTGGCAACCCGGCGCTGCACGGTGATGAAGACGATTAAACTATTTGGGGATTCGAACCGCTCTTTCCCTATCCGGCCTGCCAGATTCAGCACCATTGAACCTGCGGGACACAGACCGAAGCCGTAATAAGAATGGGAAAAGATAAAATACGTTTCTGCTTATTCAAGACTTTTCGAGAGTGGCAAGAATTAAACTTTGGCGCAAAGGAAAAGCCTTAAATTTCTTAGCAGTAGTCGCAACGCCTGGGGAGCGCGCGCAGAAGGTACAATGCTCCGGGCAGTTTTGCCAGCCGGGTTGGCGCGGCAGCACAAAAAAAGTCTGCGATTAGTTGACGCGCTCGCTTTCAGTAAATTCTTCGGGCGCTTGCATCAGCAATACGGGCAAAACCCGTTCGGCAAAGAGGCTGGAATTGATGAGCGTCTGCACCAGGTAATGGCCGGGCTGATAAAACGACGTATTCACAAACACCGTCACGTTGTCGGCATAACCATCGGGCGGCACGACGAAGCTGGTCGGTTGCGAGACGGCGATGGCCTGGTTTTTATCGGGCGTCAGGATGCGCACTTCGCTCATGAACTGGCCCGCGCCGCGCCAGTGATTGACCACCGCCAGTTTGATCAGCGAGACGGGCAGTTGCGGCACCACGATCTGATGCGTCACACCCATCAAGCTTAAATGCTGCGAAGCCTCGAAGCGCACGTCTTCGCAAAAAATTGTGTAATCGAGTGTTAGGTTCATAACCACATCCAGTGCGGCGGAGCTTAGCGCATATGCGCCGGAATGACTACACGTCAATCACAAAAACGCGATCGCCCACTGAAATCTTTCCCGTGCGCAAAGCCGCGCCGTAAACGCCCGCGCAATTTTGATTCGTCTGCACGACGGCTTTCAGGATTTGCGGCGTGACCTCAGCCGTGTCGGGATCGAGATTGACCATTCCGCAACGCACGTCCAACTGCGCGGCGGTCATGGCCGGCGCGTCATTCGCTTCGCCAAACACGATCAACTTGCCGACCCAAGCATTTTCAGGAAACGGCGCGCCGCTGTCGGCGGCGACCAGAATGTTGGGACGGAAGCGGCGCGGGTCAATTTCAGTTTCGGCTTTGGCCGCCAATGTGTCTAGTGTTTCGGTAGTAATGAGCGACAGCGGCGCTTCATCGAACATGCCGTGTTTGAGTTGCATCAATTGCACCTCAGCCCCGTGCAGCGTCGAAAGCTCCTGTTGCAACGCCGCGCCGTGCAAATCCAGCTCAACGCCAGCGGGCGTGCGCACGTGCGTGGGCGGCGCGCCCTTCGTTTCGGAGTACGGCTGATAGCGAATCAACGCGGGCAAGCGGACCGCCGTCAACCACGGGAAGCCGCCGCTTTCCTGCACGCGGCGGAAGGCATAGCGGCGGTCGCCCGCCAACCCGTGCCAGCCAAGCGTGGCGGTGTCGAGCGCCTCGCCCGCCATGGATTTGACGGGGTAGCGATAGAGCGATTGGATGGTGCCGACGAATTGTTTCATTTGTTCGTCAATGTGATTCGACTGGGAAAATCAAACAACCACGAGGCAAGTGCATGGAGTTTAGTCTTTAGGCTGTCTGGGCGCGCAACGCGCGCCAAACAAGCTAAAGCTTGAACTCCATGCACTTGTCCTTGGATTGCTTTTTCTCGCCAAGACGCCAAGAGCGCCAAGCAAACCCACTGGGAAACTTGGCGCTCTTGGCGACTTGGCGTTTCAGCTTCAATCTGGGGTTAAGCGTAAGAGTGCAGCCCCGGCAACAGGTAACTCACACCCAGATAAGTAAAGATCACCAGCAGGAAGCCAATCAGCGCGAAGTAGGCGCTGCGCCGTCCCGTCCAGCCGTGCGCCATGCGCGAGTGCAAGTAGCCGCCATAAGACAGCCACGCGACCAGCGCGCCCGTCTCTTTGGCATCCCAGCCCCAATAGCGGCCCCACGATTCGTTGGCCCAGACCGCGCCCGTCACCAGCAGGATCGCCAAGCCGGCAAAGGCCACGCCGACCGTTTTGTAAACCATCTGGTCAATGCGTTCGAGGGGCGGCAGCGCCGCGCGAATCTTTTCGGTGCGGAAGCTGAAGAGCGCGATGAAAGCCGTCGCCGCAAAGGCGCTGATGAGCGCCGCGACTTCGACCGGATTGGAGCGCGCGCTGAGCGTCAGGTTCGCGCCCATCTGTTGCAACCACTGCGAACCCGTCTGCACCAGTTGTTCAACCGGCATCTGCGCCGCCTGTTCGCCGCTCAGCCACGCGCCCAACGCGCGGTATTGATTCGCGCCGATGGCTGCCGCCACGCTGCCCGCCGTTTTGATTTGGTAGAAGAACCAGCCGATGCCGATGGCCTGCACCGCCAGCGCCGCACGCCAGGCAATATGCCCGAAGCGTTTGCCCGCTTCGTTGTTGCGGTAGACATAGAGCGCAAAGCCAATCGTACCGATCAGCAACAGCACCAGCGCGATCAGCACAATCGGCCCCATCCCCGGCACCGGCACGCGCACGCCTTTGACCTCGCTCTGCATGTTCGGCAGCATCGGGTTGAGCGTGTATTGCAGCGTCAGAATGCTGAAGCCTTTGCTGAACACCAAAAAGCCCGCCAGCACAAAGACGCCGACCGCGACGCCCATCGCCTCCATCTTCACGCCATCCTTGATCAGGTACATCACCGCAATGGCGAAACTGACCAGCGCGATGCCGTAACTCATCGAAGCCACGCCCACGTGAATCGGACGCCAATAACTATCCAACACCGGCGGCAGATCAATGAACGCATTGCCGATGAAGACGGCCAGCAACAGAATCAGCGTGATCAACGGGAACGACAGCGCGCCCACGAAGCGCGCATTCTCGCGCTGGCTCCACAACAAGGTGCCAAAGGCCGCGCCGAACGCGAAGGCCACCGACAGGTCATAAAGATTGGCAAACGGGATGTAGCCGAAGAACCACCAGAAGTGATACTGGCCCGTGATCTGGTCGGTCATGCGCACCCAGCTTTCGCGTTCGCCCGCCGTAACCCAGCGCACCAGCCAGCTTGAAAGATTGGCGAAGAAGGCGAACGAGCCGGCCCACAGCCCCAGCTTTTGCAGGAAGGGCACCGGCGCCCAGAAATTCACCAGCAGCGCCGCCGCCGCAAAGATGTAGGCCAACAGCGCCCACACGATCAGCGTGCCGTCAGTTGGCGTCGTGCCCGGCCCACCGGCTTTGCGCACGGCCAGCAAGGCGAAGGCCGCCAGCAAGGGCAACAGCGCGGGCAGATAATTTTTGATCCCAAAGCGCGGCGCAACCAATTCGGGCGCGACGGGCATGGGGACGTTCATAGTTTTTATTGCTTGACTCATCGTAAGCCTCCATCAAAAAGACCAGTGAAGCGAAACTATTTGTACTTTAGTAACTCTTCAAGCGTCATTCCAATATCTTCCGCAATTTTGCGTGCCAGCACGGGCGAAAGGTCTCGGCCCGGATGAAATGGCACCGTCGTTCCGCGTCCATCAGGGTGCCGGAATTGTTTGTGCGACCCGCGTTGACGAACCTCAGCAAAACCAAGCCGCTTGAGAATGGCGACCATCTCCGCCGGTTTGAGCACGGGCAGGTTTGCCATTTAAGCCACCATCACCATCTGTGTGCCCACAAAACTCGTGACGGCCTGCGGCTCGCCAAATTCTTCAAGTAACATCTCTACCACCTCGCGCAGATTATGATTCAACTCGTCCAGCGTCTCCGCCTGTGTATGCGCGCCTGGGAAGCCCGGCACATAACCAACATACAGCCCGGTCTCAGCGCATTTTTCCACTACTGCCGTAAAACTTCGCAAGCGCACCTCCTTATTTGGCCGTTTGCAATTCCTGTTCACCGCGAATCCGCGCCAGCAACTGCTTCACCCGGTCTTCAAAACCCAGCCGATTGCGATTGGCATCGCCGCCCAGCGTAATCTTCCCCTCTTCGACCACCAGCCAAAGCCGTTGGTGCGAAAAAAAGAACACCGCCATCAGCGACAGGCATAGCATCAGAAAGCCTGTGTAAACGATCTTGATGCCGGGATCATACTGAATCGAAATGTCGTGAGCGATGCCGACCTTCTCAAAGTCGGTCAGCGCGAAGCTCAACGAGCCGGTGTCGCCAAACTTGCCTTTCAAGAAAGGCGCCTGCTCCATCATCGCCCGCCCGGCTTCGCTAAAGGCCCACACATCGCGGTTGTTACCGTCAGGGTAAATCACATCCAGATGCGCCGCCGGATTGTCATAATCGCCTGAAGCCATCTCGACTTTGCCGTCGCGGTTCACAGTGAAGGCGGGGTTGAATTCGCGGTAGCGCACGATCGTGCCATCCGTCAGCTTGGCCTGCCCGTTCCGTTCGAGCGTGATGTCTTGCGCATTGCCGCCGCCGGTGGGCGTAACGCGGATCGTGACAGTGCGGGCATTGCCCTGCGCGATCCAGTTGGTTTGAAACATCCGGTAGCCGCGATAATCGAAGGGATGATTCATATGGATCAGCACGTCGGTTTTTTTGCCGCTCTCTTTGTCGTGGATGCGCACGCGGGTGATCCAATCCAACGTGTTGGGCATGTCAATGCCTTTGTTCTTATCAATCAGCTTTTGCTGGATGTCCACGCCTTCAACGGTGAAGGGCAGTTCCAATTCGCGGATGCCGGAATTGTGCAGCATCGCGTCGTTATCAATATTGAACACGCTCTGCATCATCCGGTCGGATTGCTTTTCGGGCACCACGCGCATCATCCCGGTATAGCCGCGGCTGGTCATAAACCCGCCTGCAAAGATCGTCAGCAATGAAATGTGCACCAAATATGCGCCCAGCCGGTTCCACACATTGCGTTCGGCAAAGACGGTCGTGCGCGTTTCTTCCTCGGTGACTTTGATCTTGAAGCCCAGGCCCCGCGCCGCCCGGCCAGTGCGTTCGACCAGCGCAGCGCGATTGACGCCCGGCAATTCCACTTCACCCTTCGTGCGCTGGGCTTTGGCGAAGGTCGGCGAGGCGGTCAGTTTCTTTTTGGCGATATAGCTCCAGGCCGCCGGGAAATGGTCAATCGAAGCCAGGATGATCGTCAGGCTGAGCAACAGCAGCAGCACGTTGAAGTACCACGCGTGATAGATGTCGAAGAAGTGCAGCCGCCCATACACGATCTTTTCACCGGGCGTCAGCTCGGCGTAATACTTGACGAAGGACGGCAGTTCCTGTTGCTGAATCAGCATCCCGGTCATGCAGGCCGCGATCAGCAGGATGAGCAGGATCAAGCCGAACGGCACGGAACTCAGCAGATCGAGCACGAAATCCACGGCCGTCCAGACGGTCAAAGGTTTGGATTTGGAGCCCGCTTTCTTTTCGATTGGCGCCGCTTGCGTTTCGGCGGATGGTGATTGCGCAGTTGCCATAATGCTCTAAACGTTTCCGTTATTTAGTTGATTCGATGCGTGGAGCGACAGTCTATCAGCCGCTCCTACCCCACGCAACACACGCCCCACCCCGCCAATACACCTAATTTTAACGGGAAGAAAATTTTCTTTGAAAGCCATAGTTCAACCAGTAGAATGCGCCGCGCCGACCATTACCAGCGGTTGCATCCCGCCCGACACGCCATCCCGCACATCCCGCCGCCGCATCCTGTCTGAGTTCATTACAACCAGCTTTCAGCTTCGAGTTCCCTGAGAAAGTGCCCTTATGAACGTCCATGCTTCGCTCCAGCCTGCGCCCAAACAACCCCTCCGCAGCTTCATTCCACACCCCGTCGTCAACGCGACCCAGTCGTTTCAGAGTTGCGACCATTGCAAGAAACCTACGCCCAAACGCGCGCCAGCCTGTGTGAATTGCGGAAGACGGCGGCTCTCGACCGTCGCGCTCAAGGCGCAGAGGCAAATCGAGCGCCGTTTCCTGGCCGCCTTCTTCGCGCGCGAAACGCCGGTGGCCTATGCCCTCTTTCTGGCGAACCTGCTGGTGTATCTGCTGACGGCGGCGCTGGCCGGAGGCTCGCCGTTTGAAAATTTATTACGCGGCGTGGACGGCCCGTCCTTGTTGGCTTTTGGCGCGCAAACCAACACGGCGCTGCTAGGCGGCGAATACTTCCGCCTCATTACGCCGATCTTTTTGCATCTGAGCGGGCTGCACCTGCTCTCGAATAGTTTCGCGCTGGCGATTGTCGGGCCGCAGGTAGAGCGGCTTTACGGTTCGGTGCGCTTCCTGCTGATTTATTTGCTGGCGGGCCTGGGCGGCATCCTCAGCAGCGTGCTCGCTCACGCGCTGAGCGGCAGACCCAACACTTTGGCCGTCGGCGCTTCGGGTGCGATCTTCGGCCTGTTCGGCGTGCTGGCCGTGTTCAGTTTCAAATACCGCGCCGAATTGCCCGCAGCATTTATCAACTCGTTCGCCATCGCCGTGCTGCCCGCCATCGCCGTCAATTTGTTCATCGGCTTCACGGTGCCATTCATTGATAACTCGATCCATCTGGGCGGCCTGTTGGCAGGCGCAGGGCTGGCGTTTATCATCCCGTACCTGGCGCCGGGCCGCGAACGCGTAACGCGGCGGCAACTGGCGCTGATCGCCGCCTGTACGGTTCTGGTGACAATTTGTTTTGTGCGCGCCTATCAAGTCAGTCCGCGCTATTGGCCGACGGTTGAGCAGGCGGCGCTCTCGAAAGGATGAAGGCGGAAGGATGAAGGATGAATCGTCACTTTACTTCAGCCTTCATCCTTCATCCCTCATCCTTCATTCATAGGAGCATCCCTTATGGCAATCCAAAAAATTGGCGTGCTCGGCGCCGGCCTGATGGGCGCGGGCATCGCGCAAATCGCCACTGTCAGCGGCTACGACGTTACGTTGGTCGAAGTCAGCGAGGAACTGATTCAAAAAGGCCTCGGCAGTATCGAAAAATCGCTCAGCAGGTTCGCCGAGAAAGGCACGCTCACCGTTGAACAAAAAGACGCCGCGCGCGGGCGCTTGCGCGGCACAACCAAATACGAAGTCCTGGCCGACGCCGACCTGATCGTCGAAGCCATCATCGAAAACTTGGCCGTCAAACGCGAGGTTTACGCCAAGCTTGACGCCATCTGTAAGCCCGCGACGATCTTTGCCTCGAACACTTCTTCGCTCTCGATCACCGAGATGATGACGGCCACCAGCGCCGCGCGGCAGCGCCGTTTCGTCGGGCTGCACTTTTTCAACCCCGTCCCGTTGATGCGGCTGGTCGAAGCCGTCCGCACCATCCTCACCGACGAAGACGTGTTTCAAGAGGTGATTGCTTTCGGCCAAGCCGCCGGCAAAACCGTCGTCACCGCGCCCGACAAACCCGGCTTCATCGTCAACCGCCTGCTCGTGCCATACATGCTCGACGCGATCCGTGTGTTGGAAGAGGGGCTGTCTTCGATTGAAGAGATTGATAACGCGATGAAGCTCGGCTGCGGCCATCCGATGGGGCCGCTGACGCTGGCCGATTTCGTGGGGCTGGATACGACCTACTACATCGCCAACATCATGTTCGACGAGTTCAAAGAGAAACGCTTCGCCCCGCCGGTGTTGTTGAAACGGATGGTGCTGGCCGGGCTGTATGGGCGCAAGTCGGGCCAGGGCTTTTACGACTACAGCGATCCGAAGAATCCTAAACCAATGAAGCTGACGTAAAGCCGCTACACCGTACTTCAGCCTCCGTCGGTTGCTGTGTTAAAGTCCGCTCGCAACACACACAACGTTCGGCAAAGGGGAAATGAGATGCCTATCGGGATGTTGACCGGATATGTCTTAACGATGCAGCCGCCATTGGCAGAGCATACTTACGTGACCAGCAGTCACGGCCATATCTGGCCTTGCTGGGGACGCTCCAGCAAGGGGCGGCAAATCTGTACTGGTTCGGGCAATACCGCCCAGGCTGATTGTCTGTCACAACCAAATTCGCATGCAGGCATTGTGTATGGCGTGACCGGCGTTTGCCATCAAACGGCCAATCGCATTCTTTATCCAGCCGGACTGACAGTCGCGGCGGCGGTTGGTTATCGCGCCTCGGTGTTTGCGTGGGGGACTTACGGACGCGACCTGGGCGCACGCCGGTTGTACTCACCCGTCAGCTTGCCCTGGCCGGAATTGCAACACTGTCAAGCACAGCACGTACACCCCTGAAATGGAGGTTTTGCAATGGATCTTGAACAAACATTCAATCAACGCATTGCCGTCCTGCATAACACCAATGATCCAACCAAAGACCTGCGCCATGAAGAGTTTCAAGCGCTGGCTGAAGTTTTTCTCGGTCCCGCCTACGATCCCGTGAAGTTGCGCCAGGTGGAAGGCATACAGGTGGCGCTACACGCACAGCAAGCTTCGCTTTATCAGCTTTATCAAACGCGTCAGTTGGACGCTAAGCAATACGTCGAGGCCTTTAACACACTCCTCGCCGACACTTTCGCACGTTGTGAAGCAGTTTTGGGGCAACAGGACTTCTTGCGCTTCTTTGGCGCGCCACGTCATGAACTTGGCGGCTTTATCGAATTGGCGGCTTTTCTGGACGCGCACCAAAATTGACAGGAGAAGCAGCATCTTGCGCCAGTTCATCATCGTTCTGCTGGCGGCGGCCGTCTTGACCAACGCCGCCGCCACCTCTCAAGCCCCAGGCCAAAATTACGCCGCTGGTGCTGCCCCATATTTCATCACCGCCGCGCACCTCACTGGCCCGGACAACGGCGCCGACCTGATCGTCAGCAATCACAACAGCGAAAACCTCAGCGTCCTGCGCAACAAAGGCGACGGCACCTTTCAACCTGCCACCGCCATCGCCGCCGGCAAAGCGCCGACCGCCGTCATCTGCGCCGATTTCACCGGCCTGGGCAAACGCGATCTGGCCGTTGCGCTCAGCGGTGAAGATGCCGTCATCATCCTGCTAAATAAAGGCAACGGTACATTTCAGGAGCCGCGCAAAATCACTGTCGCGCCAGCGCCCGGCTCATTAGCCGCCGCCGATTTCAATGGCGATGGACGCGACGACCTCATCAGCGCCAGCCTCACGGCCAACCAAGCCACGCTCTTGCTCAGCCAGGGCGCTGACGATTTCGCCGCGCCACAAAAACTCGAACTCGGCTACGTACCCTTCTTCGTCACCACCGCCGACCTGAACAATGACGGCAACGCCGATTTCATCACCTGCCCCTGGCAACGCAGCGGCCAGACGCAATTGGGCGTTTATCTTGGTAACGGCGACGGCACCTTTGCCGAACCCAAACGCTTTTACGCCGGGCAGAATGCTTATCAAGTCGCCAGCGGCGATTTCAATCACGACGGCAAACTAGACCTGGTCACCGCCAACAATTTCAGCCGGGGCGCGCACGTCTTGCTGGGCACGGGCGACGGCAATTTTCAAACGGCGGTCAACTATCCCATCGGCGATTGCAGCGCGGTCATCACGGGCGATTTCAACAATGACGGCCACCCGGATTTCGCCGTCACCAACAGCGTCGAAGCCAAAGTCACCGTGATGCTCGGCAAAGGCGACGGCACGTTTCCAACCAGGCAGGACTTCGCTGTCGCGCGCGGCCCGGTGATGCTGGCCGTAGCCGATTTCGACCGCGACGGCAAACGCGATCTAGCCACGGCGAATACGACGGCGAATAACGTGACGGTGCTGCTGGGCAAGACGCTGGACTTTCTGAAAATCGCCGCGCCCGTAAAAAAATGAGCGGACGAGTTTGCCTCGTCCGCTCGCCCACAAGCCTCAGTCTATTGCCCTTCTCCTGCCGATAACTTTGGAATCATGCTCAACTGCTGCGGCTCGACAACCGCCGGATGGCCGCTTGCCGCAACTTTGGATTGGGTTCGTCTTTGGCGATCTTCAATAACTTGTCAGAAGCCTTGCGGCTGTTGCTGCGCGCCAAGCGGTTGATGACTTCTTCACGCACGCCGTCCACCGTGACGCTGTCGTAAATCTCGATCAAAGCGTCGAGCTGATCGTCGCCGCGTTCGCCGCCCAGCCGCCGCACGGCCGCCCGTTGTAATTCGGCGTCACTGCCCGTTTTGGCAATCGTGACGAGGCGTTTGATGACGCGGTCGTTGACGCTGTCGCCCAGCGAAACAGCTTGAAGTATCTCGCGTTTGAGTTGCTGATCGCTCAGCGCGTCGTAGATTTCAAACAGCCGGTCGGCTACCGCCTCACCGCGAAAACTGGCGATGCGGCGCACGGCTTCAGCGCGCAATTCGGCGCTCTCATTCGCTTTCGCCAGCGCGGTCAGCCGGTCGAGCACACGCCGTTCGTTCGCGCGGTCACCAGCGTAACGATAGGCGCGCACGATTTCTTTTTTGAGCGCGGGGCTGGCGGTGTTGAACAGCTTGTCGAGCGCGTCGAGGCTCTCTTTGCTGCCGATGCTGCCGAGGCTGGCAATCGCTGAACGTTGCAATTCAAAGCTCTGTTCTTTTTGCGCGACGTCTTCGAGCAAAGCGACGACGCGCGGATGATCGTGATAACTGATCGCGCGCACGATGCTGCGCACAATGCTTTTCTCGCTGGTGTCCGCTTGGTTGGCGCGCAACAGCGTTTCCAACTGCGCCAGGCTCTGCCCCGCGTCAACGTTGCCGAGCCAATACACCGGGCGGTTTTCAAACTGGTATGGCTCGTTCACGTTGAGCGTTTTGACGCGCGTGTAAATGGTTTTGCCGGTGCTCAGGTCAGCCAGCAAGAAAACCGCCGCGCCCGCCGGATCGTCACGCTTTTCCAAGCGGATGCCATCGCCATCGCTGTACGACCAGTTCGACATGCCGTAACTAGCGTTGGCGCGCACCGGCGCGTGATAGGCCACCCAGCACGCATCGCCTTGCCGTGAGGCTTTGAATTGCTGGACGGCGCGATCGAGTTTGTCGTTCAAACTGCCACCGTCAACGTTGACAAAATCGGCGCGTGTGTACGTGCGCGTTGCGGCGGTTTGCGCCCCCGCCAGGCTGACGGACAGCGTCAGCAGCAAGCCAATGAACATGAGTTGACGCAACATAAATACTCCTTTCGTTTCAAAACTGCTGGCCGCAGATACACGCCGACCTGACGCAGATCAGCGTTTGGCCGGCGTCCATCTGCGGCTGGATTATTTTTGAATGTCTGTGATCGGAAAGCGTGAGCAACCGGAGCTCAGTTCCTGGCAACGTTGTATGTCGCCGGTTTCGGCGCGGCGGCGGGCTTCTGGTCAGCGGCAGGCTTGCGCGGCTCGCGTTGCGAATCGCGCTCTTCGTCGCGGTTCCGTTCAGGCCGCGCGGCGGGGCGAATGACGCGCGGTTCGCCTTCGCGCCAGTCGTTGCGCAGCCGTTGCTCCAGGTCGCGCATCTGTTCGACCGCGCGTTGTTGCGCTTCGCGCGCGCGGCTTTGGAACTCTTCCAACTGCTGCTTGTTCCACTCGAAGGCTTTGCCGTCGAATTCAAAACGCTGCTTGCCGTTCAATTCGCGCGCGTGTTCCAAGGCCTCTTTCGCCCTTTTCATGGCGTCGTCGAACTGCTCTTTGTTCAACTCGAATTTCTTGCCGTCGAAATCAAAGTTCAGGCGGTCTTTCAGGTAGAGCAGTTGGTCATTCAGTTGCTCGAGGTTGACGCGCGGAATAGTGAGCACCTTCGGTTCGGTCAGCAGGCTCTGCCGCGTGCCTTCGGCGAAGTTGAGGTAGAGGCGGTTGTCAATTTCGTAAAGACTGCGAATCGCCGCCGTGCGCACCGTCGGATCGCTGTCGTTTTTGGCGATGGCCATCAGTTTGTCCACGGCCTTCTTGCTCTTGTTGTAAGCCAGCGCGCGAATCACACGCTGTTTCAGTTTCGGGTCTTGCATCCCATCGTAAATCGCAATCAGATGGTCGGCTCCTTCATCGCCTTTGACATAGGCCAATTGGTTGAGCGCCGCGCGTTGCACGGTTTCATCCTTTTCATTCTTGGCGATCTGGACGAGCTTGGCGATGGCCTTGCTGTTGTCGCCGCTGCGCCGCATCAGGTAGCCGAGAATCTCGCTCTTGGTTTTGACATCGCTGACACTGTCATACAACTGAATCAGCGTGTTGATGGCCGCATCGCTATTGCGCATACGATAAATGCCTTGCAAGGCTTCGCGGCGCACATTCTCGTGGCTGTCTTTTTTGACGATGTCCGAGAGCAGGCTGAGCAATTCGGCTTCGGGAATTGCGGGCGTCTTGCTTTGGGCAGCGGTGTTTTGCCCGCCAGCGAAGGCAGCGGTTAATCCATTCTGCGCGAATGGCGCATAGGCTGGCGCAGGGAACGTTGTGCCCAACTGCCCGCCAAACGAATCGGCCCAGGCGACCGGCGGAAACGGGGTGACGGGCACACGCGGCGCGACAGGGGTGCGCGGCGCGACAGCATCTTGATCTTGCAACGCAATCACTGCATCGCTGGCCCAATCAGGTAACTCAACCCGCGCAGGCAGTGGCGGCAACGCGGGAATGACCATGTCTTCGCCATCGAGTGCGAGGCGCGCCGAAGGCGGAATCTCATCCAGCAAAGCGGCGGGCGCTATCGTTGCAGTTTCAGCGCGCGGCGTGGCGGGCGCGGGTTTGACAGGTTTGACCTCCGGCGCTTTTTTCGCAGGCTTTTGCGCGAGCGGCACAGCGATCACCGGCGAAAGCGCGCTGCACGCAAAGACGAACAGGAACGCCAATCCGATGGCGTAAACTAAAGCAGGCTTCGACACGGTGGTCGTCGCATTGCGGTCACGATTGAGAATCATTTCTACCCTCCTTGAGATGATGTGTTTTCCAAATAGAATCCCGGTGGCCGCAGCCAGCGGTTTGCTTTCACTCAACAGTTCAACCAGCTTGGTCAAACAACTCGCGTAACGGCGCGGCTCGCCGGTGAGCTTCACAGCCCAATCGTCACAGGCTAATTCGCGCTCGATCACCAATTGCTTATTGATGAACCAGACCGCCGGATGAAAGAACAGCAGGGCCTGAATGACGCGCTGGGCGAAATTGGTCGCGTAATCCCAACGTTTGATGTGCGCCAATTCGTGGGCGATCACGCTGTCGCATTCGGCGCTCGACAGACTTTCAGGCAAATCCGGCGGCAACACGATCAGGGGCCGCAGCCAGCCGATGGTCATCGGCATCTTCACGTCGGCGGCGATGAACAACTCGACGCCGCGCGCAATGCCGAAGCGCGCGGCCAGATAATCCTTGCGCTGGTTGAGCGGTTCCGGCACGGCTTGCAAACGGCGGCGCAGCCGGAAAAGAAAGAAGTAACTGTGCGCAATCCGCCCGGCCAGCAAGGCGCTGAGCGCCAGCCAGAGCGCAGCCAACAACAGCGGGGCTGGGCCGGCAAATAACGCGGCCAGCCAGTGCGACAACCGTTGGCGCAACGCTGGCCGTGTTGGCGGCGCAACAACCAGCGGTACATCCAGCGTTGAGGGCATCACCGCCAGCGGCTCCGCCTTATTCACTAGCGGCGCGGGCAGTGGCGTGAAGCGCAGCGGCGCATTCAACGGCGTTGCTGCGCGGTGCGCGACCGGCGGCAATGGCGTTGTGATTGCGGGCGCGCGCACTTCAGTTACTTTCTTTGGCAAACTGATGTCGCTCTGTTGTGGGAGCAACAGCCCAGCCAGCGGCAACAAACTGATCGTCAGCAAACTGACCAGCCAGAGCGCGTGCCGCGTCGTCGCACTGACACGCCCCAGTGCGCGCAGCAACACCCAGACCAGCGCCGCGATCAGCAAGCCCTGCCACAAACTGTTGAGCAACGCTTGGACGGCCAGCCGCGCCAGCGGATCAAGGGTTTCAAGCACTGAATTCATTTCGTCCTCCAGTTAAGGCGGTTAAGGTCGAGGCCTGCTTGAAGTACTTCTTGTTTGGTGGTTGAAAGGATTGGTTAGGATGATTTTTCGATCATCCGTTTGAGACGTTTGACCTCGTCCGGCCCCACGTCATCGTGTTCGAGCAAATTGACCACCAGCAACTCCGGCGAGTTATTGAAGAAGCGTTTGAGCAAATACCCGAGCACGCTCTTCTGCGCCTGCTGCCGGTCTACCAAGGGGCGATAAATGAACGCCCGGCCCTCCTTCTCATGCTCGACGTAGCCCTTCTGTTCGAGGATGCGCATCATCGTGAGCACCGAACTGTAGGCCAGCCGCTCTTCCGGCAAAGCCTCGACAATTTCGGCCACGGTGGCCTGCCCACGATCCCAGAGCACGTCCATCATTTCCAACTCGACTTCGGTCAACGTCGGTGATTTTCTGCGCGCCAAGTGCGTCACCTCCCTCTTGCTTGATATGCTGCGAATTGAACTACTAAAGAATTCGCGGCAAGCCTACGCCCGACTTGCAAGGCTGTCAATTAAAAAATTAGTAGTCAGCAAAAACTTGGCGTGTGATGACGTTGTTTTTTACGGCAGATTCAAATGGCTTGTTCCGGTTCAAGTCGTTTGGAAGCGCGCCGTCATTGCGCGGCGACATCCAAATGAAGCAAAAAGCTCAGCTTGACACGCTTTCCGCGGCGGTGATACTTTGCGCCCCGTGTATCTGATAGACCTATAGAAGGTGTGAGCGCTCTTCACTACCCTATGAAGCTGAGGCGAAACGTCACGGCTTGCATCCCACAGACATAAGCTGAGTAAACCGATGCTGAGTAGCACACAGACGCTGGATCAGCGTAGCCGCGAGTTATTAGCGCTAGTGATCAAAACCCATATCGCCACGGGCGAACCGGTTGGATCGCGCGTTATCTCGAAGCTCACGCGTGAAGGCCTCTCGCCCGCGACGGTGCGCAATTCGGTCGCCGATCTTGAAGAAGCGGGCTACCTCGAACAGCCGCACACTTCAGCGGGACGCGTGCCGAGCGATAAGGGCTATCGCTTCTTTGTGGATCAGATGCTGGACGAGCCGCAGCTTTCGGATACGGACGAAGCGACCTTGCACCACGGCATTTTCGGCGGCGGCTGGGTCAGCGCGGATCACCTGATGACACGCGCCTCGCATCTGCTTTCCTACTTCTCAGACGGCGTCGGGATTGTGGTGCTGCCGACGCTGGCGCAAGACATCATCAAACATATTGATTTCGTCCGGCTGGCTGAAAAGCGCATCCTGGTCATCACGGTCACGCGCGCGGGCCTGGTGCAGGATCGCGTCGTGCTGCTTGACGAGGATTTTTCGCAGGACGAGTTGAATTCGACGGCGCGCTATCTGAACGAAAACTTCGGCGGCATGTCGCTGTTGGCGATTCGCAATGAATTGCTGCGGCGGCTTTCAGATGAGCGCGATATTTACGACCGTCTTTTGCAGAACGCCATCCTGCTTTGCGAGCGCGGCTTGCGCGAAACCGCAGCGGAGGCCCCGGAAATCTTTGTCGAGGGCGCGGCCAACATGGTCACGAAACCCGCTTTTGCCGACAAAGAGGAGATTCGTGAACTATTGCGAGTCTTTGAAGAGAAAAGCAGGCTCGTCAAAATTCTCAACGAGTGTGTTGCACCCAGCATTCCCCAACCCGTCGGCATCCGCATCGGGGCCGAAAACAGCCTGCCCAGTCTGCGTGGTTGTGCGGTCATCACTTCGTACTACGGCTTTGGTGATCAGGTGAGAGGAAGCCTGGGCCTCGTCGGCCCAGTCAGGATGGAGTACGCACGGATGATTGGCGTCGTCAATCACGTGGCACGGTTGCTTGAACAAGCTTTGGCCGAGGAACACTCCCTCGCGGCCTAAAGCAACTCAAACCCACTGTAACGAAACCAGTTGCCTTCCCACTTACACCTGCCGAGCATCCCTTAAGCTTTCTTTGCTAACGAAACTTGAGTGCTGTCTTGTAAAGTAAGAGATCGGATGTCTATAATCCGCGCCTTCGTCTTAGCTTGATGGCAATCGCTTAACCCACGGCGGCTTGTTTTCCACCAGCCCGGAATTGGCAGCCAGGCGCTGAACTGCGAATGACAACTTTCATTTTTTATTGTGAGGTGAATCGGTGAGTAAACGGGATTATTACGAGGTGCTCGGTGTCGGCCGCACGGCCAACGATCAGGAACTCAAAAGCTCCTATCGCAAATTGGCGTTGCAATACCACCCTGACCGCAACCCTGGGAACAAGGAAGCGGAAGAGAAATTCAAAGAAGCCGCCGAGGCCTATGGCGTGCTTTCCAATACTGAAACCCGTTCGCGCTATGACCGCTTCGGTCACGCGGGCGTAGGCACCTCCGCCGCCTCTGACGGCGCCTGGCCGCCGGGCGATTTTGGCGGCTTCGAGGACATTCTCGGCGACATCTTTGGCGACCTATTCGGCGGGCGCAGCCAGCGGCGCGGCGGTGCGCAGCGCGGTTCAGACTTGCGCTTCGATCTGGAAATCACGCTCGAACAATCGGCGGCGGGCTACAAGACCCAAATCAACATTCCGCGTTTGGAAGGCTGCGAACCCTGCAAAGGCACGGGCGCGGCGCCGGGCACGTCCGCGCAGGTTTGCAATGTTTGCGCGGGTGTCGGCCAGGTGCGCTTTCAACAAGGCTTCTTCTCGGTCAGCCGCACTTGCCATCAATGCCGTGGCACGGGCCGCGTGATCGTCAATCAGTGCAAAACCTGCCACGGTCAAGGCCGCGTCAACCGCGAACAAGTCATCGAGATCAAGATTCCCGCAGGCGTCGAAACCGGCGCGCGCTTGCGCATCGCGGGCGAAGGCGAAGCGGGCATGAATGGCGGCGGGCACGGCGATCTTTACGTCGTCGTCAACGTCAAAGAGCACGAAATCTTTGAGCGCCAGGGCAACAATCTTTACGTCAACGTGCCGATCACCTTTGCCCAGGCGGCGCTGGGCGCGGAAATCACCGTGCCGACGCTGGACGGCGAAGAAGCGCTCTCCGTTCCCGAAGGCACGCAAACCGGCTCGATCTTCCGCATCAAAGGCAAAGGGATTGTTTCCTTGCAAGGCCCCGGACGCGGCGATTTATTCGTCGTCTCCAGCATCGTCACGCCAACGCGGCTCTCACGCGATCAACGCCGCTTGCTCGAACAGTTCGCGCAGTTGGAAGAGAAGCAGAAAGAACAGAGCAAGAGTTTCAGCAGCAAGGTCAAAGACATTTTCGGCTAGGCTAACCGGCGCGGCGCATGAACGAAACTATCGGCGAAACAAAGGGCGGGAATCCCCGCCCTTTTTGTTTTGGTTGGTTTTGAGTAATTAGAGTTGTTGTGACATTTACGTTCAACAACTTAGCCTAAAATTCCAGAGTCCCGCGCAGACCCCTAAAGTAACGTTGTATAAATCAAG
>JAYUCP010000377.1:0-10309 GCA_043740245.1 Acidobacteriota bacterium | reverse complement strand
CACCCGCAACACGATTAAAGCCGTGCTCAAGCAGGCGGGCATTGACCGCGCCGCCGTCAAAGGCATTGGCGTGTCGGGCCAGCAACACGGTCTCGTACCGCTGGCTGTGGACGAGCAGGTCATACGTCCGGCCAAGCTCTGGTGCGACACTGCAACTAGTGCTGAATGCGAGGAACTGATCGCGCGCCTCGGCGGCTTGGCGCAAACAATCGAAGCTGTCGGCAATGGCATTCCGGCGGGCTTCACCGCCTCCAAAATTCTCTGGCTGAAAAAGCACGAGCCGGAAAACTATGCGCGGCTGCATTCGATTCTGCTGCCGCACGACTATTTGAACTTCTGGCTGACGGGCCGCAAGACGATGGAATGCGGCGATGCTTCGGGCACAGGCTTGCTGGATGTGCGCAAGCGCGTCTGGTCAGACGCCGCCATTGCCGCGCTTGATCCGGCTGTGCGCGCGCTGTTGCCTGAATTGATCGCCGCGGATGACCTGGCCGGAACGTTGCGGCCAGAACTCGCGGCAGAATTCGGCTTGAACGAAACGGTCAGCGTCAGCAGCGGCGGCGGCGACAATATGATGGGCGCGCTGGGCACGGGCAATGTGCGCGCGGGCGTCGTCACCGTCAGTCTCGGCACGTCGGGCACGATTTACGCGTGCTCCGAACATCCGGTGATTGATCCGCAAGGCGAGATCGCGGCGTTTTGCGATTCAACCGGCAAGTGGCTGCCGCTGGTGTGCACGATGAATGTCACCGTGGCGACTGAGCTGGTGCGCGAACGTTTCAACCTCTCGCACATACAGTTGGCCGAAGCGGCGGCGGCAGTGTCGGCAGGCAACGATGGCTTGTTACTGATCCCCTTCTTCGAGGGCGAGCGCACGCCGAACGCGCCTGACGGCACGGGCGTTTATTTCGGCTTGCGCGAACAGACCTACACCATCGGCCACTTTGCGCGCGCGGCGATGGAAGGCACGACGCTCGGCTTGAATTACGGCTTGAACCGGCTGCGCACGTTGGGCATTCAACCGCGCGAGATTCGCGCGACGGGCGGCGGAGCCAAAAGCGCGGTCTGGCGGCAGATTCTGGCGGATGTGTTCAAGGCCGAAGTCGTCTGCACAAAGAGCGAAGAAGGCGCGGCGCTGGGCGCGGCCATTCAAGCCATCTGGGCGTATCGCAAACAGCAAGGCAGGCCGGTTGGCATTGCCGATTTGTGCAACCAATACGTCGCGCTGGATGAAACGACGCGCGCCAAGCCGGTCGCGCAAAATGTCGAACGTTACGCCCGGATGCAGGCGCTGCACGATCAAATCGTGCGTGACCTGAGCGGTGCGTTCAGTCAGCATCGCAAACTGCTCGCAAACTAGAAAATCACCGATGGCAAAGATGAGAACAACACTGCGCTGTAACGCATTTCTGACCTTGTTGATATTGGGCTTTTGTTCAGCCACCTCAACGGCACAGGTAAAAATCCCAACGCCCGAATCCGTCCTGGGCTTCCGTGTCGGCGACGATTTCAAGCTGGCGACCTACGACGACTCGTTGAAGTATTTCCGCGCGTTGGCAGCGGCCAGCGACCACGTGCGACTGGTCGAGCTTGGGCGCACGTCCGAAGGGCGGCCCTGGTTTATGGCGTTGATCTCGACGCCGGCCAATCTCGCCAAGCTCGAACATTACCGCGAAATCTCGCAACGGCTGGCGCATCCTGAAGGCTTGAGCGATGAGGAAGCGCGGCGCTTGGCGCGCGAGGGCAAGGCCTTCGTGCACATTGACGGCGGGCTGCACGCATCGGAAGTCGCGGGCGCGCAGCACACCATTCAACTCGCGCACGATCTGGCCGTGGGCGCGAGCGACCCCAAAATCAGCGCGCTGCTCGACAACGTCATCGTCATGTTGTGGCCCTCGCTCAATCCCGATGGGCAGAACATCGTGGCCGAATGGTACCGCGCGAACGTCGGCACGCCATACGAAATCGCGCCCGTGCCGGAGCTTTATCAGAAGTACGTCGGCCACGATAACAACCGCGATGCTTATATGCTGAACATGATCGAGTCGCGCGTGGTCGAGCGCATCTGGCGGCACTGGGAGCCGCAGATCACTTATGTGCATCATCAAACGTCGCCCTTCCCCACGCGCATCTGGCTGCCGCCGTTTGCCGAGCCGATTGCTTCACAAGTGCATCCGCTGATGTCGCGCACGGTGAACCTGATCGGCATGGTCATCGCCAACGCGCTCGAAGAACGCGGCCAGCCCGGCGCGACGCATATGGGCACGGGCTTTGACGCCTGGTATCCGGGCTACGTGGATTACATGCCGATGCTGCAAAACCGCGCGGCCTTCTGGACTGAAACGGCGCTGTTTGCCTATGCCACGCCGCACTTTTACACGACGCGCGATTTCCCGCGCGACCGCGCCAATCTGCGGCCCGAATCGCTCTACTCCAGCCCGTGGAAAGGCGGCTGGTGGCGGTTGCGCGATGCGGTGGATTACATGCTGACCGCGTCCGTGGCCGTGCTCGAATACGCGGGCAAGTACAAAGAGAGCGTGCTTTTCAATCGCTACCAAGCGGGCCGCGACACGTTGCGCCGCTACGCGCAGGAGCCGCCGTTTGCCTACCTCATCCCGCAAGAGCAGCGCGACCCGGTGGCACCGGTCGAGTTGCTGCGGCGGCTGGCTTTCAACGGCGTGCGAGTCGCGCAGTTGACCAAGCCGCTGGTGATCGAAGGGCTGAGCTATCCGGCGGGCACGTGGGTCATCCCGATGAATCAGGAGTACGCCGAACTGGCGCGGCAGGTGCTCGAAGTGCAGCGCTACCCCGACCTGCGGCAATTTCCCGAAGGCCCGCCGGAGCAGCCTTACGACGTTTCGGGCTGGACGCTGCCGTATCAAATGGATGTGCGCGTAAACAAGGTGATGACGCCGCTCGCCCCTGATGCGCGCGCCGCGTTCAAACCGGTGCAAGGGCAAGCGGTGGGGTGGAACGCGCGCGCCAGCAACGAAGCGGATGCCGCGCCATTCGACAGCGCGCCGGGGCTTGGCTTCAACACAGATGCAGTGGCGGCGGGCATCGTGCCGTTGCCGGGCAAACGCAGCGGCAGCGGCGCAGCATTGGCGTTAGACCCGGCGGAGAACAACACCTTCCGCGCGCTCAACCTGGCCTGGCAAGCGGGCGGGACGGTGCAATTCACACCGGCCACGTTTGACGAACGCGGCAAGCCGACCGCGCCCGCGCGCTATGTGGTCAGCGGCGTGACGGAAGCTACGCAAATGAAATGGGTGGAGTCGCTGGCGTTGCGCGCACAAGCGATGGCGGCGGCAGGACTGCCAGTCAATGCGCCCCGCATCGGCGTTTATCATCCGTGGTCGCCCAGCATGGATGAAGGCTGGAGCCGCTGGGTGTTGGAGCAGTACAAATTCAAGTTTACGGAATTGACCAATCCCAGTTTGCTGGCGGGGCCGCTGGGCGAACGTTTCGACGTGATCCTGTTGGCGGATGAACGCCCGCGCACCTTGCTGGAAGGCTTTGCCGAAGGCACGGTGCCGCCGCAATACGCCGGGGGTTTGGGCGAAGCGGGCGTGCGCGCGCTCGACGCCTTTGTGCGCGAAGGCGGCACGCTGGCCTGCCTGAATCACAGCGGCGAATTCGCCATCGAGGCGTTGCATCTGCCGGTCAAGAACGTGGTGAGCGGTTTGCAGCGGCGCGATTACTTTATGGCCGGCTCCGTGCTCGCCGTTGAGGTTGATGCCGCGCATCCGGTGATGGCTGGGATGCCGGCGCAGGCGAAAGTCTTCGGCGATAGCAGCCCGGTGTTCACCACAACCGACGGTTTCGCTGGGACGGTGCTGGCGAAATATCAGAGTGCCGGTTCGCCGCTGCTTTCCGGCTATCTGCTCGGTGAAAAGTATGTGCAGGGTTATGCGGCGGCGCTCGATGTGCGCTACGGTGGCGGCCACGTCTTGCTGTTGGGCTTTCGCCCGCAATGGCGCGGGCAGCCCTTCGGCACGTTTCGCGTGCTGTTCAATGCGCTGCTTTATAGCGGCGAGTTGGCGGCCAGGACGAAAGGCACGGCGGGCTTTTGGAATCCGCCACGCACGGCTGAAGCGCGTGAAAAGACGCGACCGGCACAACGGCCTTGAGCGGCAAATACGCAAAGGCAAGTGACGAGAAAACAGCTTATGGCAAAGCCGCGCCGTGAAAACCTGCACGATAAATTCTTCCGCGAGACGTTTGCCGAACCGTCAATGATGGCGGAGTTTTTGCGCCATTATCTGCCGCCCGAATTCACAGCCGTGCTGGATTGGCAGCGACTCGAAGTCAGCAAAGACACCTTCGTTGACGAAGAGCTGAGCGCACACTTCTCCGACTTGCTTTGCCAAATCGGTTTGAAAAGCGGCAAGGCGGTTTTCGTTTACATTCTGATCGAACACAAAAGCAGCCCCGCGCCGTGGGTGGCATTGCAACTGTTGCGTTACATGCTCAAAATCTGGGCGCAAAAGCCGTTGCGACGCGGCACACATTTGCCGGTGATCTTTCCGCTGGTCTTTTATCACGGCAAACAACGTTGGAATGTCGCGCGGCATTTCAACGCGCTGTTTGATCCGCAGGTATTGGAGCGGGTGAACAAGTTCGTGCCGGACTTTGAATACTTCCTGTGCGATTTGTCTTTGCACAGCGCAACGACGATTCAGGGCGACAATTCGTTGCGAGCCGCATTGCTGACGCTGCGCAGTGTATTTGATGACTCATCCATCGAATGGCTCGTGCGTCTGGCAAAACTGCTGGCCGCAGACGAAACCAAATGGCAACAGTTGATGGCGACTGTGAACTATCTGGCGAAAGCTGGGAAAGTTGAGGAGAAAGATATGGAACAAGCTCTCAAAGAAGCTCGCGTTTCAAAACGCAAAGTGGCGGAATTCAAGCGCACTTTTCTGGATGACTGGTTCGATCAAGGACGTGAGAAGGGTCAGACGGAAGCATTACTTGACGTGGTTACAGAACTATTAAAACATCGGTTGGGACCGCTCAACGCGACTTGGCAAAATCGTTTGAAGCGACTCAACCCAAAACAACTGAAACAACTAAGCGTGGCGTTGTTGGAGTTCACTTCGCCGCGCGACTTTTTGGCGTGGCTGAAAGAACACGCCAACTAATCAACTTTTCGTTTGCACCTAAAAACCGGAGGCTCATTTCACTTATGAACACATACACTCGTCGTGACTTACTCAAAACATCTGCAATGGCTGCCGCTGCGCTGCCATTCGCTTCACTCGAAACCGTGCGCGCCCAAACCGCCGCTGCCGATCCCTGGCACGGATTGAAAATCGGCGTCGCCACCTACACCTTCCGCGAATGGCCCATTGAAGAAACGATCAAGGGCATTCAACGCTCAGGTCTGAAATACATCTCAATCAAGAACGTCAAGAATCACATTGACCTCTCGCACACCACCGAAGAGCGCAAAGCGCGCGCGCAGATGTTCCGCGCCGCTGGGCTGACGCCGCTCAGCGTCGGCAACGTTTCGATGCGCACGGGCGAAGCCGGCATTCGCACCGCGTTTGAATACGCGCGCGACATCGGCGTGACAACGATTGTGTGCGCGCCCGCGCCCGATGCGATTCCGATTCTCGATAAGATGGTCAAAGAGTTCGACATCAAACTCGCCATCCACAACCACGGCCCCGAAGACAAAGGCTTCTTCCCTTCGCCCTATGACGTGTGGAAGGCCGTCGAGAAATTCGACAAACGCATCGGCCTCTGCATTGACGTCGGCCATACGGCGCGCGCCGGGGTTGATCCGGCGGAGTCCATCATCAAATGCAAAGACCGGCTTTACGATTTGCATATGAAAGACATCTCGGCGCTGGGCAATCGCAATACGCCGGTTGAGGGCGGGCGCGGCATTCTGGATCAAAAGGCGATTCTCACCGCGCTGCTCAAGATCAAGTACCAAGGCTTGGTCGGCTACGAGTACGAAAAGGACGGCAAAGACCCGCTGGCTGGGCTGGCCGAATCGGTGGGCTACACGAAAGGCTTGTTAGCGGGCTTGAAATAAGCTGGCCGACGAACGTGGTACAGCAAGCTTTCCAAGTCGCTGAGGCGCCCGCTGTGTGTTGCTGGCGGAGCAGCAACAGCCTGAAAAGCTTGCTGTACCACCTCGTAAGATAGGTTGAGAACCTGCCCTACGTTTTTTCTGAGAGAAGCACAAATGCCACGGAAAAGTGAATACATGTGGGTCTACAGCCCGCGCAAACCAAAACCGGCCAAAGTGCCGCCGGACTTCAAAGCGGAAGTTCAGGCTCGTGGCGATTTGTTAGTCGAGACCGTGCTCAAGCCGCGCTGCCTGCGTCCGGCGCCCAAGAACCCCAAGTTCAATTACATCGGCGACATTTACGCCAAATGGTTTCGCAGCTATTTCTACTTCTGCGCCAAATACATCGTGCCGGGGCCGAACGCCATGGTGCCGTTCTTTGAGGCGAAGCAAGCGCGGCTGGAATACGTCGGCGGGCGCAAATTCAACCTCGCCTGGATGCGCCACAACGGCGAGTGGGTCGAGATGGAACAAGGCATCACGCTGGAAAAATGCCTGGACGAAATCAAAAACAACGACATCTACTTCATCTGCTAACACCGGCGATTGCTGTGTCAACCAAGGACTTCACATGAATAAACTCGCTCTCTCGTTCGCCGTGGCGTGCTGTTTTGCGCTCTTACTCGTTTCGACACACGCACAAACCACAGAACAAAAGGCTCCGCCCAAACGCATCGCCATCAAGGCTGGCCGCCTCTTCGACCCCAAAACCGGCGTGGTCATCAACAACGCCTTCATCCTGATCGAAAACGACAAGGTCACTGCTGTCGGCCCAAACGTCACCGTGCCCGCTGGGTACGAGGTCATTGACCTGAAAGATAAATTCGTCCTGCCCGGCCTGATTGATTGCCACACGCACGTGACAGGGCAGCCGGAAAACTTTTATGAAGACCTCTTCCGCAAGAGCCCGATTGACGTAGCCGTCACCGCGCACATCTACGCCAAGCGCACGCTCGAAGCCGGGTTTACTACCATTCGTGACGTGGGCGCGAGCGAATACATTGACGTCGCGCTGCGCAACGCCATCAACGCAGGCAAGGTCGTAGGGCCGCGCATGCAAGTGGCGACGCTGGCGCTGAGTTCAACCGGCGGACACGGCGATCTGAACGGCTTCTCGCCTTACCTGAAATTCAACGGCCTCGACCGCGTCGTTGACGGCGTGGACGAATTGCGCAAACAGATTCGCACCAACATCAAATACGGCGCGGATGTCATCAAGATGCTGGCGACGGCCGGCGTCCTGTCTGAAGAAGAAGCGGTCGGCGCGCCGCAATACTCACAGGAAGAAATGAACGCCGTCGTCGAAGAAGCCAGGATGTGGAGCCGCAAAGTCGCCGCCCACGCCCACGGCACCGAAGGCATCAAACGTGCCATCCGCGCCGGTGTCGCTTCCATCGAACACGGCAGCTTCATTGATGAAGAAGGCATTCGAATGATGAAGGAGCGCGGCACCTATCTGGTCGCCGATATTTACAACGACGATTTCATCCTGGCCGAATACGCCAAAATGGGCTACCCCGAAAAGATCATCGAAAAGGAAAGAATGGTGGGCCGTTTGCAACGCGAGAACTTCCAGAAAGCCGCGCTGGCAGGCGTCAAAATCGCTTACGGCACCGACGCGGGCGTTTATCCGCACGGCTGGAACGGCAAGCAATTCGCGCACATGGTCAAGTGGGGTTTGACGCCCGTCCAGGCATTGCAATCTGCGACGCTCAACGCGGCGGACTTGCTGGGCTGGAATGACAAGGTCGGCGTCATCGCCGCCGGCGCCTTTGCCGACATCATCGCGGTGGATGGCGATCCGTTGAAGGATGTGACGGAGTTGGAGCGGGTGAAGTTTGTGATGAAAGGCGGCGTCGTTTATAAAAAGTGAGAAAGGAGATCTGCCATGAAATTCAACATAACCATTGATCGTGATGAAGATGGTGTCTGGGTAACGGAATGCCCTGCAATTCCCGGCTGTGTTAGCCAAGGTACGACCAAAGAGGAGGCCTTGGAAAACATCCGCGAAGCCATCGCGCTTTGCCTGGAAGTGCGCGCGGAAAAAGGGCTGCCGCTGACGATTGAAACACGGCAAATCGAGGTCGCGGCGTGATGACTGCCCTCCCGGTGTTAAGCGGAAAAGAAGTCGTGCGTGCGCTCGAAGCTTTTGGCTGGCAGGTTGCACGGCAACGCGGCAGCCATATCGTGATGACAAAAGCAGGCGAGTACGCGAGCTTGTCCGTTCCCGACCACAAAGAGTTTGGCAAGGGAACTTTGCGGAGTCTGCTGCGCGCAGCCAACCTCACCATTGATGAGTTCGTTGCTGTACTTAAGCCGTAGCGCCCTCTATGCCAATCCGGCGGATCAGCTTTTCAGCGGCGCTGTCCACGCTAAAACCTCAGCTTTTCCAGGAAGCGAAAACTCAACGGGATATTCGCGGCGGCCTCCGGCTCTTCGGCTTCGATGAAATACTGCTTGAGGCCGATCTGTCTGGCCGCGCGCAGGACAGCGGCCCAATCCACTTTGCCGGTGCCAAGCACAACGCTGGTGTCGTCGGTGGTGTCGCCGGTCAAATCACCCGGCACGTCTTTGCGCAAATCTTTCAAGTGCGCCAGCACAAAGCGGCGCGGATATTTCAGCAACAGCTTTGCCGCATCCTGTCCGCCGTGCGTCGCCCAAAACACATCCAACTCAAAGCTCACCAACTCCGGCTTGGTCTGTTGCGCCAGCCAATCGAACAGCGTGCCTGCGCCAAACGGCTGAAACTCGTAGCCGTGCGGGTGGTAGCAAAATTTCAACCCAGCGGCCTTGAACACTGCGCCCGCTTGATTGAAGACTAGCATCGCCTGTTTGGCCTGTTCCAGCGTGAAGGGATACTGATGAGGAATCCAGGGGCAAACAACGTAACTTACGCCGAGCACGCGCGCATCGCTGATGATTTCGTTTAGCTTCACGCGCAGGCCGTCAAAATCAACGTGCATACTGACGGCTTTCAAGCCGGCCTTGTCGAGTTCAGCGCGAAAGGCCGCCGCCGTCAGCCCGTAATAGCCCGCCGTCTCGATTTCACGTATCCCCATTGCGCGAACGCGGGCCAGCGTAGCCGCCACGCCGTCACGTTCGAACTCGCGGCGCAAGCTGTATAGCTGCACGCCCACGGGCCCTTTGAAAGAGCGTCCAATACCCGCCGGGTCTTTGGCCGGTTTGCTGGGAGCCGCTTGCAAGGCCGACGGCTCAGGCGTTTGCATCATTGCGCTACGGAAAGGCAAGGTCACCGCACAGAGTCCCAACACCAGCGCCACACCCAACCAGACACTCGTTTGCGTCACTTCCCTTCCGAGGCGAAACAGGCTTTTGAGCGGGTAAGCCGCAAGCCTGTCACCAATCCTGTAAAGATTGCTTCTCATCATTCGTCCCGGTTTTGCTCAGGGTTAATCGTAAAAACCGCTGCCGCGCATTGGTTTGTTGTCGTGGGTTGATTCGTAGGATGGCGCGGAGTTTAGCAGCGCCGTCGAAAAATGAAAATAGCCGTTTGATGCTGGCACAAGCTATCTAAAAGTACTTGCCACTCTTGCCTACGCCCGGCTGCTGGCCTACACTGCGCGCGCCGTCAACTAATTTTCAGCACGATAACAATCAGCTTTCGAGGATGCGGTGATGCTCAATACTCGCAAATTAGCCTCAGGACAAAATGGCGCAAAGAAGTTGCAGGTGCCATATGATGACCGCCTGTTAGGTGTGCGCTATCGCTATGACCGACAGCTTCGCAAACGCTACAAGAGCGTCGAACTGATCGTAAAAGAGGCCGAGTGGACGCCGCCGCCTGAATCAGTGATAGCGGCAACGCTTGTAGGCGTGCGCGTGGAATTCAAGGAAGCTGATTTGCAACGGCGCGTCAAAGCAGCGGGCGGCAGGTGGAACCCCGACCGCAAACCCTGGGAGCTTGCTTATGGCAAGGTGCGGAAAATAGTTCGGACGGCGCGGATTCAAGCGGCGGATGTTTCCGCTAATGGAAAACCGCCGCACGTTGGCCAGCAAGCAAAACTTTCCGATAGCGGAAAGTCGAAAGTTTCTGATGGCGGAAAGTAGTTTCCGCATATGGAAACAAGTTTCCATATGCGGAAAGTTCTGCTTGCCGTCTAATTCCATGTTGAACTAAACCGCTACGCGCTGGAGTTACTAACATAATAACTATAATAACTAGATCGTTACGCGCTTTAGTTACTAACATAATAACTATAATAACTA
>JAYUCP010000376.1:0-26200 GCA_043740245.1 Acidobacteriota bacterium | reverse complement strand
TGGTCGCCCTCAGCGCCGTACCCAGAGCGACTTGCAACGCGAGTTCTTGTTGGGTGCGTTCGGGGGTCTCCGGCAACGTCTTGAGCAGTTCCAGGCCGAGACTCGCGAGCATGGCTGCCTCTTGATCGGCAAAGACCTGGCCGGCCTGCTCGGCCGCGAGCCGGAAGTAGTCTGCCGCCTTCGCAAACTCGCGCGCCTCCTCCCAGAGCAGCGCCAGCTCATGCGCCACGCCCGCGCTCTTCTCTCCATAGTAGCCTTCCAGCGTCCGCGCCACTGCCGAGTTCATCTGCACTTTGCGCGTGGCGCGCAACGAGGCATAGAGTGCATTCTGATAGAGCACATGCACGAAACGATACCGCAAGCTGAGCGTGCGGTCTGGGAATTCGTGCTCCTCCACCAACCTGACGAAGGCATATATGCGCTCGAGCATTTCCAATCGCTCCTCGACTTCACCAGCATTGATGTTCAGTACCTCGGCGACGACTGCCGAATCGAACTCGTAGCCCTGCACACTCGCAGCGGTCAGCAACTTGCGATCTTCTTCGCTGAGCTGTGCAACCTTGCGTTCGATCATCCCGCGCACCGATTCCGGCAACTCGCGTTCAATGTCGGGCAAGGCTTGCGCCAGCATCCATCCTCCACTTTGGGCACCGCTCGTATTGGCAATCACGTTGTGGTCGCGCAGGTAGCGCACCAAGTCAGCCATAAACAACGGACTGCCTTCCGTCTTCGCGTGAATTAGTTGGGGAAACTCTGGCGGGAACCTATGGCCGGGAAATTCCAGCGCGAGGTATTCGGTAATCTCGGCTGCATTCAAAAACTCCAGCAACAATTCCCGGCACACGCCGCGCGCCTGCAAATCCGGCCTGATCTGCAAAAACGGATGTTTGCTGAGCAGCATATCCGAAGGCCGATAGGCCACCACGATCAACACCTTCAGCGCATCGAACTTGCTCGCGAAAAAGCTGAGCAGATCAATCGTCGAGACATCCGACCACTGCAAATCATCAAAGAAAATCACGAGCGGCTGGCTTTGTGCGACGGATTGCAGGAAGGCGGCCAACTCGCGCTTCATGCGTTCCTGCGAAGCGGCTTTGACCTCGGCCAGCAAACGCGCCGACTCTTCACTGTCGCCGGAGAGCGGCGCGACCTGCGCATACCAGGTTGGCGCAAGCTGTTTCATGGTTTGCGCCAGGCTCTGGTTGTTTTGCACCAAGCTTTCCAAGGCTTCGAGCAAGGGCAAATAAGCTTCCGTTCCGGCCAGCCGTTCCGAACAACTCCCGCGCGCAATCGTGCATTGCCCTTCGGCTGCCAGTTCAGCGAGGAAGTCTTCGACCAGCGTCGTCTTGCCGATGCCCGGCTCGCCCGCTACGCACAACAGCGCGCCGCGCCCGGCGTGCGCTCCGTTGAAAGCCGCGCGCAGTTCGGCACGTTCCGGCTCGCGCCCGACGGTGTGACGGAGCGCACGCGCGGGAGGAATCGCTAGGGGCGGCGGGTTGACTGTGCCGTGTCGCTCCATTGCTTGCAACGCTTGCGCGACTTCGCTGGCCGCCGGACGCTTGCTCGCTTCTTTCTCCAGCATCCGCAAAATCAACGCCTCGAGCGCGGCGGGAATTTCGGGCTGCAAGCTGGTCAAAGGTGCGGGCGTTTGCAGGGTAATCGCGTGCAAGTAGCCGACCAGCGTGTCGGCGCTGAAGGGATGCCGTCCCGTCGCCAGTTCATACAAGACAATGCCGAGCGCGAAAATATCCGACGGATGACTGACGCCCTGGCCGCGCGCCTGTTCGGGCGACATATAGGCGACCGTGCCGAGCAACGTGCCCGGCAGCGTTTGGCGCGCCAGCGTGGCGGCCTCGGAATCGTGCGCCGTGGCGGGCGTCGTTGCAGGCAGGAGGCGCGCCAAGCCAAAATCCAGCACCTTCACGTAGCCGTCGTCGCGCACCATGATGTTGTCCGGCTTGATGTCGCGGTGCGTGATGCCGGCGGCGTGTGCGGCGCCCAGGGCTTTCGCCATCTGCGCGCCCAATGACAACAGGGTCTCGACGGAATTGTCTGCGGCGATCACCGCGCGCAGCGTGCGCCCCGCCACCAGTTCCATGACGATGAAACGCCCGGCGTCGCTTTCGCCGATGTCGTAGACGGTGATGATGTTGGGATGATTGAGCGCCGATGCGGCTTTGGCTTCCTGCATAAAGCGGCGCACGCGCTCGGCGTCCTGCGTGAATTCAGCGGGCAAGACTTTGAGCGCAACCTGGCGGTCGAGCCGCGTGTCTTCGGCCAGATAGACTTCGCCCATGCCGCCTGCGCCGAGCGGGCCGAGAATCTGGTAATGACCGAGCACTTGTCCGACAAAAGGATTGGCTGGCTGCTCGGCGAGCAACTCAGCCTTGAGATCACCGGCTGGCGTATCCATAAAACTGCCCGGCTGTTCGTGCCGGGCGATGAGTGATTCGACCTCCGTGCGCAAGTCGGTCTTGCCCGCGCAGGCAGCGTTGATAAAGGCTGCGCGGCGGTCGGGCGCCAATTCCAGCGCGGATTCCAGAATCTGTTTTACCTGCTGCCAGTGTTCGGGGGTCATGTCCAGGTTCGTCTACTTCCTGCTTAGTTCGCGGCGCAACCAGGCGCGGGCGCTGCTCCATTCGCGCTTGATCGTGGCGGGCGAGACGCGCAGCACTTCGGCAATCTCTTCGACTGTCAGCCCGCCGAAGAAGCGCAACTCGACGATGCGGCTCTGCTGTGGGTCGAGCGTTTCGAGCGTCTTCAATGCTTCGTCGAGCGCGACCAAGTCAACGGCGCTTTCTCCGGCGAGCCGGTCTGCCGCGCCGAGCGAGAGCTGTTGCGCCGCGCCGCCGCGCTTGGCGGCCTGTCGGCCCTCGGCGTGATTGATCAGGATTTGGCGCATCAGGCGGGCAGCGATGCCGAAGAAATGCGCGCGCCCCTGCCAATTCACTGCGCCCTGCCCGGCCAGACGCAAATACGCCTCGTGGACAAGCGCCGTCGGTTGCAACGTGTGATCGGGACGCTCGCGACGTAAATAATCCCGCGCCAGCCGCCGCAACTCGTCATAGACCAGCGGCAGCAATTCATCGCGCGCGGCTTCGTTGCCGCCGCTCCACTCGGCCAGTAGTTGAGTCACGCTTTTTGCCGCAGACATTTTCAGCCACCTCGCCCGCGCACTTTAGGAACTTTGTCCGGCGCGCGCAAGCAAGTCAATTTTTTTTGGGTATTGGTTGAGCCGTTGTGCCGCTGCTTCCTGCATGTGTGGGTGCAGGAAGAAAACCTGCTGCGGACAACTCATCAACAAAGGAGCATCACGATGAAAAGAATCAATAGTTCGATCATTTACGCCCTCGGTTTGGGCGGCTTGCTGGCGCTGGGCTGGGGCTTGAATCCCAACGGGAACGGGCTGCTGCCCCGCGCTCAGGCTCAGGCGCAGAATAACTCCTTCGATCGCGCGCGCACCCGCTACTGCTCGGTCGGCGAACTGCGTGGCCGCTACGGGGTCAACCTCTCCGGGAGCGTCGTCGGATTGGGGCCGGTCGTTGAGGTCGGCGCGGTGACGTTTGACGAGGCCGGCAATTTCACTGGCGCGCTCACGGCCAGCTTCAACGGGCAGATTGTGCCGCGCACGGCGCTTGGCACCACGACGCTCAACGCCGATTGCAGCGGTTCATTCACCGTCACCCTGACACCCGGCGGCACCATTCATCTCAACCTGGCCGTGGTGGATGACGCGAAGGAAATCTTCTTTGTAGGCGCGGATCAGGGCACGGTTTTCAACGGCACACTCAAGCGGATGTAACTGGCCAACCTTAAACTGGTGTGCGCCTGCAGCACTGACCAACAGTGCCGAAGGCGCCCACCACTAATCAAGCAAGCCGCGCTGGCGGCGACGCGGCACGCCCACAGCCGGGCGCGCAAACGATGCCAAACAAGCTGAACTGACCTGAGGAGGTTGAACCGTGAAAAAGACGATCTCTGTGTGCGCACTCGTCTGCGCGCTTTTACCACTGGTTTGTATTACGGCGTCGGCGCAGACCGAAGCGTGGCGTTATCGCGCGGGGTTGCGCAACAGCCGTGGCGGTGAGCGCCTGAATGCGGCGCAACTCCGGCTGCTGCTCGACAGCTTGCGCCACCAGACAGGCTTTTTGGACATGCAGTTTGACGAAGCCGGTTTCCTCACGCTCGGCGAGCGGACGCGCCTGGCGGGCGGTTCGGCGACTGCGCGGGAGTTGCTGATGGCGACGGTTGACGGTCAGCAAGCGTTCGAGTTGAAAGCGTATGACCGTGCGCCTGACTTCGCTTTCGCGGAGCTTACGGCCGGAGTCATTGACAACGATGCGCGGCTCCAGATGCAGATTGAAACAAAAGGCGTGCGCTTGGATTTTGCGGACTTCACGCGATTGCGCGGCGACCGCGAAGCCTTGGCGGCCTTCGATCCGGGCTTTGCGGTGCTGCACGAACTGGCTCACGGGGTCTGGCATCTGTCTGATACGGACGGTGCGCGCAGGCAGTCCGGCGCGTGCGACGAGCAGATCAATCGGATGCGCCGCGAGTTGGGTTTGCCCGAACGCCAGGGCTACACGCCGCGTCTGCGGGTGGTCAGCGCAAATATCACACGAGCCGAGCTAGTGTTTGTGCGCACGCGCACGCCAGCAGGCCGCGCCAGCACCGAGCGGTTTGATTTGTGTTGGGAAGTAGAGAAAGTTGGCAGCGCCACGCGAGCGGCTTCACAATTCGGCGCGCGCGCAGGAATGACGGCTGCCGTGCGATGATTGATGTCCCCGTATCCCTGCCGTGCACTGCTTGCCGGAAGAGAGTTTTGGCAATGCTCAGCCCCTATTGTAAGATGCCGACTGAATCACCATTCAGTTTTTCATTCATCCGCTTAACCTGAGCACAAGGAGCATCATTCATGGCACACGCACAACTCGCAGAAATCCCGAAACTCGTCCCCCAACCGCTCTCCGTCTTGAGCGAAGAAGAACAGATGTTTGCCGCCAGCGTGCGCGCCTTTGCCGAGGCCGAGGTCAAACCCTACGTTCGCGAGATGGACGAGCAGCAGAAGCTCAAGCCTGAAATCATTCAGAAGTGTTTCGACCTGGGGCTGATGGGCATCGAGCCGGGCGAGGAATACGGCGGTCAGGGCGGCACCTTTTTCATGGCCTGTCTCGCAATCGAAGAGTTGGCGCGCGTGGACGCCAGCTTGAGCGTCTGCGTGGATGTGAACAACACGCTGACGATCAATGCGTTTCTGACATACGGCAGCGAGGCCTTGCGCAAAAAGTATGTCACGCGGCTGGCGACCGACACGGTCGGCGCGTACTGTCTGAGCGAAGCCGGCTCCGGCTCCGACGCCTTCGCTTTGCAGACGCGCGCCGAAGACAAGGGCGATCATTACCTGCTCAACGGGCGCAAGCTCTGGATCACCAACGGCAACGAGGCAGGCATCTTCATCGTCTTCGCCAACCTCGATCCGGGCAAAGGCTACAAAGGCATCACGGCCTTCGTGGTCGAGCGCGGCTACGCAGGTTTCACCGTCGGCAAGAAGGAGGACAAGCTCGGTATCCGCGCCTCGTCCACCTGCGAACTGCTCTTCGACAACTGCGTCGTGCCCAAAGCGAACGTGCTGGGCGAGGTGGGCAAGGGCTACAAGATCGCCATCGAGACGCTCAACGAAGGCCGCATCGGCATCGGCGCGCAGATGGTCGGCCTGGCGCAAGGGGCGTATGACTGCGCGCTGGCTTACGTGAAAGAGCGCAAACAGTTCGGCCAGCGCATCGCTGATTTCCAGGGCGTGCAGTTCCAACTAGCTGAGATGGCTGTGCAGTTGGAGGCCGCGCGGCTGATGGTTTACAACGCGGCGCGGCTGAAGGACGCCAAGCTGCCGTTTATCAAAGAAGCCGCGATGGCGAAGCTGTTTGCTTCGGAAGTGGCGGAGCGGATCGCTTCGACGGCGGTGAATTTGTATGGCGGGTATGGCTACGTCAAAGATTATCCGGTCGAGAAATACTTCCGCGATTGCAAGATCGGGCAGATTTACGAGGGCACGTCGAATATGCAGAAGCAGACGATTGCGAAGATGTTGATCGCGGATTAGCGAAGGAGTAGGGATGGAAACCCTGACACTCAATTTACCAGAAGCACTTTCGCGCAACTTACGCGCCGAGGCGCAGCAGACAGGCGTTTCGCTGGAAGACCTCATTCTCTTTGCGCTGACCAGGCTTTCCACGCCGGCTTATACGGTGCAAGCAGTGCCCGAAGAGGAAAGACGCCGGCAGGAAACTTTACGCGCCGCGTTGCGCCAAAGCCTGGGCCCTCCGGCTACCATCGAAGAAGCGCGCCGCTTTCTGGAAACGCGCGAGCCGGTTGAGCCGGAACCCGACCTTGATCCGGTTGCGGTTGCGCAGTTGCGCGCTTCGCTCTGGCAAAGGCCGCCGGTTGAGGAAAAGGCGCCATGAGCCGTTACAGCATGCTGATTCAATGGTCGGATGAGGATCAGGCTTACATCGTCACCTTGCCGGAATTCTCGAACTGCCACACGCACGGTGAAACATACGCAGAGGCTGTGCGGAACGGCGAAGAGGTGTTGGAACTGTTGATTGCGACCTGCCGCGAAGACGGCGAGCCGTTGCCTGAGCCGCGCCTGTTTCAGGTTGCTTGAGTGCCCGGATTGCAGGCTCGGGCAGAGCTACAGGCGCACGTCGAATATGAAGAAGCAGACGATTGCGAAGATGCTGATTGCGGATTGGCCAATGGGCATGGCCTGGAGCAGAAAATGGCAGCCAGACTCATACAGGCAGTAATTGACACGAACGTGCTTTTTGAAGGGTTGACCAAACGCGGGGGCACTTGCGGCTTGATCGTGAATGCCTGGTTGAAGGGCGCGTTTTCAGCCTGTGTTTCAACCGCGCTGGAATGCGAATATGGCGAATGCTTGCGCGCAAGCTGTCGCCGGCGCGCTGGCAGGCAATCAACCCTGTGTTGGATTTGCTGCTTGAGTTGGCTGAGCCGGTGATGCTCTACTACACGTGGCGTCCGTTCTCGCCTGATCCAGGCGATGATCTGCTGATTGATTGCGCGTGGCATGCGCATGCGCTGATCGTCACGTACAACCTCAAGGATTTTCGTGAGGTAGAGCGGCGGTTGGGTATCAAAGTGCTCACGCCGCTTCAATTTGTTGCACAGTTGGCATTAACTGCTGCGCAACCCTGAGTTGTTTGCGCCTATGCAAGGAGGATTGCTTTGAAGAAACCGAAGACATTAACCACCGATACGATTGAGGCTGTTCAGGTACTGCAAAATGGAGCGGCTCCCGCGCATCGCTTGGACGAAAGCCTGCCGCGTCCGCGCGCCCTGACTGCTGAAGAGTTGCAGGCACAAGAAGCGCAACGACTGGCTTTGCGGCAAAACCGTCGCCCTGCTTCGTTGGCAGAGGCTGAACTCATTTTGCAAACGCGCGAACCGGTTGAGCCGGAAGCCGAACTGGATGCCGAAACCGTGGCGCGGGTGCGGTCGCTTTTCAAGACCAACTGAGTTGGCAAAATTCCCTATGAAAACCGAGTTTGTTTTGCTTGCGGCGGCAGTCGTTCTGGCCGCTGCTTTAGTTTTCAGCGACGGCCAGAGTCTTGCCGCTCCCGCCCGCTATGTCGCCGTCACCTTCGATGACCTGCCGCTACAGCCGCATTACGATCTGGCGACGAGCCGCGCGTTGACCGCGAAGCTGTTGCAAACACTCACCGCCAATCGCATTCCCGCCATCGGCTTCGTCAACGAAGGCAAGTTGCACACCAACAACGCCAGCGAGCTTGAGGCGCGCACGGGGCTGTTGAAAATGTGGCTGGACGCGGGGCTGGGCTTGGGCAATCACAGCTATTCGCACCTGCGCTATTACAACGCCACGCTCGAACAGATGCAGGCCGACACGCTGCGCGGCGAGGTTGTCACCAAAAAGCTGCTGGCCGAACGCGGCAAGACTTTGCGTTACTTCCGCCACCCGACGCTGAATACCGGTAAAGACCTGGCGGCGAAAGAGGCGTTTGAAAAATTTCTCGCCAGCCACGGCTACACCGTCGCGCCGGTGACGATTGATAATTCCGAATGGCTCTTCGCCAGCGAATACGCCAAGGCCCGGCAGCGCGGCGATGCGGCGACGATGAAAAAAGTGGCTGACGCTTATGTGCCGTACATGGAAGAGGTCTTCGCGTTTTACGAACGGCTGTCGCGTGATACTTTGGGTTACGAGATCAAGCAGACGTTGCTGGTGCATGCCAATGCGCTGAACGCTGAACATTTTGGCGAGATTGTGGCGATGCTCAAACGGCGCGGCTATCAATTCATCTCATTGGACGAGGCGTTGACGGACAAGGCGTATAGCTTGCCCGACACTTACACCGGCCCGGTCGGCATCTCGTGGTTGCAACGCTGGGCGATTACGAAGGGCGGTCAAATGCGGCCCGAACCGGAGTTGCCGCCGGTGATGAAGGCGTTTGATGATCCGCAGGTAAGCGGGTTGAGTTACAAATCCGGCCCGCCGCAACCGGCCAGCAAAAAATCCGCGCGGAAACAAGGAAAGCAGCAGTGAATCATCCTCTCTTCGACAAATTGCAGGCGCTCACGAACGGCGGACTCCCAGAGGGCGACGAAGACGAAAACGCCATCACCGCACCGCCGGTAAAACCGAAACCTGCTTCCAAGGTTTTTACTCCGCCGGTAATCGCCACGCCGGCGTCTTTTTCCAATGTGCCCGACGAACCGCCTGACTGGCTCAACGACGCGCCGCCCGATTTCCCGATGGATTTTGCCGCCGAAGCTCCACCTGATTTTCCCACTGATTGGGAAACGCCAGCCGCAGCACCTCCGAAACCAAAAGTGAAGCAGGATTATCTGGCGGGACTCAACGCCCAACAGCGCGAAGCCGTCACCACGGTGGATGGCCCAATGTTGTTGCGGGCGGGCGCGGGCAGCGGCAAGACGCGCGTCATCACCTTTCGCATCGCGCATCTGGTGGCCGATTGCGGCGTGCGGGCCGAAAACATCCTGGCCGTGACCTTCACCAACAAGGCGGCGGGCGAGATGAAAGAGCGCGTCGAGAAACTGCTGGGCGAGGGGCCGCGCGCCAGTTCGCCGCTGCTCTCGACCTTTCACTCGCTCTGCGTGCGTATCCTGCGGCGCGACATTGACAAGCTGGAACGCGGCTACACGCGCTCGTTCACGATTTACGACAGCGACGATCAGCAGCGCCTGTTGAAACAGTGCATTCGTGATTGCGGCTTTGACGACAAGGTGCTGACGCCGCGCCAGGCCAACAGCGCCATCAGCGCGGCCAAAAACCGCAGCGAAGATACTGATGAATTCGCCCGGCGCGCCGAAGTCCGCGATGAAAAGGAACGGATGATCGCCCGCGTCTATGCGCTCTATGAACAGCGGTTGGCCGCGTCGAACGCGCTGGATTTCGACGACCTGCTGATTCGCGCGGTGCAATTGCTGCGGCATTCCGAAACAGTGCGCGGCTATTACCACAACAAATTCCGTCACGTAATGGTGGATGAGTTTCAGGATACGAACGGCATTCAGTACACGCTGACGCGGCTCTTGGTGGAAGGCAATCACGCCTTGCTGCACGACCGCAAGCCCGATGATTTCTGGCGCAACCGCAGCTATTGCGTGGTCGGCGACGAATCGCAATCCATCTACAAATTTCGCGGCTCCGATTTCAACATCATCCTCAATTTCGAGCGCGACTTCCCCGGCACCAAGACCATCAAGCTCGAAGACAATTATCGTTCGACCGGCAACATTCTGGCCGCCGCTAACAAGGTGATCGCCCACAACACGCAACGCTTCGACAAGAAGCTGCGCCCGCACAAAGAGACCGGCGAGAAGCTGCGCTACGCCCAGCTCTACGACGCCGATCAGGAAGCGCGTTTTGTCACCGGCAAGATCGAAGACCATCTCTTGCGCGACCCCAAGCTGCGCGCCGCCGTGCTCTACCGCACCAACGCGCAATCGCGCCAGTTTGAAGAGGCCTGCCGCCGCGCCGGCTTGCGCTACAACCTGGTCGGCGGCTTCAGCTTTTACGAACGCGCCGAAGTCAAAGACGTGATCGCCTATCTGAAACTGGCCTTGAATCCGAACGATTCCATCGCCCTGCAACGTGTCATCAACACGCCCGCGCGCGGCATCGGCAAGACGACGCTGGACGACATCGAACGCCGCGCCAAAGATTTCGGCGTCCCGCATTGGGAAACCATCGGCCTGATCGTCGAACAGAACCTGTTGCCAGCGCGCACCACCAACGCGCTGAAATCCTTCCGCGACATCGTCACCACGCTCATCGCCAAAGCGCAGACCGAAGTCCTCACTGAAAATGGGCTGCCCGAGATCGTCAAAGCCGCCGTGATTGACACCGGCTACGAACGCGCGCTGAAAGAGGACGGCTCCGACGAAGCCGAAGCGCGGCTGCTCAACCTGGAAGAACTGGTCAACGCCGCCGCCGAATCGAATACGCAGGGCGAAACGCTGCGCGACTTCCTCGATCACGCTGCGCTCGTCGCCGACACCGACCAAATCAAATCCGAAGCCCAGGTCACGCTGATGACGATGCACGCGGCCAAGGGCCTGGAATTCCCGCTGGTCTTTATCGCCGGGCTGGAAGAGAACCTGTTTCCGCATTCGCGCGCGCGCGACAACCCGGCAGAGTTGGAAGAAGAGCGCCGCCTCTGTTACGTCGCCATCACGCGCGCCGAAAAGTATTTGTATCTGACGCACGCGCTGAAACGGCGCGTGTACGGCGAAGAAGTGCCGTCGGAGCCGTCACGGTTTTTGAATGAATTCCCGCGCGAGTTGATCGAGGATTTGTCGAAGGGCGGCAGTTGGTTGCGCTACGGCAAGGGCGAGCCGGCGGGCGGGTTGACGGCGACGCCCTATCCGTCAAAGCCCTATCCGTCGGCTTACAATGCGCCGCCGAAACGCGCGGGCACGTTTCAAGGCAAGACTTACAACAATGCCGAGGGCGTGAAGGAGTTTTTCGCCAAGCAGGGCAAGCAGGTGGACACGGGCGGGTTTGAGCAGAAGGCGAGCAAGCCGGAGGGACGCAGTTCCGGCTATCGCGCCAATCAGCGGGTGCGGCACGCGAAGTACGGGCAGGGCTTGATCGTTAAGGTTGAGGGCGAGGGCGAGGATGCGAAGCTGACGGTGAATTTTCCGGGGTATGGAATGAAGAAGTTGATTGCGAAGTTTGCGGGGTTGGAAAGATTGAGCCAGTGATTAGGAAACATCACTCCTTGAATCACGATTCAAAAATGCCTTTGGTGGCTTGGCGGGATTTCCAGTTGACTTTTCCTGACCGCTCACGTATAAGCCGGACTGTTATGAAAGAGAAGAAAAACCAAGCTGCTGTACTATTGGGAAGAAAAGGCGGGTTGAAAGGCGGGCCTGCCAGAGCACAAAAGCTCACCGCTGAAGAGCGAAGTGACAGCGCTCGTAAAGCTGTGATGGCGAGGTGGGCAAAGGTGAAGATAAATAAGACGGACGGCAAGGACTTCAACGATAACGCGCCCCAGAAAGACGATTAAGTTGGACATAAAACATAGGTATCACCTTGTCTTGTTTCAGTGGCGAGACATTATAGATCGCAATCTAGTTCAGAATGTTCAGGCTCAGCTAGACAGCGTTATCAAGACTCCCCCAAACGAAACCGGAATTGACATTTGGATAGAATCATCCGGTGGTGATGCGCACGCGACATATAAGCTAACACTGGAACTCCGTTCAAGGTGTTGCCAACTCCGGGCTGTTGTTCTTGATTATGCCAAGAGCGCTGCTACGTTGCTTATTCTTGGTGTGGATGGGATTTTCATGGGTGCCGCAGCGGAGCTAGGCCCATTAGATGTGCAAATCGAGCACCCTAATCGAGAAGGACGGATAGTTTCTGGTTTGGATGTCGCAGGCGCGCTGGAGTTCCTTGGGCAAACGGCAGTGGAGATGGTCTTGAGTGGCGGTGGCAGCATTGTTACCTATACAGCACTATCGCGTTCGGAGGTTTTGCAGCAGACGCTGAATTTTACTGCGCAATTTCTCCACCCAATTGTTGAAAAGCTAGACCCGCACTTGATACATCAAGCGGCAAACCAACTCAGGGTTGCAGAACGATATGCTGAAAGGATGCTAAGGAGCAGGGCGCTTCCGCCAGATAGACATCTGAATGACAATCAAACGCGAGAGCTTACGCAGCGGTTGGTCAGTGAGTACCCTGCGCATGAGTTCATTATCAGTCGAGATGAGGCTCGAGAGTTAGGGCTTCCTGTTTTTGATGCAGATGAGCATCCGCAATGGCAAAAGATCAAATCATTCTATTCCAAATATCTCAAGAGCAAGAGACCAATGGTCTGCGTTATTGATGACGCGAAATTGAATTTGCCGGCGGAGGTCTTAGATTTAGATGCAAATAGCGAGATAGCTGATGAAACGGAGGAAAGTCATGAAAAAGTCGGACAGCATCGAGGTGAAACCCTCGGGAAAGCCCCCAACCAAGAAGTTGCCAGCGCCACAACAAAGTCTTCCGAGACAAGTAAGCGATAAAAGACTGCAGGAAGCACTTGAGTTGATGAGAAGCATAGTGAGGGCACCGTTGGGCACTGACGAAGAGCGCGATGCAAAGATACGTGCTGCCTGGCGGTCAGGTGAATGACCAAGCTAATGCTAAGAGCTAGAGTGGGAAAGGCAGTGTTCAGCAACACTGCCTTTTCTTTTGATGTTAGTGATGAAATGTGATGTGCCAAGAGTTGTAGTTATCGCTGGCCCGAACGGCGCTGGCAAATCCACGCTCGCCCCTGCCTTGTTGCGCGATGGGCTGGGGTTGCTAGATTTCATCAACGCCGACACGCTGGCCGCCGGGCTGTCCGCGTTCGCGCCAGAGCGGGCGGCGCTTGAAGCTGGCAGGCTGATGCTCAAACGCATGCGCGATCTGGCGGCGCGGCGCGCGAGCTTCGCCTTTGAAACGACGTTGGCGACCCGCTCGTATGCGCGCTGGCTGAGCGAACTGCGGGCGGAAGGCTACCAGGCGCATCTGGTCTTCATCTGGCTGAGCAGCCCGGAACTGGCGGTGGCGCGCGCGCGTGAGCGCGTCCGTGACGGCGGGCACGACATTCCGGAAGAAGTCATCCGCCGCCGCTACGACAAAGGTTTGCGCAATTTCCTGACGCTGTACCGCCCGCTCGCCAACACGTGGGCGGTGTATGACAATTCGTTGCGCCGCAAACCGGTGCTTGTGGCGAGCGGCAGAGGCGCAGCCGTGAGCGACGTTTACCGTCCCGAACAATGGGCGCAGATTAGTGAGGCCGCACAATGAGAAGAGAGATTACCCATCCCGAAGACTTATTCGTCAGCCACGCCAAAGAGGTCGAAGCGCTCTTTCAACAAGCCGTACAGCGCGCATTGTGGCGGCACAAACGGCTGGGCAATCCGGTGGCGGTTTGGGAAAACGGGCAAGTGGTGATGGTGCCGCCGGAAGAGATTGTGATTGATCGAGGGATCAACGACATTGAGATCATCAATCGCAACGCTGAACGGTTGAATGAAGAGGCGCAGGATGCGCTCGAAGATCAAATTGAGTTGTAAGCGAAAGTAATAATAGATGAAATCTGAAATGCAAAAGATCGGCTTTGTCAGCCTCGGCTGCCCCAAAAATCTGGTGGACAGCGAAGTGATGATGGGGCAGTTACAACAACACGGCTACCAATTGACCACCGTGCGCGAAGAGGCCGACGTGATGGTGGTCAACACCTGCGGCTTTATCCAGTCGGCCAAAGAAGAGTCCATCAACACGATCATCGAAATGGCCGGCTTGAAAGAGACGGGCAAGCTGAAACGCCTGGTCGTCGCGGGCTGTCTGGTCGAACGTTACCGCCAGGATTTGCTCAACCAGTTGCCCGAAGTGGACGCGGTGCTGGGCACCAGCGAGATTGAGAAGATCGTCGCCGCCGTAGACCCTGCTGCCGTAGCCGCTCAAGACGCCGCGTTCGTCGCGTCGAATGCCTGGATGACGCGCGGGTTGCCGACCTATCTGTACGATGAAAATTCGCCGCGCGTGCTGGCGACGCAAAAGCATTTTGCCTACGTGAAGATCGGCGAGGGTTGCGATCACACCTGCGCGTTTTGCGCGATTCCGCAGATGCGCGGGAAGTTTCGTTCGCGGCGCGCGGCTTCGCTGGTCGCCGAGGCTGAAGCGTTGGCGGCGCGAGGCGTCAAAGAGTTGGTGCTGATTTCGCAGGACTCGACGCAATACGGGTTGGATTTGGGGTTGAAAGACGGGCTGGCCGATTTGTTGCGGGCGTTGGCGCGCGTGGACGGCGTCGAATGGATTCGCGTGATGTACACCTACCCGAATTCCTTGAGTGACGCGACGCTGCGTGTGATGGCCGAAGAGGCGAAGGTGTGCAGCTATCTGGATATGCCGTTGCAACACGCGAGCGCGGCGGTGCTCAAACGGATGCGGCGCGGCGGCAATCGGCTGTTGCTGGAAAAATTGTTGAACCGCGCCAAAGACATCGTGCCGGGCATTGCGTTGCGCACGACGTTTATCGTCGGCTTTCCCGGCGAGACGGACGAAGACTTTGAAGAGTTGCTGGCCTTTGTGCGCGCCATCGAATTCGACCGCGTGGGCGTCTTCACCTATTCGGACGAAGAGGGCACGCATGGCTTTGATTTGGACGGCAAAGTGCCCGCGCGCGTGATGCGGTCGCGCCGCGCCAAACTGATGCGCGAGCAGGCGAAGATTTCCAAGCGCAAGAACAAGGCGCTGATTGGCCGCCGCTTCCGCGCTTTGCTGGAAGGCATTTCGCAGGAAACCGATTTACTCTTGCAGGCGCGGCTGGAATCGCAAGCGCCGGAAGTGGACGGGCACGTGCTCATCAACGACGTGCCGGAAGGCTTCGCGGGCAAGGCGGGCGATTTTATCGAGATCGAGATTAGCGAGGCGCACGAATATGATTTGGTGGCGCGCGTGGTGTGAAGATGGAATTCAAGTGGGATGACAACAAGGCTGCCTCCAATGAAGCCGATCACCAGGTCAGTTTTGCCGAAGCGAGGGCGGTTTTCGACGATCCCAACGCCGTGAGCTTTCCCGATGATGCGCATTCCTGGCGCGAACAACGCTTCAAGATCATCGGCGCAACGAGCCGCAGATTGTTGGTTGTGGTATACGTGGAGCCGCGGGCGGACTTGATCAGGATCATCTCCGCGTGGGAAGCCGACAAACGTGAAAAGAGGTTCTACTATGAAAATTGAACGGACAAGTCCTGCTGAAGGCTACATTGAAGTGACCGAGGAAGAATACCGCGAGCAATTGGCGGCGGGCCGCGCGGCTGATGAAGCCTTTCAACCGGGGCGCCATCGGTACATTCGCGGCGGTTTCCGCAAACACCACCCGGACTTTGATTCAGCCACGGTCAAGGTCACGGTGGAGGTCACGCTTTCACTCGATTACGAAGTGCTGGAATACTTCAAGCAGCAGGCGCAATTGTTGCAGGCCGATTCGTATCAAGCGCCGATGGCGCAGGTTTTGCGGTCCGCCATGGAAGGCGGCGCGGCCAGCAGGAAACCAGTCGCGAAGAAGAACGGGCAAACCAATGGGCAAACCGGCAAACGCCGGCGCGCCGCCTGAACACCACCAAATGCCCAGCACCAACTCTCCTGTATCCAAACGCGGCACTGCTTTCAAGCCGCAACATCCGCTCGACTGGCTGGCCGTGTTCATCGCCACGGGCTGCGGCGCAGGGCTGATTCCGCTGGCGCCGGGGACGTTCGGCTCGGTTGTCGGGCTGGGGATTGCCTATCTGCTAATTTCAAATTTGAGATATGAGATTGCCGGACTGCAAAACGCCCTGCTGCTGACCAGCTTGCTGCTGACCTGGCTGGGCATCTGGGCGGGCACGCGCGCCGAGACGATTTTTGACCGCAAAGACGCCAGCCAGATCGTGATTGATGAAGTCGCCGGGCAGGTGATCGCGTTCGCCTTGATCGCGCCGTACCTGCCGCGCCTGGGCGGCAATTTGAAATGGGCGCTGATTGTGGGCTTTGCGCTCTTCCGGCTCTTCGATATTTTCAAACCGTTTCCGATCAACCGGCTGCAAACGCTGACGGGCGGCGTGGGCGTGATGCTGGACGATGTCATCGCGGGCGTTTACGCGGCGGCGGGCCTGTCCTTACTGCTCTGGTTGTTCACCTGAATCGAACGACTATGCTCAACGCAGAGATACTTGCCATCGGCTCCGAAATGCTCACGCCCTTTCGCGTGGACACCAATTCGCTTTGGCTGACCGAACAACTCAACGCGCTGGGCGTCGAGGTCAAGCTAAAGACCATCGTCGGCGATGACGAGGCGCGGCTGGAAGAAACCATCCGCGATGCGCTACGTCGTTCGGAGATCGTGATTTCAACGGGCGGACTGGGACCGACCGAAGACGATGTAACGAAGAAGGTTTTCGCGCGCGTGCTGGGGCGCGAGTTGGAATTGCATCAGGCCACGTATGACAAGATCGCGGCGCGCTTTGCCCGGCGGCAGATGGAAATGCCCGCCAACAACGCGCGCCAGGCGATGGTGATGACGGGCGCACAGCTTTTGGAAAACAACAACGGCACTGCGCCGGGGCAATTGACGACGCAGGGGAATTGCACGGTCGTGCTGTTGCCCGGCCCACCGCGCGAGATGAAGCCGATGTTCGCCGAACAGGTCGCGCCCGTGCTGAAACAGCGCGTCGGTGATGTCTTCATCCTGCGCCGCCGCTTGAGCATCTTCGGCCTGACCGAATCGAAGACCGATGAATTGGCCGCGCCGGTTTACACGCAATACGCCAACCCCACCACGACGATTCTCTTCAAGGACGGCCAGATCGAATTGCATCTGACTGCGCAGGCGCGCGTGGAAGCCGAGGCGCAGCGCTTGCTGGATGAAGTCGCCGCGAAGCTGTTGGGCGTGCTGGGCGATTACGTTTATGCGCAGGGCGACGCGACGCTGGAGCAGGTTGTCGGCAATCTGTTGCGGGCGAACCAGGCCACGCTGGCGACGGCGGAAAGCTGCACGGGTGGCTTGCTGGCGGGACGCTTGACCGAGGTCGCTGGCAGTTCGGACTACTTCAGCGAAGGCGTGGTGTCGTATGCGAATGAAGCGAAGATTGATTTGCTGGGCGTGCCGCGCGGATTGATCGAACAGCATGGCGCGGTCAGCGAACAGGTCGCCGAAGCGATGGCAGCGGGGATTCGGGAACGCGCCGGGACGACTTTCGGCATCGGCATCACGGGCATCGCGGGGCCGGGCGGGGGTAGCGCGGAGAAGCCGGTCGGGCTGGTTTACATTGCGTTGGCCGATGCGCACGAAAGCAAGGCGCGCCGGTTTCTCTTTCCGGGCGACCGGCAATTTATTCGGACGTTGGCGGTGAATGCGGCGCTGGATTTGGTGCGGCGGCGGTTAAAGTGAAAGTAAGCAAAAAGGAGCAAGCCTTGACCAAGTATCCACTGGCAGAGGTTTTCGGTTTTCCGATCAACAACCATTCGCCTGAAGCAACACGCCATCGCAAGAAGCGGCTTTGCCCGTTCAATAACAAGGTGCCGAACTGCACCAAGGATAAAGCCAATGATCCGCTTGGTGTATGCAGTGTTTTTGATGGTGAAGCGATTGCCATTACCTGTCCCATCCGGTTCCGCGAAGATTGGTTGATCGCCGATGAGGCAGCGGCTTTTTTCTTCCCGCCCGATGCGCAATGGACATCTTTGGTCGAAGTGCGGCTCAGCGACCGGTACGGTAAGTCGGCGGGCAACATTGATATAGTTCTGGTGGCTTATGACGAGCTGGGCAAAGTTACGGATTTCGGCTCGCTCGAAATTCAAGCCGTTTACATTTCCGGTAATGTGCGTTCGCCTTTCGAGCATTACATGCAAAGACCAAATGCCAAGACAGAACTGGATTGGACGGGCCAGCCGAACTACCCACGCCCCGATTATCTGTCGTCTTCGCGCAAGCGGCTTGCCCCACAATTGCTTTTCAAAGGCGGCATCTTTCACGCCTGGAGCAAGAAGCAGGCCGTGGCGTTGCATCGCGGCTTTTACAACACTTTGCCGCCACTGCCAGTAGTCGAGCCTGAGCAAGCGGACCTCGCGTGGCTCGTTTATGATCTGCGCCACGATGCCGCCACCAATCGCTATAAGCTCTGCAAGGATGAACTCATCTATACGAAATTCGAGCCGGCCATGCTGAAGATCACGACTGCCGACCCGGGCGCTGTAGAGGGCTTTGTCGGTCTGCTACAATCCAAGCTCGACGAGAAACTCGACCACAATCCGCCCGATGCGCCGACACTGGCGGATACAGTTTTAACCTAACCATGTCATACGCCGCTGTTCAACAACCTTTGTTCGAGACGCCGCTGCATCAAATCATCAACGTGGCGGCGGTGCGCCAACTCAGCCCATTTCGTTATCCCGGCGGCAAAACCTGGTTGATTCCACGGATCCGCCAATGGCTGAAACATCCGCCCGCCGAATTCATTGAGCCTTTCGCGGGAGGCGGCATTGTGAGCTTGACTGTAGCCGCTGAGAACCTGGCCGAGCACGTGACGATGGTGGAGCTTGACGAACAAGTCGCCGCTGTCTGGCAGACGATCTTTACCGACAATCAGGCCGAATGGTTGGTAGACCGCATTGTTACTTTTGATCTGACATTGGAATCGCTGCGTGAGGAGTTGGCGCGTTCACCGCATAGCAAGCGGGAAATGGCGTTTCAGACCATTCTCAAAAACCGCACCTTTCACGGCGGTATCCTGGCTTCCGGCTCAGCCCCTTTGAAACACGGAGAGAATGGCAAAGGAGTCAAATCGCGCTGGTATGCCGAAACGTTGAAAAAACGCATTCTGACAATCGCCCAATTGCGCGACCGCATCACGGTTATTCACGGAGATGCGTTCGAGACCATTCGCCAATTTGCGGCGCACCGCGCGGCCTGCTTCTTCATTGACCCACCTTATTCCGCCAGCGGCAAGGGCGCAGGCAAACGGCTTTATACGCACTACCAGTTAGATCACCAAGAGCTTTTTCACCTGCTGGCAACTGTCGCAGGTGATGTGTTAATGACCTACGATGACGACGCCAGCATCCGTGAACTGGCACAAACGAATGGTTTTGAAATGAAAGCCGTGGCGATGAAAAACAACCATCACGCCGAGATGACCGAGCTACTGATTGGACGCCAGTTGCAGTGGCTTGATGCCGCCGGTTGAGCGCAAGTGACATAGAACAAAACAATGCATTCCGAAAGTATCATTGCTCTCATCCTTGCCTACCTGCTCGGCTCCATCCCGTTCGGCTACCTCATCGTCAAATTCAGCAAAGGTGCCGACATTCGCGCAACCGGCAGCGGCGGCACCGGCGCAACCAACGTCTCACGCAAAGCCGGCAAGGGCGCGGGCATCCTGACGCTCGCGCTGGATGCGTTGAAGGGCTTTGCCGCCGTGTGGCTGGCGCGTTGGTTGGGCGGCGAGGGCTGGATGATTGCGGGCGCGGCGGTGCTGGCGGTGGTCGGGCATTGCTTTCCGGTCTGGCTGAAGTTCAAGGCGGGCAAGGGCGTGGCGACGGGCTTGGGCGTGTTTCTGGTGATCGTGCCGTGGGCGGTGCTGGCTTCGTTTGCGGTCTTTGCGTTGATCTTCTGGCGGACGCGGTATGTGTCGCTGGGTTCGATCTGCGCGGCGGCTTCGATTCCGCTGTGGGCGGTGTTGCAGCATCAATTTTTCGGGCCGTTGGCGGATTTTGTGCCGGTGCTGGCGGCGTTGTGCGCGGCGGCGGCGATCATTATTGCCAAGCATGCCGAAAACATTCAGCGGTTACTGGCGGGGAAGGAAAACAAGTTCGGCGCTGCACGAAGTTAAGCTATGCCGCTTCGACATACTCTGCCAAACTGGCTGGGTCTGGGATGGGCAAGCCATCTTCACGCAAACCGCGCAAGTGTAACTCGATTGCTTCACTCATCCGCTGCTTTACCTCTTCCACCGTCTTGCCAGTGGCGATACAGCCCGGCATATCCGGCAAGTAGGCGGAATAGTTGCGCTGACCTTTTTCGATAATCATTGCGTAACGCATAACGCTAATCCTTTTCCTCTTTCAACCCTGCTTGTAGCAGGATGCTTCGCAGCGTCTTTGGGTGCAGGTCATCGCTGGGATGACCGGCGACTGTAACACGCCCTGACTTCGCAGGGTGTTTGAATTGACGATGGCTACCCACGGTCGTAACCAGGTACCAGCCGTCATCATTTAGCAACTTGAGCAGGTCGCGGACTTTCATAAACAGCAACGTCTGACGTGCCTCAGTCCTCGCTATGCTCTTCGCCATCGTAATGAAACACGCGCTCCTCTTCTTCCACCCGCGTTTCCAAATGCACGGTGCGGCCCCAGAGTTTGAAAACGTGTTCCAGCACCTTGCGCGCGTAGCGGATGTCCAGTTCGGCGCCTTCGTAACGATGGGTCAGATACAACTCGCGGTTGCGGCGGTAATCGCCATCGGTCACGACGATGTAGGGGAAGCCGAAGTTGGTCATATTCGCCACCAGTTGATCGCGCACGCGTTCCCAGCGTTTCTCGGTGACCGTCCACTCCTCTTCGTCCACTAACTCAAACACAAACAAATCCAACTCTTCGCACAACTCTTCGGTCAGGTAGTTGCGCAGGAAGGAAATGTCGTTTTCGGTTTCGCGCACCTCGAATAACTTGGCGCGGCCTTGGCCGGGTTGTCTGCCGAGCTTTTCGCGTTCTTCTACCGTGGGGTTGTCCCAGCGTTTTTCGATGTCTTCGAGAATTTTGTAGCCGATGTAGTAAGGATTAAGTTGCCCGCGATGCGGCGAGACGACGCCCGCGTGCAGTTCGGCGAATTCGAGATGCTCTTCGGTGGGCAGGTCGAGTTCGCGCATGAGGCGTGAATGCCAAAAAGAATTGTGATTGACGAAGCCGTTGGCGACGTAGGCGTGCGCGGCGTCTACCGTAATGTCGTAAACATCGGCGCGGCCGTGTTCGATGGCGATAACTTCGTCGGTCAGCTCTTCGCGCCGGAACCAGCGGTGGTTTTCGATGTGCGCGCGCAACGCCGTTTGTTTGCGCGTCAGACTGAAACCGATGTCGGTGAGGAAGCGCGCGGCGGAAGTGCCGCCGATTTCCAATTGCCGAATGTCGTGCGGGTGTTCGCGCTGGCGCGACAGGATGCCGTAATTGAGCAGCACGATTTGCACCGTGTTGAGCAACTCCCGGCTGGCCGAAGAGAGCCTGATGGCTGCCGGGCCGGCGTAGGCATCAACGTCAAAATAGCCGCGCAAAAAGGCCGACATCACGCTCTTCGGCGAACGCAGAATCAGCGCGGGGATTTTCTTTTCGCGGGCGCGGTCTGTCAGCTTGATGCCGACCGTTTCGAGCAGTTTCCAAAGCTCGCGTGAATGGGCCACGACGCGCCAACGGCGGTGGCCGCCGCTTTCATCGAGTTTGAGCGAAGCCTGCAAGCCGAAGGTAGCAGCGAGGAATGCGGCCAGCCGCTCGGCCAACTCTTCATCGCCCGTGGTCAGGCCGAGGCCCGATTTCGTCAGATTGCCATCGCCGATGAAGTAGCCGAGAAACCAGGCGAGTTCTTCGTTCAACTCGGTTGGCAAATGCAACGCCGCGCGCGTCGGCAACACTCTGGCCGTGCGGCCCGGCGTGTAAGCCGCCGCGGCGAACGCCGTATCGAGCGCAGCCGCGCTACGCGATTGATGCGTGGCGTGCAGATGGCGAAAGGCCGTGGCGTAAGAAACGCCGGCCAGGCCGGCAACGTCGTGCAAGGTTGCGCTGGGTGGTGTGGCGGTGAAATTCAGGCTTTGCTTTTGCGTGGGCCAGATGTTGGTGGCGTGCGCCAGTTGCACTTGCGCGCCTGTTGCCACATCGCGCAGATAGGCCCAGCTTCCATCCGCCAACTGCACGCGATGCTTTTCAGCGCCTTCGATGGTGAAGCCGCGGCGCGTGCGCAGACGGAGTGTGGGCACTTGTTTTTCGCGGTGAAAATCGGTGATCCAATGCAGTTCGTTGGGCCCGCCGCTGGCAACGCGGATTTGCTCGCGCGCCTGATACAACTCGTCGAAACGCAGAAAACCATTTTCCGTCGCCAGCAACGAATCGCCCACGGCGCACGCCCAACCCTCGTTCATGATCTTGGTTTGCATCTGCGGCACGAAATACAACATCTCGTCGTGAATCATACTCAGCACGTCGCGCTGCCAGGGCTGCAAACTGGGCGAGTGTTGCATGATGTACCAGAGCAAATCTTTTTCGGGTTGCTGGCTTTCGGCCAAGGCGTCGAGTTTGGCTTTGCGTTCGGCGCTTTCGCGCTCTTCGGTGGTACGCAAATCGTCGTAAGCCCCGGCTGGTTTATTTGAAGCAATAGGCTCTTCCTCTTTGTCTTTGTCGAGCGGCCGGCGGTTCTTTTTGATGTAAAAGTCCGGGTCAATGTGCTCTTCGATCGAGAGCACGGCGTCGAGGAAGTCTTCGACGGTTTTGCGGCCGTATTTGAATTCGTATTCGTTGATGCGGCGCGCGTGCAAGGCGGCGTCATCCACCATGCGGCGGTTGGTGGGCGCGAAATAGGCGTTGTGCTTGAAAAAGTCCACGTGGCCCAGCACGTGCGCGATGACCAGCTTGTTTTGCAACAGCGAGTTGTTTTCGAGCAGGAAGGCGTAGGACGGATTTGAATTGATGACGACTTCGTAGATTTTCGCCAGGCCGAAATCGTACATCGTCTTCATGCGGTGATAGGCCTTGCCGAAGGTCCAGTGCGAATAGCGGCCCGGCAGCGCGTAAGAGCCGACTTCGTACATCACGCTGGCCGGGACGATTTCAAATTTGGTGGGGTAAGGGTCGAGGCCGAATTTGTTGACCGCGATGTCCCAGATTTGTTCGAGCGCTTTTTCGAGTTCGTTGACTTCTCTGTCCATAACACCTCGCAGAGTTGATGACGAATTGAAATAACCACTCAGCCCTGGGAGCGCAGTGCTTCCAGCCTGCGGGCCTTGGCCGGAAGCTGCTACGGAAAACCTAGGGGTGCGTCGCCACGTCCCGCCGCCTGGAAGGACTGCGCTCCCAGGGCCGAGCAGTTTCGATTTGAATGAAAATTGAGTGGCCTGTTGGGGCCGCTTGCCGCAGCGAATATAGCACACTTTCGCCGCTCGACATTTATTGGTGGCGATGCGAAGATGCCCGCTAAATCAGGACTTTTATCATTGCTTGGAGCTTGACGATGTTCGATTACGCTGCGCTGCCGACGGCGGAATTGCTGGAGTTGCTGTTCAAAGAGGAAGACCGCGTCACCGTCGCGCACATCCGGGAATTGGTGAAGCGTGGCGACGAAGCCTTGCCGCAACTGCGCCAGTATTTGCACAACGAAGATTACTGGTATGAAGGGAAGGGCGGCGATTACTGGATCATCTATCACGCCTGGACGATCCTGGCCTTGCACGGCAAAACCGCAGACATTCCGCTGGTGCTGGACAAGCTGATGGATGTTTTTTACGCCGACAGCGAATGGGTGATGGGCACGTTGCCAGCCTTTCTGGCCGCCTTTGGCAAACCCATCGCCAAGCCGCTGATGGATTTCATCGAGCGTGAACAGCACGGTTACAAAGACAATCAGGATTACGCGCAGGCCCGTTACAAAGCGGCGGCGGCGCTGGCGCGGCTGGGCCACGCGCACGCTGATTTGCGCGAGCCGGTCTTTGGCTTTTTGAGCAAGCATTACACCGACCGGCAGGAAAACGATGTCCTGTTCCTGACGATGGCGGCCAATAGTCTGGTCTATCTTGATCGCAAGCGCGGCTTGCGTGCCTTGCGTTCGGCCTATGACCGCAACGCCGTCAGCCGCAAGATGCTGGGCCCCTTCAGTCAATTCGTCGCCTCACTGGATCAGCCCGACCACCACCACCACGATGATTTCGAATTCGAGCTGCTGGATTTTTATCAGCCCGTAGCGCAAGCCGAACGCCAGGAACGTTGGCAGCGCGAAGCCGCCGAGCCGGAGCAGCTTTATTGGGAGCCCGGCTCCAAACCGCCCGCCAATGCGCCCGAGCCGTGGAGCTTGGACGGCGAACCCGAAGCGCCTGCCGGTTACGAAGTCTCGGCCAAAGGCGCGGTGCTAAGCCCCGGCAAGATCGGACGCAACGACCCTTGCCCGTGCGGATCGGGGAAGAAGTTTAAGAAGTGTCACGGGGCGGAGTGAGGGCGATTTCCGCCTACACAAAAAGTTGCTACGATTCGCCCAGACTTTGGAGGTGATAACAATGACAGTGACCTTTCCGCTTGAAGTTGAACAGAAACTGGTGGCAGCCGCCGCGCAAAAGGGGCTGGCTCCGGACGCTTATCTGCTGGCGTTGCTGCAAAAAGATTGGGGCGGCCAGACGGCGGTTGCGCCAAGCAATGGCGCACGCGGTGACGATTTTGATCCGGAGGTTTTGAGTCGCGCCATCGCCAGAATGAAGAGCCGTACTCCCGCTGAACGCGCGGCAATGCGCGAAAGAGTTATGCTGGGGACGCCTGAACCATTGCCCCTTCCCGCCGGAAAAACCCTCTTTGACATGCTGCCGCGCCTGCGGGGAAACGAGACGGAAGCAGAAGTGTATGAAGCCCTTGAGCGCTTAAGCTGATGAGCAAGCTTATTCTGTTCGACACCAATATTCTTGTTCACCTTGTCCGCGAATCCCGGCTGGGCGCTCACGTCAGGCAAACTTATCGGCCGCTGCTGGCCGACCCGCGTCCATTGATCAGCGTGGTAACCGAAGGCGAGCTTCGTTCACTTATCAATCAATGGAAATGGGCAATGGAAATGGGGGAAGCGCAAGACCAGCCAAGCACGTTATCTGGTGCAGTATTTTTCGCGGGTTCCGGTAGATCGGGAAGACGTATTCGAGGCTTACGCGGTGCTTGACGCCTACAGCGAATCCGTTGGGCACTCAATGGGGAAGAACGATGCCTGGCTTGCCGCCGCCGCCAATGTAATGGCCGCAACGCTGGTCACAACGGACAAAGACTTTGACCATCTACAGCCTGATTTTCTCAACGTGATTGGATAGACCCAGCCGAGTTCAGGCCGAACGGATAGGATTGCGGATTGGTGGAAAAGAGAAAGGCCGGAAAGCTTGTGACAAACTTTCCGGCCTTTCTCTTTTCAGGGTGCTTGCAGTGTGAATTGCAAAAAATCCGCAATCTGCAATCTGCAATCAGGTTATTGCTGCGCTGCGATGAAGCTATCAATGCGATCCTGATAGACCTTGATCTTGCCCGCGTCTTCATAACGTTTGCGCGCCGCTTTGATGTACGCGTCGTAAGCCAGGCCCTGGCGTTCGCTGACCAGCCGTTGGCGAATGTCTTCGCGTGAGGCGGCCAGTTTGGACAAGTCGGCTTCGGTGCGTTTGGTGGCGGCGAAGACGATGTAACCCGCCGCGCCATATTTGATCGGAGCTTTGACAATCTCGCCTTCTTTCAGCGCGAAGAGGGCATTGCGCGCCTGCTGGCTGGTTTGCAAGCCGCCCGCCGATTGGCCGGGGAAGGTTACGTTGTTGAAGTTGGTATCGGTTTTGACTTCCAACCCGGCGGCTTTGGCCAGCGTTTGAAACTCAGCCGCAGATTTGGCTTTGGCGATGAGTTCCTGCGCTTTGGCCAGCGCGAGGTTGGGTTCTTTTTCCTGGCGCAATTTGTTCTCGACCTGATTGCGCGCCTGCTCGAAACTCAACTGCGTGCCTTTTTCGAGAATGTCCGTCGCTTGCGGCACGGCCAGCCCGCCGGTGATGCCGACCTTGTCGCCGATCTCGCCTTTCTTGAGCGTGCCCACGGCCTCTTCAAATTGCGGGCTGCTGCCGATGCTGGGCAGCGTGTCGCCGTTCTTGAAATAGGGCGTGGACTTGAGCAGCTTGTCGGCGCTGGTTTTCATTTCCTTGGCAATCTCGTCCGCCGCTTTGCGCAGATCTTTGTATTGGGTCGCCTTCTCATAGGCTTTGTCGGCGAATTTTGAAGCTTCGCCATAGGCCTTGCGGTTCGAGACGCCCGCGCGCAAGGTGGCCTTCATCTGCTCAAAAGGTACTTCGCGCTGCTCGGTGACCTTCATCAAATACCAGCTTTTGCCGTCGCGGAAGGGGCCGTCAATGTCGCCGACTTT
>JAYUCP010000375.1:0-10321 GCA_043740245.1 Acidobacteriota bacterium | reverse complement strand
GAAACTGGTGCGCGACTGTCCGCCAGTTTCAACCGTCGCTACGCGACTCAGGGCCGTTTGTGCCGCGCCATCCGTGCCCTAAAGGACACGGCTAAAATCAATCGCCGCTACGCGGCTGAAGAGAGCGGCTGCGGCTGGTGTTGTCCCTGCTCCATTGCCGTCAAAACTAACTTGGCCCGCACTTCGGCAAACGCCTCTTTGACCGATTGCGTGCGCCCGGCGGCTTTGTCCTGACGCCCTTCTTCAATGCCTTTGCGCGCCTCAGCCAAATCAAGGTCGGCCAAAAGCTGCTGGTAATTGCTATCCGTCTGGATGACGAAGGTCGCGCCGTTGCCGGCGGCGACGCGGATGGGCGCGAGGGCGGCTTGGGCTATCAACGAAGCCCAGACTTCGGGCGTGATTTGATCTACCTGAATTGCCTTGCTTGTTTGCATCATCGTGTTACCTCGCTTTGCGCGTTCAACTCTTCTCGGCGCCTTTGCCCGTGAACAAATCACGCGCCTGTTTGATCAGCCCCAACCATTTGCCAATGCTCTCCACGCTCACCGTCCGCTTCGCCAGCGCCTTGTATTCGTCCGCCCGGTCGGGAAAGAAATCGCCGTAAGCCCGGCCCAACGCTTCGGCCAACGCCCAATCATCCCATTGCCGCCGCCGGTTGGTCAGCACCTGATCGCAGAGGATGCGCAGCCGCAAGGGGTGCAACTCGAAATACGAGGCGATGAAGCGTTTCTCGGCGTCTGTGAAAAGTACCTGCGCGTCGTAATGCGCGATGAACTCGGCGGCCTCTTCGTCGGTGAAATCGCCCAACTCGACTTTGGTAAAAATGTTGTCGAAGGGCGAAGTCAGTTTGCCGTCCAGCCGCAGCTTCTGCAACGGCTCGCGCGAAGCAGTCACGAAAACAAACTTGTTCAATTCGAGTTGTGAGCGCAAATGCTCAAAGAAGCCATTGCCGAACTCAGCGGGACGTTTGAACGTTTCTTCAAATTCATCCAGGCAAATGACCAAGCGTTCGTCACGCGCGGACGCAGCTTCCAACAGGTCGGTGAAGGCAATCAAATTGTCCGCCGCTGATTGGTTGGCTGCGATGGCGTCAGCTTCCATTCCCAGCTTGCGCAAAATGGTCGCGCAAAAGCCCGGCAACGTCTGGTAATGCGCGTCCTGCAAGCTGCAATAGATGAACCTGTAGCGCCGATCAGCCAGCTCCGCCGCGCCAATCTGTGTGAGTTGGTAGAGCAGCGAAGATTTACCGATGCGCCGCTCGCCAACAATGGAGATGCATTGCAGCGAATGCAGGCGCGAGAAAATCGTCGCCAGTTCGTCCTTGCGACCGAAGAAATCTTCCGGGTTCGTGACCGGGCCGCGATTGGTAAATGGGTTGGGGGTTTGTGCCATTGCGGCGACCCTCTCTCTGTTTGGTTATCGTTGTACGCCCGGCGATAGCACGGGCGCGGGTGAACTGCCCGCACATCTTACCGTTCTAGCCTTTGTTTAGGGAACCCAGTGAGGCGTTGCGGGCGGCGCAGATTGGCAACAATTTGAAAGCGCCTGCGACAGCCTTTTTCGGTTGGCCTTCGCGCGGCAATGTCGCATTCTTACTGCGCGCAGGCCGAAGCGTTGTTGCACGACATTTACGACTTGATGCGCCACTGCGCGGCCCCGGCGCAACGGCAACGCATCGCGCCGGTGTTTGAAGACGGGCAGACGTTTTGGCGGGTGCGGCTGTGAGGCTAAATCTGAAACAGGTGAAATCGGGGCTATGAGATGACAGATGGACGAGGCGCTGTTATGATTCCGGCGGTTCGCTAAATCATCGAGTAAATTTTATAGTCCGATAAACGCGCAGCGGGCGCGAACAGTGCGATAATCGCCGCTCATTTCGCAATCATCAACGCAAGCTAAGCGCAGTTCACAGTGCTGCTGAACCCTTGATTGAACAAGGCCGAGCAGGCGGCGGATTGTGCCTCACGGAATGGAGTAGGTTCGTAAATGTCTACCACGACGATTGAAGAGAGCAAACAAACGATTCACCAGATCGAAGAGTTGGAAACCGTCACGATTCGTTTTTGCGGCGATTCGGGCGACGGCATGCAATTGACCGGGACGCAATTCACCGCGACGTCGGCCATCCTGGGCAACGATATTTCGACGCTGCCCGATTTCCCGGCGGAGATTCGCGCGCCGCAAGGCAGCCTGCCGGGCGTGTCGGGCTTCCAGTTGAATTTCAGCAGCCGCGATATTCGCACGCCGGGCGATGAGCCGGATGTGCTCGTCGCCATGAATCCGGCGGCGCTCAAGACTAACCTGGCCGATCTGCTGCCCGGCGGCATCCTGCTGGTCAACACCGACGAATTCACCGACAGCAATTTCAAGAAAGCCAGCATCAAGTCGAATCCGCTGGATGACGGCAGCTTGAGCGGCTATCGCCTATTCAAACTGCCGATCACGCAGTTGACGCTCAAGTCGCTGGAAGAATCGAAGCTGCCCTTCAAGCAGCGCGAGCGTTGCAAAAACTTTTATGCGCTGGGCCTGATGTACTGCCTCTACGACCGGCCGCTCGACGCCACGGTCAAGTGGATTGATGCGAAGTTTGGCAACAAGCCCGAAATCGCCGAAGCCAATTTGATGGCCTTGAAGGCGGGCTTTAACTACGCCGACACGACCGAGATTTTCACCACGCACTATCGCGTCAGCAAAGCCGCGATCAAGCCGGGCAAGTACCGCAACATCACCGGCAACGAAGCCACCGCGATTGGTTTCGTCACCGCCGCGCAATTGACCGGACGCCCGCTGTTTTATGGCAGCTACCCGATCACGCCCGCGTCGGACGTGTTGCACGAATTGTCGAAGCATAAAAATTTCGGCGTCAAAACCTTCCAGGCCGAAGACGAGATCGCGGCCATCGGCGCGGCCATCGGCGCAGCCTTCACCGGCCACATCGGCCTGACCGGCACCAGCGGCCCCGGCGTCTGTTTGAAATCCGAAGCGATTGGCTTGGCGGTGATGACCGAACTGCCGCTCGTCATTATTGACGTGCAACGCGGCGGCCCCTCGACCGGTTTGCCGACAAAGACCGAACAGGCCGACTTGTTGCAAGCGATGTTCGGGCGCAACAGCGAATCGCCGGTCGCCATCGTCGCGCCGTCAACACCGGGCGAATGCTTCACAATGGCGGTCGAGGCGGTGCGGCTGGCGACGAAATACATGTCGCCAGTGTTTTTCCTGTCCGATGGTTATTTGGCGAATGGTTCGGAGCCATGGTTGATTCCGAATATCGAAGACTTGCCCGAAATGAAGGTTACGTTCCGCACCGAAGCAGAAGGCTTCTTCCCGTATTCACGCGATGAAAAGACGCTCTCGCGTCCGTGGGCGGTGCCGGGCACGCCGGGCTTGGAACACCGCATCGGCGGCATCGAGAAACAGCACATCACGGGCACCATCAATTACGAACCGGACAATCACGATTTCATGGTGCGCTTGCGCCAGGAAAAGATTGACCGCATGGCGCAGGACATTCCGGCGCTCGAAGTTTACGGCGACCCGCAAGGCAAGGTGCTCGTGCTCGGCTGGGGTTCGACCTACGGCGCGATTACCACGGCGGTCGAACAGTTGCGCGAAGAGGGCGCGAGCGTATCGAGCGCGCATCTGCGCTACCTGAACCCGTTCCCGGCGAACCTGGGCGCGGTGCTCAAAAATTTCGAGACCGTCATCATTCCCGAAATGAACCTGGGGCAGTTGGCGCTGTTGATTCGCGCGAAGTTTTTAGTGGATGCGGTCAGCTTCACGAAGGTGAAAGGCAAGCCGTTCAAGGTTTCGGAACTGGTCAAGAAAATCAAAGAGCATTTGTAATTGAGGTATGGCGATGGCAGCACAGCCGCAAGTAAGACAAGCCAGAATCGAAGACCTTTACCAGGTTGAAGGAAAGGCCGAGATTGTGAATGGGAGGATTGTCCTTATGCCCCCAACCGGTGAAGACCCTGGACGTGCGAGTGGCTCGATTTATATCAGTTTGCGCCAGCACGAGCGGCAAGTGACGGGCGGACGCGCCACACCTGACAATGTTGCTTACGGCGTCACTTTACCGAATCGCACCGCTTTCAGCCCGGACGCGGCCTTTCACTTCCGGCCTCCGGCGGGTATGAAGTTCATCAACGGCGCGCCGGCCTTTGCGGTTGAGGTGCGCAGCGAAAACGATTACGGACCGGCGGCTGAGCGCGAGATGAAACAAAAGCGCGCCGACTATTTTGTCGCCGGGACACTGCTGGTTTGGGATGTGGATTTACTGGCCGAAGACGTCATCAAGGCTTATTCCGCCGATGATCCCGAACACCCGCGCATTTTCAAACGCGGCGAGATAGCCGACGCGGAACCGGCGGTGTCTGGCTGGCGCATGCCAGTGGATGATTTGTTCTCATAGAGCGATAGCGTAATCGCAATTCGTCATAAAAAGGAAAGCACGATGAGTGAAAACGGAAAAACAAATGGCGCCAATGGACACGTCAAACTGACGCGCCAGGATTTCGTCACCAATCAGGAAGTCCGCTGGTGTCCGGGCTGCGGCGATTATTCGATCCTGGCCCAGGTGCAAAAGGTCATGCCGGAACTCGGCATTGACCGCGAAAAGATCGTCTTTGTTTCGGGCATCGGCTGTTCGAGCCGCTTCCCGTATTACATGAACACCTACGGCTTCCACACGATTCATGGGCGCGCGCCGGCCTTCGCGACGGGCGTCAAGACCGCGAATCCCGACCTGCAAGTCTGGGTGATCACCGGCGACGGCGACGCGCTCTCGATTGGCGGCAATCATTTCATCCACGCGCTGCGCCGCAATGTTGATTTGAAGATCATCCTCTTCAACAATCGCATCTATGGGTTGACCAAGGGCCAATACTCGCCGACTTCGGAACTGGGCAAGATCAACAAGTCCGCGCCGATGGGCACGATTGATTATCCGCTCAACCCGCTGAGCATCGGGCTCGCCGCCGAAGCGACCTTCATCGGACGTTCGATGGACGTTGATCCGAAACACCTGGGGATGATGGTCGAGCGGCTGGCGAAGCACAAAGGTTCGGGCTTCCTGGAGGTTTATCAGAATTGCAACATCTTCAACGATGGCGCTTTCAAATCCTTCACCGAACGCGAAGTGCGCGACGACCGTCTGCTTTATCTCGAACACGGCAAACCGTTGCTGTTTGGCAAAAACAAGCAGCAGGGTATCCGCCTCAACACGCAAACTATGGGAGCCGAAGTCGTCACTGTCGGCGAAAACGGCATAACCACCGACGATCTGCTGGTGCACGATGAAAACTCGGCGCGCAGCTATCTGGCCTATATCCTGGGGCGCTTTCAGTATCCTGATTACCCGGTGCCGATGGGTGTCCTGCGGCAGGTGTTGCGCCCGACTTACGAAGAAATGTTGGCCGGTCAAATCGCAACGGCCGTCGCCAAAAAAGGCCCCGGCGATTTGCACAAGCTGTTGCACGCTGGCGAAACCTGGACGATCAACTAAGGGAAGGATGAGGGATGAAGGATGAAGGATGAAGTTGGAATCATCCTTTTCCGGTTCATCCTTCATCCTTCATCCCTCATCCTTTTACCCTATGTCTTTTCTTTCTGAAATCATCAACACCGTCAAAGAGATCGCCTATGTGGCGAAATCAACTGCGCAAGGCATGGGCGTGACGCTCAGCCACATTCCCGGCAAAAAGGATACGATCAGTTATCCCGACGAGCCGGTGCAAATCTTCCAACGCTTCCGCGGCGAGCACTATCTGGGCGTGGACGAGAACGGCAAGGAACTCTGCGTCTCGTGCTTCCTCTGCGCGGCGGCCTGTCCGGCGGACGCCATCTACATCGAAGGCGCCGAAGACCCGCGCCCGTATGCAGAGCGTACCGGGCAGGATCACCGCTACGCCAAGATTTATCAGATTGATTACGGGCGTTGCATCCTCTGCGGCTTTTGCGTGGACGCCTGCCCGACCGATGCGATCCAGCACGGCCACAATTTTGAGTGGGCCGTTTACACGCCGGGCGAGTTGACCAAGGACAAAGAGTATTTGCTGGCGAACCTCTGGCGCGAACCGGACGTGAAGCCGAACGAAAAACAAAAAGCCCGCGCGGAAGAGTTGCTGAAGAAGCATCCGCACGAGCCGTTCAATCTGGTGCTGCAAAAGTAGCCGGATTGGTAGCGCCGAAAAGAGAAGCCTGTTGTTTGCGCCGGTGTTGGATATGGCGCAAACAACAGGCGTTTTATTTTTCAGCCGCTGCTTCCCAACTCGAAAGCAGCAAGGTGTAACCGGTCAGTACGCCTTCGGCAACAATCCGCTTGCCAACGAGTTGCTCCAAGGTTTCATCGTGAAAAGGATTGCCGCCTTGCCGCCGCAACACGTATTCACCCTCATTCGTCGCCAGCAGCACGGCGGCGCGCTCGCTTTTTGAGCCAACGGCGAAAGGCTTTTTGATGACGTGTCCGGTGAAACGCATTGCTCTACCTCTGCCGCCGCGCGCTGGCTATTTGGCGAGCAGTTCGCGATACGAAACCACTTTGCCATTGACCTCTTTGGTCACCAATGCCACGGTCGGTTTTAACCCTGCCGATGACTGAGCAGTCTTGCGCTTGCCTAACAATACGTGCATCCGCACCGCCGTGCTTGTCTCCTTGGACAGCGCGCGCGTCTTCGGCTGCACTTTGGGCGCGACCTCGAAGCTGAATGTCGAAACGGATTCAAGTTTCTCAGACACTATCAGCTTATTGAGTTGTGTAGTGCTGCCGCTGGCAGGCGCCGCCTTGGCCTTGATCCCCCGCGTTGTCGCCTTGGGGGCCGCGAGTGGGCGCGCGACCGCTTGGTTTTGCGTCAACCAGGCGCCGCGTTGCGCCAATTGTTGGCGCCGGTCAATCCGCTCATCCCGCAGGCCATGCGCACTGAGGCCCCTAGCCATCGTACGTTTGGGCGTTTCCACTGCGACCGGATGCAAGGACGGATCGCCTAGCAGATTGAATTGCGCCAGCGTTTTCAAATCTACCGGATCGAGCGCGGGCGCGTGCGAGGCAAACTCTTGCCTTGCCTCCAACGCCGCGCGTCCGAGCGAGGAGCCTTGCAGCACGTGCTTCAAAAAGAATTGGCAAAGCAAATCCGCCGCGCCGTTGCCTTCCGCCGGGCCGTAGGCAATCGTGGTGCTGCCCAAATAGCCGTAAGCCTTGCTATCCAGATAGGTGTTGCAGATGGGCATCTGTGGCGGATCGAGCAGCGCCGGATCATACAACTCCGCGCCATAACAGCATTCCATCGCCGCGACCGTGCCTTCGCTGAGTTTGCCCGCGATGTAACTGGCGCTGTGAGCTTGGGGAAATTTGTTGCCGGATTGGCCGTAAAAGAACGCATCGGCTTGTGCGCCGTGACAGTTGATGAAATGCGTGCGCCGTTTGAGTTGCGCGTCCGTCCAGTTTGGCCCCTGCGTCGGCACCGTGCGGGTGTCGGCGCTGGCGCCAAACATGTTCGTCAGACTCAGCTTGGTGGACTTCTCCCAAACCTTGGCGCTCACGCCCAAATGCGCCTGATATTCGCTGGCAGGCAGTTGCCCCGCCGCCGCCGCCGTCGCCAGCAAGCCAACCAGATAGGCCGGGTCTTTGCCGCCCGTGAGATCGGGCAAGCGACCCACCACGCGCGTCGGCCCGATGAAATCCTGCACCTGCTGGCTGTAAGGCGCATCGCAGGCATACGGCAGATCACCGTAGGCGAACTTGTCGGGATCGTTGTCGCCATCAAACACCGGATTGAGCAAATCCTGATGCGGCACGACATCCACCGCGCCCAGGATCAACAGGTATTCGGGTAGCAGGGCCCGATAGATGGCGTCAATGGCCTGCTTGTTCTGTTTCGCATGCGCCGCGTCAGTCACGGCAGCAACCTTGAATTTCTTCATGGCCGCCGCGCTATCGAGCGCAATGACGCGTGTCTTGAAGCCGCGCAGCTTGTCAGCGGCAATCAGCTTCTTCCAGGCCGTTTGAATCTTGGTCAGGCCCTTGCCGTATTTTTTGCGCAAAGCGGAAACGTTTGTGACGATGATTTTATCGGACATACTCTGGCTGCTCCTTGTTGAAGAGGCCCTGGCAGTGCCAAGGGCGCGAGCTATCCAGCTAAAGGCGTGCGTGAGAGTCACGCCAAAGAATTTGCAATACGAGCGGGAGAGTGACGAACGCGCGCAGCTTCGCGCGCAGGCTAAGCAAAGTCAAGCGCGCCAGCTTGCGCGAAAGAGATTGGATAAAGGCCGCGCTCTTGCCGCAGATGAACGCAGAAAAACGCGGATGAACGTGACCGGCGAAATGCATTCATCTGCGTTTCTCAGCGTTCATCTGCGGCTAACATTTCTCCGGTGGTTTCCAACACCGACTTGTACGGGTCAACCAACAACCACATCACCGCGCCCACCGCGAAAACAGCGGCCATCACATAAAACGGCAGCGCCCACGAATTGAACTTCTCCACCACATAGCCCACCACCAGCGGCGCAATTGCTCCGCCGATGTTGCCGAATGAATTCATAAAACCCGTCACCACGCCGGCATTGCGCCGCCCGACATCCAAACACACCGACCAAGCCGCGCTGATCGTGGCCGACTGGCAACACAGCGCCAACGCCAGCAAGACCGCCGCCCAGACGCGATTCTCAACCTGCGGCACGGCCAGCAATAACAGGCCGCTCAATCCGTAGCCGCACGCGCCCACGCCACAGCGCGCAATCTTCAACCCGTGCGTGCGCGCCAGTCGGTCGGTCAGCCAACCGCCAAACCAAAACGTGCCGATGCTCAACACCCACGGCAAGGCGGCGTACCATTTCGCGTTGTCGGCAGGGAAGCCGCGCGCTTTGATCAGATAGGTCGGCAACCACGTCAGGTAAAAATACAGGCTGTAGGCGTAGGCGAAATACATCAGGCAAATCGTCCACAGATTGCGGCTGGTGAACAGCGCGCGCCACGGCACGTGGTGTGTTGGCGAATGCTGTTCTGTCGTGCCCGCGCGAATCAGCGCGATTTCGGCGGCATTCACCGCCGGATGCTCTTCCGGCCTATCGCGGAACCAGCGATACCAAATCAATGCCCACGCCGCGCCCAGCAAGCCGAATTCGACAAACGTCCAGCGCCAGCCCTGCCACTTCTGCAAGGTCAGCACCAGCGGCGCGCTCAACGCCGCGCCCGTCGCCAGGCCGCGAAACGACATGCTCATCCCGCGCCCTTGTTCCGACTGCGGCAGCCAATCGGCCACACTGCGCGCAATGTTCGGGAACGCGCCCGCCTCGCCCGCGCCAAAGAGGAAGCGCACGCTCGCCAATGACCAGAAGCCTGTCGTCGCGCCGGTCAATGCCGTGAACGCCGACCAACACAGCACGATGCGCGTCAACGCCAGCCGCGTCCCAAACCGGTCGCCCAGCCAGCCGCTCGGAATTTCAAACGCGGCGTAAGCCACCGTGAACGCGCTGAAGATGTAACCCATCTGCGTCGGCGTGAAATTGAATTCCGCCGTAATGGCGGGCGCGGCGGCGGAGATGCAGACGCGGTCGAGATAAGTGATGACGGCGAGGGCGTAAAGCAGCCGAAGCACTGCCTGACGCGCCTGCGTTGGGTTGGTATTTTTGGCGAAATGCGGCATCGGGTGTTCGCGGTGAGGGTGGTTTTGGTGCAAGCCAAGTCAAGCAAAGCAAAGCTGGACCTACAACTATTGGCTCATGTACAGGATTCGTGCTTTGGCTGTCGGACAAGCTGACCAATGAAAGCCGTGGAAATCCGTTTCAAGTTGATGCGATGCTCGCACGTCGCCACACAATTTGTACATGAGCCCAGCGCTTTACCGCTCAAACGTGTTGATCAATCAGGATTGGGTTGCCGTCGGGGTCCAGCACCATAAAACTGGCGGGGCCCTTCGTATTCTCGTCAGCCTCGGTCACTAGCTTCACGCCTTGCGCTTTCAACTGCTTTTGTAGTTCGCGCACATCTGTGAAGGTCTCCAGCTTCTGGGCATTACTGTCCCAGCCAGGATTGAAGGTCAGCGTGTTCCGCTCGAACATTCCCTGGAAAAGCCCGATTACGTGGTTTCCGTTTTTCAGAATCAGCCAGTGCTGGGCAATGTTTCCCATGAAGACCTTGAAACCGAGCTTCTCGTAAAAGTCCTTCGAGGCATTGATGTCCTTCACCGTCAAACTCACTGAAAAATTGCCGAGTTCCATACGTTTCTCCTCAGAAGCCCTGCCCCTTTGTGAGCAAGGCAAAAAAAATCCACTAGACGACCGCCAATTAGCGGCCTGCTTCTGTAAAAGTTCAGTGGCAGTG
>JAYUCP010000374.1:0-4270 GCA_043740245.1 Acidobacteriota bacterium | reverse complement strand
AGGCCGGCCCAGTGTTTGGGGTTCCAACTTGTGTTGCTCATTTTCAGCTATTGCACAGTCGCCAGAATTCAGTTTGCAAGTGCTGTTACTTGCAAGTGGTATCACATGCAAGTAATAATCAGGCAATCCAGTAATCTGGAGGTGGATGGCTTAAGCCATCGAGGCCCGCAAGGGCCTTTTCTTTTGATCAAATCGAGTCAGATAAATTTCTTTCCCACGATGCGTCCGCCCACGCGATTGTATTTGTGTTGCAGCACATCAATGATCGTTTCCACAAACGGCGCGAGACGTTTAGTCAACAACCCACGCTCCTGCAATATCTCATTGCGGCTCGGCAGCGCCAGCAGGTCGGCAAGCTGCAACCCCGCCACATTGTTAGCCTTCGGTTTGACCTTTAATTGTTTGCTGGTCAACGAAGCCTGCAAGAGCGCGGGCGCGACGAAATCGGTGCCCTGCTCCCACAATCTGGCGAACGACTGTTTCAACCGCCGGTCTTCCTGGCCGCCCCGCGACTCGGCCAGCACATCGCCCTGGCTGCCGTGGCGCTGAAGCAGCAAGGCATAACGTTCCAGCAACAACGCCATGCAATAGTGATAAGGGTCATAGCGCCAAACTGTATAGGTCTCCCGATGCCGTTTCTTGTCGAGGCAGACCGAAATCACACTGTATTCCCAAGCCTCAAGTAAGCTGAGCAACTCCGCGTCGAAGCGTTGCCGCTGGCGCGGATCACGCAATGACTCAAAGGGGTGATTGGCACTGACCAGTTCTTTGCGATGCAAAATGACCGGCTCGTCCGGATGAGAGCGAAAGAAACGCCGCTTGAGCGCCTCCATTTGCGGATGAACAACTTGTTCCACCTGCTCCAACCCAATGATGACGCCTGTCAAACTGAGGAAACGGTGATTCGGATCGTCCGAGCCTTCCAAATCCGGATTGCCGACTTCATCCACGTACATTCTGAATTTCATAGTGCCAGCCTTAACATTTGGCTCACGACTGAGGAAAATCAAGCCGCCGAGCGAAACCAGTATTGCCGATGTCCGATGATGATGGTAAGTATGTCCCGCGTTAGCACAACACTGCAATCAAGCTGCCGCAGGCACTCACAACAAAACACTATGGCGAATAAAGAACTCCCCGTTTTGCAAGGCAACGGGAAAAAACCGCGTTTGAAATACGACTGCGCCAAATGTCCGGCGTATTGCTGCACCTACGATTGGATTCGCGTCAACAAGGCCGATATTCAGCGGCTGGCGAAACGCTTCAGCCTGAGCTACGAAGCGGCCGAGGCGAAGTTTACGAAGTTCGTTCCCGAATACGAGGGTGGCCAGCGCGTGCTGCGGCACCGCAAGGATCACATCTTCAAGAGCGCCTGCCGCTTCTTGGATCCCGTTGAACGGCGCTGCACAGTTTATGAACACCGCCCACGCACTTGCCGCGAGCACCCGGAAGAGAATCGCTGCGGCTATTACGACTTCCTGACGTGGGAGCGCGTGCACCAGGACGATCCGGATTTTATTCCGATGCAGCGGTAGCGGGAGGCTGTGTGCAGGTTGCTGAGGCTAGCTCAGCGAACAGCGTAGCCGACACGAAAGGCTCCGCTGACCAGGCAGCAGCAAGCTGGAAAGCTTGCTGTACATCCAACTCGAATATGAAAAACAAACTTCGTGCAACTGCGCTCTTTTGGCTCGTTGCGCTTGGCTGCGTGCTGAGTGCGGCGTCAGTGCTCTTACACGCCAGCGCGCAACAAAAATCCACTGGCAAAGCTATGTCCGACATTCGCCTGATGACGCTCGACCCCGGGCACTTTCACGCGGGGCTCGTGCAGAAAGAAATGCTGGCGGGCGTTGCGCCAACCGTGCACGTTTACGCGCCGCTCGGCTTCGATCTGTACGAACATCTCAAACGGATCAACGGCTTCAACACGCGCGCGGCCAATCCGACGCAATGGCAGTTAGAGATTCACACGGGCGGCGACCCGCTCGCGCGTATGTTACGCGAGAAACCGGGCAACGTCGTCGTCATCGCCGGCCGCAATGCCGGCAAGATTGATCGCATCAAGGCCAGCATCGAAGGCGGCATCAACGCGCTGGTAGACAAACCGTGGATCATCAATGCCGGTGAATTCGCCAAGCTGGAAGCGACGCTCAACACCGCCGAGGCCAAGAAGCTAATCGCTTACGACATCATGACCGAACGGTCGGAGATCACGACGATCCTGCAACGCGAATTGATCAATGACGCGGGCATTTTCGGCACAATGCAGAAAGGTTCTGAGAGCGATCCGGCGATTTATATGGAGAGCCTACACCACCTTTACAAAGTCGTGTCGGGCGCGGTCAACATACGCCCGGCGTGGTTCTTTGATGTGAAACAACAAGGCGAAGGCGTGGCTGACGTGGGCGTGCATCTGGTGGATTTGGTGCAATGGATGGTCTTCCCTGAGCAGGCGCTGGACTATCGCAAAGATGTCAATGTGCTGAGCGGCAAACGCTGGCCGACGGTGATCCCCAAGGATGATTTCAAGCGTGTGACGGGCGAGGCGAATTACCCGGCCTATCTCGCGCCGAATGTGAAAGACGACAAGCTGGACTATTTCTGCAACGGTTCGCTGACCTATGCGTTGCGCGGTGTGCACGCCAAGCTGGATGTGATCTGGAATTACGAAGCGCCAGCGGGCGGCGGCGACACGCACGTGGCCTGGTTCAAAGGCGCCAAGTCGCGCGTTGAAGTGCGGCAGGCGCAACAGCACACGATTCACGTGATCCCGAATAACGCCGTTGACAAGGCGGCGATTTGGGCCGCGCTGCAAAGGAAAGTCGCGGCGTTGCAGGCCAAGTTTCCCGGCGTGGCGGCGGTGGACGAAGGGGACAAGTTGCGCGTGACCTTCCCCGACAAATACCGCGATGGCCACGAGGCTCATTTCGGGCAAGTGGCGACGCGCTTTTTCAGCTACGTGCGCGCTCCGCAAACGCTGCCTGCGTGGGAGAAGTCCAATATGCTGGCAAAGTACTACACAACAACGAAGGGGTTGGAATTGGGCTATCGCGCCACGACGGCTTCGCGTTGAAGCTGGCGCGCTGGTGGGAATTTTCGGAGCAGTAATGAATTACAAAAACAACGTGCTCGAATTGATCGGCAACACGCCGCTCGTCAAACTCAACAAATTGACCAAAGGCCTGAAGCCGCTCGTGCTGGCGAAGATGGAATCGTACAACCCCGGCGGCAGCGTCAAAGACCGCATCGGCATTGCGATGATCGAACGCGCCGAGCGCGCGGGCGATCTGAAACCGGGCGGCACGATTGTCGAAGCCACCAGCGGCAACACGGGTATTGGTTTGGCGTTGGCAGGGGCAATTAAAGGCTACCGCTGCGTGTTCGTGATGACCGAGAAAAGCAGCCAGGAGAAGGCGCGCTATTTGAAAGGCCTCGGCGCCGACGTGATCGTCGTTTCGGCGGCGGCCAAGCCCGACACACCGGAGCATTATGTAACCGTGGCGCGCCGCATCGCGCGTGAGACGCCGAATGCCATTCTGACCAATCAATACGCCAACCCGGCCAATCCCGAAACGCATTTCAAGACGACCGGGCCGGAGTTGTGGGAAGCGACCGAGGGCCGCCTCACGCATTTCGTCGCGGGCCTGGGCACCGGCGGCACCATCAGCGGGACGGGGCGTTACCTGAAAGAGCAGAACCCCAACATCAAAATCATCGGCGCTGATCCGGTGGGTTCGGTGTTTAAGACCTACAAAGAAACCGGCAAGCTGATGAGCGCTTCGCCCTATCTGGTCGAAGGCATCGGGCAGGAGTTGATTCCTGAAAATGTGCATCTGAAATATGTGGACGAGATTATCAACGTGACCGACCGGGATTCATTCAGCACCGCGCGCCGCCTGTGCCGCGAGGAAGCCATCTTTTGCGGCGGCAGCACGGGCACGAACGCCTGGGCCGCGTTGAAAGTGGCGGAGTCGGCGGGCGAGAACGACATTATTGTTTTCATTGTGTGCGACACGGGCGAGCGGTATCTGTCGAAGTTCCTTTCAGACGAATGGCTGAAGGAGAAACAGTTGCTGGGGCCGGAGCGCATGACACTGAGCTTACTCAACGAATCGAAGCTGCACGCCGGGAAGCCGCGCCTGATTTCAATCTCGCCCGACACCTTGATCGGTGACGCGCTGAAGCTGATGAATGAGCGTGGTCTGTCGCAATTGCCGGTGCTGGAAGACGGCAAGGCCGTGGGCAGTGCGCGCGAAAGCCATTTGATGGCGCG
>JAYUCP010000373.1:0-4284 GCA_043740245.1 Acidobacteriota bacterium | reverse complement strand
AGGGCGTAGAGCCAATCGTGCCGGCTTCGCCCACGCCTTTCGCGCCGAGCGGGTTCACATCGGTCGGCGTGACGGTGTGGTCAAGCTCGAAGCTCGGCAGTTGAAAGGCCTTCGGCACGGCGTAATCCATGAACTCGCCGGTCAGCAACTGGCCGTGCTCGTCGTAGACCACCTCTTCAAATAAAGCCTGCGCCATGCCTTGCGCGATGCCGCCGTGTATCTGGCCGGCGACGAGCAGGGGATTGATCTGATTGCCGCAATCGTCCACCGCCAGGTAGCGTTGAATCGTTATCTCGCCCGTCTCCTTGTCCACTTCGGCCACGCAGATGTGCGTGCCGAAGGGGAAGGTGCAATTCTTCGGCTCGAAGAAATAGGTCGCCACCAGCCCCGGCTCGAAATCGGCGGGGATGTTGTGCGCCTGGTGCGCGTGGAAGGCGATTTCCTGAATCGTCATGGACTTGTCGTCCGGCGCGCCGACGAATTTGCCGTCCTCGAAGGTCAGACTGCTTTCGTCGGTTTGCAGCATGTGCGCGGCGAGCCGTTTGGCTTTGCTCACGATGCGCTCGGTCGCCACGGCGACAGCGGTGCCGCCGATGGCGAGGCCGCGCGAGCCGAAGGTGCCGATGCCATATTGCACGCGGTCGGTGTCGCCGTGCACCACGAGCACGTCGTTCAAATCCACGCCCAGCATATCGCCGACAATCTGCGCGAAGGCCGTCTCTTCGCCCTGGCCATGCGGCGAAACGCCGGTCAGCACGGTGACTTTGCCGCTGGGTTCGACGCGCACCGTCGCGCTGTCCCAGCCGCCGCAGGGCAGCATGCTCGAAGGGCCGACCGCGCAGATTTCGACGTAGGTCGAAACGCCGATGCCGACCAGCCGGCCTTGCGCGCGTGCGGCGGCCTGGTCGGCGCGCAGCTTCGGGTAATCCACAATCGCCAGTGCCTTGTTAAGCGCCTTCTCGTAATCGCCCGTGTCGTAGACCAGCCCCGCCGCCGTCGCAAAGGGGAACTCTTCCGGCTTCGGGAAGTTCTTGCGACGCAACTCGACGGGATCAATGCCTAACTCATCAGCGATACGATCCATCACGCGTTCGACCAGATAAGTCGCTTCGGGCCGGCCCGCGCCGCGATAGGCGTCGGTTGCCATCTTGTTGGTGTAAACCTGGCGGCAGTTGAGTTGAATCGCCGGAATCTTGTAACAGCCCGACAGCATCAGGCCCGTCAGCGTGGGAATCGCGGGCGTCAGCAGTTGCAGGTAAGCGCCCAGGTCGTAAATCACGTCGTAGCGCAGCCCGAGCAGCGTGCCGTCGTTTTTGACCGCGACTTCGACGGTGCCGGTTTGGCCGCGTCCGTGAATCGTCGCCAGCATGTTTTCGCGGCGCGACTCGATCCATTTCACCGGCTTGCGCAACTGCATCGCAATCCAGGGCAGCAGCGCCTCTTCGGCGTAAACGTTCAGCTTGCTGCCGAAGCCGCCGCCGACTTCGGGCGCAATGACGCGCAGGCGGTTTTCAGGATGGCCGAGCATCGCGGCCAGCGTCGTGCGCAGCAGGTGCGGCACCTGTGTCGAAGACCAGACATTGAGTTGCTGTTCGCCGGGGAAGTATTGCGCCAGCACGCCGCGCGTTTCCATCGCCGACGGGATCAGGCGCTGGTGAACGATTTTTTGCGTGACGATGCGGTCGGCTTGCGCGAAGGCGGCGTCAATGTCGCCGGAACCGGCTTTATAAACCCAGCCGACGTTGGTGCCGAGTTCTTCGTGAATGACGAAGCTGTCGCTGGCCGCCGCCTCCAAATCGGTCACGGCGTCGAGCGGGTCGTAATCCACTTCGATCAATTCGGCGGCGTCGCGCGCTTTGTATTTGTCGATGGCGACGATGGCGGCGATGGGCTGCCCGGCGTAAGCGACCTTGCCCAGTGCGAGCACCGGGTAGTCGGGCTTTTTCATGTCGGGCGCGGCGGCGGCGCAGGGGATCAGCGCGATCTTGCCCGCGATGTCCGCGCCGGTGTAAACGGCCACGACGCCGGGCGCGCTTTTGGCCGCGGCAACATTGACCGAATTCAGTTTCGCGTGGCCGTGCTGGCTGCGCACAAAGGCGACGTGCAGCGTGCCGGCCAACTCGATGTCGTCCACGTAATGGCCGATGCCTTGGATGAGACGCGGGTCTTCGGTGCGTTTGACCTTCTGGCCCATGTATTTCGCTAGAAATGACATTGCTTCCTCCTGAGAAGAGAGAATTCGGAATTCGGAATTCAGGTGCTCGCTATTTGCCCATCAATAGGGTTTGCCCGCAAAGCTCGGATGTAGGAATCAATCAGACTGCCGATGCGGTCGAGTTCAGCAGTGAGAGCGGAAGTTTCGGCGTAGTCTAAATCTCGCGCGAGGATCAGATAGTAACGGCACTCTTCCAACGAGCCTTGCGAGATGTTGTAGAAACGCGCCTTATCAGCGGCGCTTCGCTTTCTGAATCCTTCAGCGATGTTAGCAGGCACTGAAACGGCCGCGCGGCGAAGTTGTGAGGTCAGGCCAAACAATTCGTGTTTGGGAAAAGCCTCAGTCACTTTGTAGATTTTCAGCACCCAAGCATGAGAGAGCCTCCACATATCCAAGTCCTGAAAAGATCGTGCGCTCATAAATTGCCTTCTTCCGAATTCCGAATTCCGAATTCACATCTTCGCTGCCGCGTATTGCACGGACTCGACGATGTGCTGGTAGCCGGTGCAGCGGCAGAGATTGCCTTCCAGCCCGTGCCGGATTTCGCTTTCGCTGGGATTGGGATTGCCTTTGAGCAGCGCGCACGTCGTCATAATCATGCCCGGCGTGCAGTAGCCGCATTGCAAGCCGTGGCATTCCCAGAAGCCTTCTTGAACCGGATGTAACTGACCGTTTTGCGCAATGCCCTCGATGGTTGTGACCTCTGCGCCATCGGCTTGCACGGCGAGCACGCAACAGGATTTGACTGCCGCGCCATTGAGGTGGACGGTGCACGCGCCGCAGATGGATGTTTCGCAACCGATGTGCGTGCCGGTCAACCCGGCTACATCGCGGATGAGATGGACGAGCAGCAGGCGCGGTTCGACATCCGCTGCGATGGCTTGCCCGTTGATGGAGAGATTGATCTTCACACGAGGCCTCCTTATGAGACGCTATTGGTTGGGCGAGGGCGTGCGCGGCACAGAACACCTGCGAAGCGCGTTTGTACCCCTCGCGCAGGAACTGGGTTGAATTGAAAATAAGCGACTGATCAGAAATTGAAAGGCTGCTTTGAAGCCGCCGTTTGTTAGCGGTGATTTCGATCAAAGCGGCGCGCATCTTAACCCGCTGTTTTAAGGTTGGCAATGAAGCGGAATACAAGTAGGAAAATAATGGCTGAGGACGCTGCTTGGCTGGGGACGTTATTCGTTGGCCGCCAATCTCCGGTTCTACCGAGGCTCTAATGCAATAATTTGACGGGAAGCTGCGTGCATTGTGGCTGAGGTGAAATTTACAGACGCGCAAGGTTGGCAACTCCTCTTCGAGTCCCGGCAGAGCGTCCCGCAATGATCACGCAGTAAGTCAGGAGAGCACTTGATATATGGATCAAGGTTTCGCCTTTCAACGGGATATGGCTTGGAATGACGAAACGTTTCGCGTTCTCAGGAATTATTTTTTAGGCGGGATTGAGAGGGGCTGGCAGAGGTTGGGTAAGACAGATCAAGGCCCGCTGTTGCCAATCGCGGCAGGTTCAGCGGGCATTGATCCGCACTGACGTTACGAGGCAGGTTTAATCCAAGCGTTTTGCTTGAATGTTGGTGTAGCGAACGATGCTCTTGGGGTCATGCGCTTGCAACGCAAAAATGCCCTTATCGAGCATGAGAGGCATGTCTTTGCCGGCGACACGATCAGCGGGTTGTTCCCAGTCAACCGCCACTTTGTCGTTGACCTTGACGGTGACGTGCTTGCCTTTGACGATGATGTCGTAGCTGTACCATTCGTAATCCTTGGCGAGTTGTTCCTTGACGTTCACCACGTTGTAAAGGCTGCCGGTCTTTTTCCAGTCACCGTGGGTCTGGTTGACTTGCACTTCAAAGCCATTCTTCGGGAAGCCGGTGGCCTGATATTGGGTGTGAAAGTAGATGCCGCCATTCGAGACCGGTTCGGTCAAGACATCAATCTTCAACTCGAAGTTCGTGTAGGGTTTCTCTTCGCCAGTGTAAAAGAGGTGGCAGCGGTTGCCGTGGGCCAATAGGGCGCCGTCTTTGACTGACCAGGTTGTTTGATTCTCGTCGGCCATTTTCCAGCCG
>JAYUCP010000372.1:0-10369 GCA_043740245.1 Acidobacteriota bacterium | reverse complement strand
TGGATTACGCTCTGGCGTGGCTACCTCACTTTGCAAACATTGGTTGAAGGGGTTCGCTTGTCTCATAAACTCGAAAATACTGGGTAATGACAAGGCGTACGCAAGGGCTGCTATTCGCGAGTCGAGCCCTTGCTTACGCGCGGGCTACTGACACTTCTCCCAGATTGCACCACCACACTTGAATGGCGAGCCCTACGCCGCCTTCGGATGCAGCCACGGTTTGCGGTATTCGCGCAGCAACAATTTGTTCGCCTCGGCATCGCCGACAACCTGCTGCTTGGCCGCGTCCCACTTGAGCGAGCGGCCCAGCTTCAATGAATGATTCGCCAGTATGCAACTGGCCGTCGAGATGTGACCCTGTTCGATGTCGGCCACGGGTTTGTCGCGCGTTTCGATGCAGCGCAGCAGGTTTTTCATGTGGCCGCGAATCGCGGGCGCGACGTGGCGTTCCAAATCCTTCTCGGTGCGATCAATCGGGTACTGCTCAAATTCGTAGGTCACGTCCTTGTGCACGGGCTTTTCATTCTTGTCCATCGGGATGAAGTCGTAACTCATCACGCCAGCTTTGAGCGTGCCCTTTTCGCCATAGATCGTCGCGCCCCACGGATATTGCGGATCGGGTGGGTGGCCATAGCTGCGGTGCGTCCAGATCACCGGGAACTCAGGAAAACTAAACGTCGCCGTTTGCGTGTCGGTGATGTTGGCCTTGCTGTTTTTGTCTATCAGGATGCCGCCATTCGACGAAATTTCCTGCGGCCAGCCCAGCCCGCACATCCAGCGCACCATGTCGAGCATGTGCACGCACATATCACCCACGATGCCGTTGCCGTATTCCATAAAGGCGCGCCAACTGCGCGGATGCACCAGTTTGTTGTAGGGCCGCATGGGCGCGGGCCCCGTCCACATTTCGTAATCCAGATAATCGGGCGGCGCGCTGTCGGGCGGATTCTCTTTCGTCCGCATGTGGTAGTAGCAATAAATCTCGACCAGCCCGATCTTGCCGAGCTTGCCCGTCTGGACGATCTGCTCCTTGGCTTCGATCAGGTGCGGCGTCGAACGGCGCTGCGTGCCGACTTGCACGACGCGTTTGTGTTTGCGCGCGGCGGCCAGCATCGCTTGGCCTTCGACGACGTCAACGCTGATGGGTTTTTGGACGTAAGTATCCGCGCCCGCCTCACAGGCCGCAATCATCGGCAACGCGTGCCAATGGTCGGGCGTGGCGATCAGCACGATGTCCAAATCTTTCTCTTTGAGCATGGCGCGGTAATCGCTGTATGTGCGCGGCGTCTTTTTCGAGTCTTGCCGCCCGGCGACCTGTTCGGCGCAATCGGCGAGCATCTTTTTGTCTACGTCGCAGAGCGAGACGACCTCGACTGGCGCGACTTGCAACAGGCGGAACAGATCGGATTTGCCGTACCAGCCCGTGCCGATCAATCCGACACGCGCTTTCTTTTGCGCGAACTCTTCGGCGTATTTGTAATTGCGGCGCAACACCGCTGGCGCGAGGGCGAAGGCGGCGCTTTGGCGTATGAATTCCCGACGTTGCATAAGCGGATCCTCCCGGATGATTCAACCGTGTTCAATGTCCATTTGATTCGACTATGGCTTGATAAACCGCCGTGCGAAACTCGGTCATCAGCCGCAAATCCGTAGGCATTTTTTGCGTCATCATAATGGCAATCAGTTGTTCTTTCGGGTCTATGAAAAAACTGGTCGAAGCCGCGCCCGCCCAGTCATAAGCGCCCAGCGAACCGAGGCGTTGATGGTCGGCGGCGTCGGTAACTACGCGAAAGCCGAGTCCGAACCCTGCGCCTTCGCCGAGTGTTACGCCTGCGGTCGGCTTACGCGCGTGGGCAGTGTGATCCATAGTCATCAGTTGAACGCTCTTGGGGCTGAGCAAGCGCACGCCCTCCAGCGTGCCGCCATTGAGCATCATCTGACAAAAGCGCAGATAATCCTGCACGGTCGAAACCAGTCCGCCGCCGCCCGAATAAAACGTCGCCGGACGCGCGTAACGGCTCTTGCCCGGCTGATCGGCAATCACGCGCTTGGCATTGGCATCCACCAACCCAAACGGCGACATGCCCCACTGGTAGTTGACGGTGAAGCGGTCGAGCTTGTTGGCGGGCACGTCAAACGCGGTGTCGTTCATGCCCAACGGTTTGAAAATTCGTTGCCGCATAAACTCATCCAGCGTGCTGCCTGAGAGCACTTCGACCAGGCGCCCCAGCACATCGGTGCTCACGCCGTAATTCCACTGCTCGCCGGGCTGAAAAAGCAGCGGCAAGGCGCTCAGTTTTTTGGTGAACTCAGCCAGCGTGAGGTCGCCCGACAGCAGGTTGGCCGCGCGGTATTGCCTGTCCACTGGCGTGTCGCCAAAGACGCCGTATGTCAGCCCCGAAGTATGCGACATCAAATCGCGCACAGTAATCGGACGTTTGGGTTTCACCAGCGCGCCGTTTTCGCCCGCGACCTGCACGTCTTTGAATTCGGGCAGGTACTGCCACAGCGGATCGTCCAACTGAAACTTGCCTTCTTCGTAAAGCAGCATTGCCGCGACGGTCGTGATGGGCTTGCTCATCGAATAAATGCGAAAGATCGCATCGCTCTTGAGCGGCTTGCCCGCTTCGGCATCAGCCTGACCCGCCGTAGCGAGATGCACCAGTTTGCCGCGCCGCGCCACCAGCGTAAGCGCGCCAACCAACTGGCCTTCTTTGATTTTGCGCTCAACCAGTTGATTGATGCGCCCAAGCCGTTCGGACGAAAGCCCCACAGTTTCAGGTTTGACCGTCGCAGCCGTCTGTCCATACAACGGAACCAGCGCGCACAGCACCAGCAGCAGCACCCTTACCTGCATCAATGCCCATGTTCTTTTCATGAAGTTCGCTCCTTGCTTGATCGTTTAGCCCAACTTGGTCGTCTGGTGCGCCACCATCTGCCAACGGCCTTTGATTTTGCTGTAGACGTGAATCATCCGCGCATCCACCGTGCGGTCCGCGCCATTCGTTTTCAGCTTAATGATCGCGTGGCAAGTCACAATCGCAGTGTCGCCGTACAAATTGACCTTAGCATCGTCGCGCTCAATGGACACGTATTTGGTCGCGCCTGTTTTGAAATTGGCGATGTACTTAGCCTTGTCGTCAACGCGGCCGTCGGAATGCGTGTAAACCAGCGTGTCGGCATAAAAGGTTTCCAGCTTGGCGGCATCGGCCTTTGTCAGCGCCTCCACCCATTCCTGCTCCAGCTTCAGCACGGCCTGTTCGAGGCCGCTGCCTTTTTGCGGGCCCTTTGGCGGGCCCTTTGGCGGGCCCATTAGCGGGCCCATTAGCGGGGTAGATTGCGCAAACAACGCTGTGCCGATCAACATGCAAACAATCCACAAGGTTCTTTTCATTTCATTGCTCCGGGAAAAGGCCGCTCAGCGGCGTTAGGAAGATTTTGGGAATTGGGCCGTTCACGCGACGCGGCGCATTGCAGCGCCAAGCCGATAAAGATATTCCGGCGCGTAATCAGCACCATTCGGCCATTCGATCGTGTTGGTCTCGGGATTGACCGCAACTTGCCGAAAGTAAGCCGGGTCTTTTAAGGGCTCAAACACTTCGCCATACAACTCATTTTGCAAATCTACTTCTTTGACCACGCCATCATTGAAAGCCACGCTGAGCTTATAAGCTTCGAGGCAATTGACGGCGGTTACGCGTAGAAACATCCGAACCTCCTATTACGGCAATGGTGCAATCTTTTGCAGCGGTCTGCGCGCTCTGGCGCGTTCCCAATTGTCAGCCAGTTCTGCCTGATGTTGCTCATACCACTCGAACAACAGCTTCAAGGCCCGCCGCGCCATCAGGCCTTGCACGATGCCAGTTTGAATTTCGATGGTCACTTCCTGCTCTTGCTAGCGCGCGTGAAAGTGCGGCGGGTCGTGGTCATTGTAATTCAGGAAAACCACGATGCCATAGAATCTACTCAACTCAGGCACCTCGGCACCTCCATTCAAGCGTTACGGCTTGCGCGGATGTGTCTTCTTCCACTCCTCAAACACCTTTTCCAGTTCAGGACTCAAGCGCGGATAGATGTCGCGCGTGCGGTACTTGCCGCTTTTCATCGCCTCCGCTTTGAAGAGTTCGTTGTAAGTCTGAGTCTCGGCGGCCTTGATCGCTTCGTCGGCCAGTTGCGGCGGGAAAAACAGCAGGCCCTCTTCATCGCCGATGACGACGTCGCCGGGCAAGACGGTCACATTGCCGACGCGGATGGGGATGTTCCATTCAACGCCGATCTGATCGGCCATCGCCGACGCGTGCGCGCCCGCGTAATAGACCGGCAAATCCTTCATCTCGAAAAAGCCGCTCAGGTCGCGGATGCCGCCATCCACCACGATGCCGTTGACGCCGGCCAGCTTCATCCCCAAGCCGGTCATCGTGCCCATGAACGTGGCGCGGTCAACCATCCCGCCCAATTCGACCACGACCACATCGCCCTTCTTGGCATCTTCGCCGCCACGGACATTGAAGGCTGGGTCCCAATTGCCTTCTTTGGCCAACTGGCGCACGCCTTCATCCAGATCGGGACGCTGCGGCAGGTAACGCATCGTCAACGCGCGCCCGGCCATTTTCAGGCTCGGCTGCGTTGGCTTCAGGTGCGTCACGAAACATGCTTTATAACCTTTGCCCTGAATCCCGCCCCAGACGTTTTCAATGGAAAGGGCGCGCAATCGTTCAAGCTGTTCATCAGTCACGCGCGGGCGTTTGTCCTTGAGCACATCCATCAACGGCGTCCAGGTATCGTGTTGGGTGCGCAAGCCCGGCGGCACGGCGCTTTGGCTGCTGACGCGGGTCAGCAACCCATAGCCGAAACAGAGCACGAGTAACAGAAAAGGCACTGCGGTTCTGATGCGAAACATCTCGCCTCCTCAACCAGCGGGCGCAAGCGCGTCCGCACATTCGCTGGCATTACGATCCGTTAGTTGTTGGTGAATTCGTTGCGGGAAACAAAAGACGCGCGCATTCTAACCGCGCCTGGTCACGCTGACAAGGTTGCGTGGTTTGACCAAACAATTGGGGGACAGGCGTTAGCCCGCCCTATTTTCAGTTCTGTGCGTGCGCGTGGACAGTCGAAAGCCAGTCCTAACTGTTCAATTCAGTAATGCAGGTCAAGGCCTCAGTTATTCTTTTGGCGGCGTGCTTCGATAAAGGCGTAACCCACGATCAACCCCAAGGGCAACAAAACAAATGGCAGGTAGAGCAGGACTACCAGCACCTTCTCGATGATTTCCATCATCGCAATCCTCCATATATCTGCGTAGCGAGAAAGCCGCGAGCCACATGCCTACAGGCGCATAAGAAGACCTGCATCGCACGGCTCAAGCATCCTCGTTACCAACAGGGGGCAAACTGCATCGCGATTGTTTTACTTTATTGGGGGAGATGAAGTTGTCATGGGGATGACGCATCTTACTGGGTCTGGCCGTTTTTGAGCAAGAGGCTTTCTGCGGCGGGCTCGGTTTTTTCGGTGTGCTCCATACGCACGCGCGCGATGCGCCGCCGGATCACGCGTTCGACCGTGAAGCGCATATCTTCGTGTTCGACCACATCGTTGGCCGAAAGCATACGTCCGGCCTGCGCCAGCAGGAAGCCCGCAACCGTCGTGTAATCGTCCGATTCCGGCAGCCGCAAATTGAATTTGCGATTGGCATCGCGCAGCGACAGGCTGCCATCCAGCGTAAACACGCCCGCGCTGTGCTCGCGCAACTTTTCGCCCAGCGCCTCGTCGTGTTCATCCTGGATGTCGCCGACGATTTCTTCCAGCACGTCTTCGAGCGTCAAGATGCCTTCGACGCCGCTGTGCTCGTCCACCACGATGGCCAGGTGCGTGCGCTCGCGTTTCAATTGTTGCAGGATGTCGCCCAGCTTGGCCGTATCGGGAATGAAGAGCGTCGGCCGCAACGCCTGCTTCATCACGAATTTGCTCTCGCTCTTTTTCAGCAGCAACTGCATCACGTCTTTGTTGTGCAAAATGCCGACGATGTTGTCAAAGGTCTCGTGATACACCGGCAAGCGCGAATAGCCTGAATGCTGGAACACGCGAATCACATCGTGGAAGGTCGCGGAATCTTCGACCGCCGTGACTTCGCGGCGCGGGATCAACACTTCGCGTGCCGAGAGTTCAGCAAAATTAAAGACGTTGTGGATCAGGTCTTTTTCTTCGCGCTGCAAATGGCCCGATTCGTGGCTGGCATTGACCAGATACTTGATCTCTTCTTCGGTGTAAGCCGCATGATGGCCGGGGCGGAAGTGCACACCGAACAGTTTCAAAAACCTGACGCCCGAAACATTGATCAGCCAGATGATGGGTTTGAACGAGCGATAGAAAATCTGCATCAGCCGCGCCGTCGCCAGCGACAGCGTCTCGGCCTTCTCGATGCCCAAGGCCTTCGGCGCATATTCGCCCAGCACCAGATGCAAATAGGTAATCACCAGCAACGCCACCGCCACCGCAATCGAATGCGCCAGCCAGACGGCGGCATTCGCCGGTATCACGCGTTGCAACACCGGCTCGAACATATGCGACAGTGTTGACTCACCCACCGCGCCCAGCGCCAAACTCGCCAGTGTGATGCCGAACTGGCTGGCCGAGAGCATCGCGTCCAGATGATCGAGCGCCCACAACACCGAATGCGCGCCCAGCTTGCCCGCCGCCGCCAGCGTCTCGATGCGCGCGCGCCGCACGCTGACCAGCGCGAATTCGACCGCGACAAAAAAGCCGTTGGCGAAGACCAGTAAAAAGATGATGAAAAGTTTGAAAAGGATTGAGGTCATAGAACGCGCGGGATTATAGCCCACGCAACCAAATGGCACTAATCTTGAGCGGCGATTGATTTTTGCCAGCCGCAACGCTACGCTGCGCCCGCTCGTGTTGCCCCGCAAGCTCACCCGAAACGCCTCCCCATTCACGCTCCCCCACGAGCGTCTCGTTACGCAGCGCTCTTCAACCCAATCCCTCTTCGGAGACTGACTATGCCGCGCCATACTTCTGTACGGCTAAAATACCTGGTGTTCGCGTTCTTCGCTTTATGCGTTTGGTTGAGCTACAGCAACACGTCAACCATGCCGGCCAAGACAAACGCGCAAGCATTGCCACCGCTCACTTACGACATCGTCTACGTCCGCGCACCACGCTTCGGTGACAACACCAACACCATCTGGCCCGAAGTCACGACGCCGTTGCTGCCCGAACCGAATGCCGATTTGATGCTGCTGCATCCCAACGGCAGCGAAGAGGTGTTATTCACCGCGGGCGCGAATGGCGCGGTGGTTGATCCCTATGTTTCCTATGACGCAAGGTCGGTGCTGTTTGCTTACTACCCCAACCTGCGCAACCTGAATACGCAACGCGCCGGGCGTGATCGCGGCCTGTCGCGCGAGGGCGCGGACATTTACCGCATCGAAATCGCCAGCCGTCAGGTCACGCGCCTGACCAATCAGGAATTCACGCCCAACACCGGTAACAACGCGAATTTCGATTGCACGCGCTCGCAAACGAACTGCCCGCAGATCGGCGTCTTCAACACGGGCCCCGCGCCGCTGCCCGATGGGCGCATCGTGTTCACTTCGACGCGCGACAACTTTGTGCCGAACAAAATGTTCAACTCGGCGCAACGCGTGACGCAGCTTTACGTGATGGATGGCGACGGCAAGAACGTGCAGAACATCGGCCATCTGAACGTCTCGGCGGCGCTGCATCCCTTCGTGTTGAAAGACGGACGCGTGGCGTTCACCTCTTGGGAAAATATGGGCACGCGCGATGAACGCGCCTTTACGCTCTGGACGATCTGGCCCGATGGGACGCGCTTTGAACCGTTCTCAGGCTTTGGCGACACGCACTTTGCGCATCACTTCATGACGCAACTCTCGAACAGCGACGTCGTAGCGTGCCGTTACTACAACTTCAACACCAACGGCTTCGGCGAGTTGTACCGCTTCCCCGTCGCGCCCGACAGCGCGGCGTTGTTTCAACCGATCCCCAACGACAGCGCGGCGGTGGACGAGATTCCGCTCAAACGTGTCGGCTACACGCGGCTGACGCCCTTCACCGATGCCGAAGACTTCCCCGCCCCGTGCCGCGTCGGCGATCCGATCTATCCGCCCGTGCCCTGCGCCAACGGCAACAACGCCCGCGTAGGCAAATTCACGCTGCCCTCAGCCGCGCCCAACAACGAATTGCTGATGGTTTACACACGCGGCGCGGCCAATCACAACGGCATTTATGTCAATCAGGGGTTGGACACGCCCTACTACGACGGCGGGATTTACCGCACGCGCGGCGATCAGGTCTTGCAGCGCCCCGAAGATTTAGTGCTGGTCAAAAACAGCGCGCAATACAACGAACAATGGCCGCGCGCCCTCGTGCCGTATAAACAAATCTACGGTGTGGACGCGCCCGCCGTGTTGCCCGACTTGAAAAACGACGGCGCGCTCGACGCGCGTTTGCCCGAAGGCACGCCGCTGGCGCTGATCGGCACCTCGTCAATGATTTCGCGCGACACCAAGCCCTTCAAAGGCGACCGCTTTTACTGGCACGAAAACTTCGGCGACCGCAACTGGCTGCAACAGGGCGCGGACGCGGGCGTTTACGGCGACAACGACATTTACGCCGTGCGCATACTGGCGTTGCAGCCCGTCACCGACCGCAGCTATCCCAACGATTCGCGCGCGTTTGATTCAAACTTCAGCGAACGTGTGCGCATCCTCGGCGAAATCCCCGTGCGCAAAGAAGGCGTGATGGACGCCCAGGGCAATACCGATACGTCTTTCCTGGCGAAGATTCCGGCGGATGTGCCCTTCACCTTTCAGACGCTCGATCGCAATGGCTTGGTGTTGAACATGGCGCAAACTTGGCACCACGTGCGGCCCGGCGAAATGCGCGTCAATTGCGGCGGCTGTCACGCGCACAGCAAAGCGCCACTCAACTTCGCCACGACCGCCGCCGCACAGGCGAACTATCAAGTCCGCGATCTGGCCACAACGACTCCGTTGCTCAATGTTGACGGTTCCAACGCGCCAGGCGTGACGACGTTGAATACCAAGAGCACGACGCTCGAATACCTGCGCGACATCCGCCCCATCCTGCAAGCCAAGTGCGCGTCGTGCCACAGCACGCAAGGCGGACGCGCGCCCGAAGCCGGTTTGAATCTGGATATGGACGCGCGCCTGACCAGCGATGGTTATCCCGCGACCTATGCCTGGTTGGCGCGGCCTTATACGGCGGCCAATCCGACCACGCGCTCGCTCGCGCCCGAAGGCTATTGGTTTTACCCGCAAGTGACGCGCTACATACGCGCAGGCCAGGCGCGCCAGAGCTTGCTGGCGTGGAAAATTTTCGGGCGGCGTTTGGATGGCCGCACGAATGCCGACCGTCCGACCGAAGGCGTTTCCGGCGATCCAACCACCGTGCCCGCGCCTTGGCGCTTCTTCGAATGCGATTTGGATTTCACCGGCACGCAGATGCCGCCGCCCGGTTCGGGCTTCACGCTGACGTGGGATGAGCGCATGAAGATTGCGCGCTGGATTGATCTGGGTGCGCCAATTGATCTGACGCAATTCGTCGCGCGCCCTTACGCCGGTTTCTTTGAAGACGACTTGCGCCCAACGCTGGCGCTGACACCAAACGTTACGCCCGCCAACAACACGCTCACCCGCTTCGTCGTCGGCGCGTATGATTTGGAAAGCGGGATTGATCCGGCCACGCTCACGCTGACTTTGGATCGTGCGGTCGTCAGCATCGCCGCAGGCGCGAACCTCGCCGCAGGGTTGACGATCAATGACGGCGGCACCTTGACGATCAATCTGCCCACACCCATCAATCTAGTCACCGGCCCGCTCACCGCCACGCTACAAATCCGTGACCGCGCCGGACACACGAGCAAAGTCATTCGCACCTATCGCGGCAACGTCGCGCCGCTGACCGTCACGAGCGTTTCGGCGGCCAGTTACAGCGCCACGCCGCTCGCGCCCGCCGCCATCATCGCCGCTTTCGGCACGAATCTGGCGGCAACGACGAATAACGCCAACACGACACCGCTGCCGACGACATTGGCCGGCACGACGGTGACGGTGCGCGACAGCGCGGGCGTTGAACGCGCGGCCCCGTTGTTTTTTGTTTCGCCCAACCAGATCAATTATCAAATGCCGCCCGACACCGCGCCCGGCGCCGCGACGATCACCGTCGTCACTTCGGCGGGCATCGTTTCGCAAGGCACGACCGCCATTGCCGCCGTTGCGCCCGGCCTCTTCGCCGCCAACGCCAGCGGCCAGGGCGTCGCCGCCGCACTGGCCTTGCGCATCAAAAGCGATGGCGCGCAAAGTTATGAAGC
>JAYUCP010000371.1:0-10374 GCA_043740245.1 Acidobacteriota bacterium | reverse complement strand
AAGCAGATGCAACGCTTGGCGGGCCAATAACATAGCACTGATTTCAAAGGACTTAGGCTTAACCTGGCGCACATGGGTAAAGAACCCGCACCACACTTGTTGCAGGCTTTTTGCGTAAGTCCTGCGTCATTCTCAATTCTTTTTCAGACGCCCCGCACAGCCGCGCGGTAATGCGAAGGCGCGACGCCGGTGCTGCGTTTGAAGGTGCGCGTGAAATGGCTTTGGTCGCAGAAACCGGCGGCCAGCGCGATCTCTACGATGGGTGTTTCTGAGGCGGACAACTCGCGGCAGGCATATTCGATGCGCAGCTTGCGCACATAATCGCCCACGGTGCATTGGTAGGAACGATGAAAGGCCTGGGCCAGATGCACCGGGTGCACCGAAACGGTCTGGGCGATTTCGGCCAGCGTCAGATGTTCGGTGAAGCGCGCGCGCAGCAATTCGCTGGCCTGTTGCAACCAGAGCGGCGGTTTTTGCGGCGCATTCTCGCGCGCGCACTGGCGCGAAACCTCGCCCAGCATTTGCATCATCAAGCCTTCGATGACGAGCGCCGAAACACCGTCGGGTTCGGACAATTCACGGTACAGCCGCCGCGCCAGCAATTCCGGCGCGCCACCCTTAAACTCGGCGGGCGTATCTACCAGCGCCAAATGTTCGTGCAGCCGATTCAGCCAGACCGGTTCAATCTCGACCACAAAAGAACGCCCGCCCAGGTCGTGGAAATACTCCGCGTGGCATTCGCCCACCGGATGGAAGAGCAGCGTGGAGGGTTCGCATTCGCGCGTACGTTTGCCGTACTCCTCGGTGTACTTGCCTTGCAGGACAAAGCAGAACAGGGCCTGTTTGTGCGAATGTTTGGGTGTTTGATAACGCGGCGGATAGGCGCGTTCAGAGAGTTCGAAGCTCGCAACTTTGCAGCTTTTCAGCGTCTGCCCATACAAACGGCCTGGGAGTAATTTGGTTGCCATAGAAAGCCTCCTAAAGCATTTCTCGTGCTGTATCCCGCAAAGCTGTCTGATTCGTTAAGTGTTCTTGCTGCGAATGGCAAGTCCTGTGCTTGCTCGCGTCAGGTTTGAATTGGGTTACTGTATACCGTTTGTGGCGCGCTTCTGTCAAAGTTGCTGGAGATACAAACAGCGCGTTTACAATGTTTACATCCCGCCGCCCAGCCGCCCCTAAGCGCATCCAAGCCAGCTTACGAACGTACAAGACGCATCTGCCGGTTCGGTTACTTACTACGCATGTACAAGCGGCATTCCGTTTCGCCGAAGCGGCTTGGCCTTTGCTCACGGGTGAGATGACGAATCAAACGTGGGTTTGGTTGCAAGCGAGTTACCGTCCACTGTCTGCCATCTGTTACCAAATCTGTTGCTAATTTGGAGGTTGCAATGAAAGAACTCTCTTTGCCCAAACTGCCCACACTATTGGCGCGGGCGTTGGTTTTCACTGTTCTGCTGGCGGGCTTGGCCATTGTCGGCCATGCGCAAATCACTTCGACGGGCATACGTGGCATTGTGCGCGACCCGAATGGCGCGGTGGTTCCCAATGCCACGATCAAGGCCACCGATAACGCCACCGGGGTTGTGCAAACCACTGTCTCATCCAGCGATGGCAATTTCAGTTTCCCGACGTTGCAGTTCGGCTCATACAAACTCACCGTCATGGCGACCGGCTTTCAGAATTCGGTGATTGCGGCGGTCATCGTTGAGTCAGGCCGCACCACCAACGTCTCGGTGGATTTGACGGTCGGCGCGGCTGCCGATACCGTCCAGATTGCCGCCAGCGCCGAACAGCTCAACACCACCACGGCTGAAGTCGGCAGCACGATCAATAACAAGCTTGTCCAGAATCTGCCCTTTGCGGGGCGCGACAGCCTGGGTTTCGCGGTGTTGATCGCGGGCAGTTCGCGCAGCACCAGCGATCGCAACAGCACGTTCAACGGCTTGCCCAATGCCTCGCTCAACATTTCGCTCGACGGCATGAACAACAATTCGCAGCGCTTCAAGAGCGGCGGCACCAGCTTCTTTGCTTTCGCCCCGGCGCGCATTGACGCCATCGAGGAAGTCAGCGTTTCGACCACGGGCCTGGGCGCCGAGGCAGGCGGCGAGGGCGCGATGCAAATTCGCATGACGACCAGGCGCGGCACCGATCAATATCACGGCAAAGTGCTCTATCAGGGCAGCAACGAGGCGCTCAACGCCAATTCGTTCTTCCGCAATATGCAGGGACTGGCGCGCAACAAGACACGCAATCACAACCCGGTCGGCTCCATCGGCGGGCCGTTGGTGCCGTTCTTTAAACCGCTTAAGAACAAGTTGTTTTTCTTCGCTTACTATGAAGCCCAGCCGCAACCCAGCACCTCAACGTTTTTAAGCCCCGTTCTGACAACAGCCGCGCAGCAGGGCAACTTTACTTATCTTGGCACAGATAGCGTCAAACGAACCGTGAATCTGTTGCAAGTCGCGGGCGCGGCGGGTTTCACCAGCACAGTTGATCCAACCATTGCGAGCATTTTGGGCAAGATCAATGGCTCGCAAGGGGCGGGCACCAGCTTCGTGCCGATTTCGGGCATCGCAACCGAGTTCATGCAAAACCTGCAATGGAATCAGTCCCTCACGACTTCGCAGTCATTCCCGACCGCGCGCCTGGATTACCAGATCAAGCCGGCGTTAGCCTGGCACGGCACCTGGAACCTGCGCAGTAGCGATTTCACCAAGGGCACTGCGCCTTATCCCGGCAGCCCGTACGATTTCGTCGGCGTCAATGGCGCGAATATACACTCTTCAGCCACGCCTTATGTGGCGACCAACGCGGTGGATTGGACGATCAAGTCGAACATGATCAACAACGCCAGCTTTGGCATCCAAGGCAACGGCGAGTATTTCTTTATCAACGCCGACCCGAAACGCTTTGCTGAACAGGGCAATCGCATTATCAACACGCCGCTGGTCAACCCCTGGATTCCCAACGTCTCGACAGACGTGCGCAATAACCCTGTCTACCAGTTCAATGACAACTTGAATTGGGTCAAGGGACGGCACACGTTGACGATGGGCGGCACCTGGTTGCACACGACGTTTTACTCGCACACCTGGGGCACGTCCGGTGTGCCGCAATACAACTTCGGCGTAGTGACGGCTGATCCGATCAATACGGTGTTGCGCAATGCGCTGCCCGCCATCAGCACGGCCAACACCACGGATGTCAACAATGCGCTCAATCTCTATGCCCTGCTGACGGGACGGCTCACGAGCGTTTCCGTCACCTCGAACGTGGATGAGAAGACGCATGAGTATCGCCAGTTTTCCGAAGGCATGCAGCGTTACGCCTTCACCACGTTCGGCCTCTATGGGCAGGACAGCTTCCGCATCCGCCCAACGCTGACGCTGAACTTCGGGCTGCGCTGGCAATTCGACGGCGACATCCACAGCGGCAATGATCTGCTCTCGCAACCGAGCGGGTCGAACTTTTATGGGCCATCAACGGGGCTTTTCCAGCCGGGCGTGCTGAGCAGCAATCAGAATCCGGGGTTCGAGCAGGTGATCCATCCGTACAAACGCGATTACATGAACCCCGCGCCCAATGTTGGTTTCGCGTGGAATCCCGCTCGTGACCAAAGCAACTGGTTGGGCAAGTTACTCGGTGACCGCAAGACGGTTGTTCGGGGCGCGTACTCGATCACCTTCTACAACGAAGGGCTGAACTCGATTTCCAATTCGCTGTCAGGCGGACGCGGCCTTACGCAAACGGGGACGGCGACCAACGGCGTGCAGTTCACGCCCGGTTCGCTCGACCTGCGTTCACCTGTCCCCGCGATCCCGGTGTTCCCGGCGAAGTTCGGCTTCCCCATCGCGCAAAACGCCTTCTCAGCGCCCGTCGGCGGCAACTACGTCAATCCCGATCTGAAGTCGCCGTATGTGCAAAACTGGAGCCTGGGCATTCAGCGCCAACTCAGCAAGAACATCATGTTGGAAGTGCGCTACGTGGGAAACAAAGCCACGCACATGTGGCACCGCCAGAATTTGCAGGAGACCAACATCTTTGAGAATGGCTTCCTGAATGAGTTTATTCAGGCGAAGAAGAACCTGGACATCCACGTCGCCAACAGGTGCGGGCAGGCTGGGCAACCAGCTTGTAGTTTTGCAAATAACGGGTTGCCCGGCCAGGCGGCTCTCCCCATTTTCCAGGCCGCGTTCGGCGCGCTCGGCAACCAACCGGCACTCGCCGCTGGCTCTGGCTTCGGTTCGGCGACCTTCATTCAAAATTTGAACCAAGGCACCGCCGGCACGCTGGCCACCACGCTGGCCACCAGCCCGACGAATTTCTGCCGCCTGGTGGGCAACAAAGTCGCCTCCTGCGTCACCGCCGGTTTCGCAGTGCCGGGCAATTATCCGATCAACCTCTTCCAAGCCAATCCGTACCTGAGCACGCTGACCTATCAGGATTCGAATGGCGACAACAGCTACAACGCGTTGCAAGTTGACTTGCAGCACCGCTTCAACAAAGGCCTGCTGCTCGGCGCCAACTATGTCCTGGCGCATTCGCTCGGCGATCTGCTGAACGAAACGGATCAGGCGGCGGGGTATCAATGGTTCACCAATCGCAACGCGCGGCTTAACCACGGGCCGTCACCGTTCGACCGGCGGCATGTCTTCAATGCTTATTGGACGTACGATCTGCCCTTTGGCAAAGGGCATCGGTTCTTGTCCAACAACGCACTGCTGGATCGCGTCGTCGGCGGTTGGACGCTGGGCGGGCGCGAGACCATCGCGTCGGGCAATCCGTTCATCTTGAACGGCGGGCGCAACACCGTCAGTAATCTCACGCAATCAGGTGTGGTTTTCGGCGGCGGCTTCACCCCCGAACAGTTGCAGAAGGCGTTGAGTACGGTGACCGGCGGCTTCTCTACCACTGCGCTCATCTCGAACGTGGCGAGCATTGCGACGATCACACAAACCGCCACGGCCAGCACCAGCGCGGTGAAGCCGGAACTTTATGCTCCGGCCTCCACGCCGGGCCAGTTCGCTTCGTTTGTCTATCTGCGCAACAACAACCTCTACACACTGGATATGAGCATCAACAAAGATGTGCGTATCACAGAGCGGTGGCGGATGACCTTGCGTGTGGTGGCGCTCAACTTCCTGAACCATCCGTTCTTCGACATCGGGAATTCCAGCCCGACGGCCACGACGTTTGGCCAGATCACAACGGCAAGCGGCACGCGCACGATTCAGTTCCGCGGCAGTATTGAGTGGTAATTGCATCTGGGTGCGCACCGCTTCCAGCGTGCAGTCTCGGCGATTGACGGAATCAGGCCGGAGGGATTTCCTTTCAGCATTGGCCGGTCTTACGCCGAGACCGCACGCTGGAAGCGGTGCGCACCCAGGCTTTCCAGGGTAATTTCAGATGCGAACTTATCTGGCGCTTGTCTGGCTGTTGTTCAGCAGCAATCTAGTTGCGCAACCTGTCTTCAATTCAATCTTCCCGCCCGAAGAATATGCCGCCCGCCGCGCTAAACTCATGGCGCAAATCGGTGACAGCGTCGCCATTTTGCAAGGCACAACCGAACGGCCCGGCGAACAACCGTTGCGGCAGAGCAATCAATTCTTTTACCTGTGCGGCGTCATTGAACCGCGCGCGCTGCTGGTGCTGGACGGCAAGACAAAGCGTGCGACGCTTTATCTTTTCAGCGGGGCGGGCGGCATCGAGCGGCGTGAACGCATGTTCGGTTCGGCGCTCAAGCCCGGCGACTTGGCTGTCAAAGCCACAGGGCTTGATGCCGTGCTCGCGCGCGAGGAATTTGCCAAAGCCGTTGAAGCCTTCGCTCGCGAAGGGCGCACGCTGTACACGCCCTTCCGCGCCGAAGTTCTAGGTAACGCCTCGGCCAGCGATGCGGCGGCGCACGACAAGGCGACCAAAGACGATCCCTGGGATGGCCGTCCGTCGCGCGAAGAAGCCTTCCTGCAAAAGCTCAAAGCGCTAGGCCCATCAGTCAACGTGCAAAATCTCGATCCGTTGCTCGATGCGATGCGCGCCTTCAAAAGCCCGCGCGAAATCGCCCTCATCCGCGAAGCCACGCGCATCACCGGCCTGGCGATTATGGAAGCCATGCGCGCAGCCCGGCCCGGGCTTTACGAATACGAATTGCAAGCGCCCGCTGAGTACGTCTTCAAAAAATATGGCGCACAAGGCGCGGCCTATTTCGCGCTGATTGCGACGGGGCAGAACACGCTTTACTCGCACTATCATTTCAACACGGCGAAGTTGCAGGACGGCGACATGGTGCAATTCGATTACGCGCCCGATTACAAATACTACGTGTCGGATGTGACGCGCGTCTTTCCGGCGAATGGCAAATTCACCCCGCGCCAGCGCGAATTTTATACGATCTATCTGCGGCTCTATCAGGCGCTGCTGACTTCGATCAAAGTGCACACGGCTCCGCGTGACATCATCAAGGAAGCCGTCGTCAAGATGGATGCGATCATGGCCGCGTTCAAATTCAACGACGCCAAGATCAAAGAGGCCGCCACGCGCTTTGTCGAACGTTACCGCACCAGCCGCGCGAACAGCCTGGGCCACACCATCGGCCTCGAAGTGCACGATGTGCGGCTGCCGACGGAGACGCTGGAACCGGGCCAGCTTTTTACCATTGAACCGGCGATGACGATTCCCGATGAACACCTCGGCATTCGTTTGGAAGACGTGATTCTGATGACCGAGACCGGCTATGAGAATATGTCGGCGTTCGTGCCGGTCGAGATTGCTGCGATAGAAAAGCTGATGACAGAACCGGGCTTGAGTGAGCGCGGCGCGAAAACCAAGAAGTGAAGCAACTGCTCAATACCTGAACGCGCACGTCAGAAAACATTGCCGGCGTGAGCTAACGGCACGTCTGCACTGATTCCTGAGTCCTGACGACTTTTTAACAGACCAGCCGTCAGGGTTCAGGAATCAGGATTCAGTTGGGGTTTGCCATTAGCGAGCAACATCGCGGTACGAAGTAACAACCACAAGCAACTCACAAGGAAATCGCATGAACCTGACCTGGCATTCGTCCAAAGCAATTGCCATCACCTTGACCGTTACGCTTGGCGCTACCCTCATGCTCTTCAGCGCCGTCCACCGCACCGGCAACGCACAGCAGAATCCACCTGCACCCATCATGCCGCCTGTGATCAGCGTTCCGCCCGGCGCGGCGAAAGTTGAACAGACGACGCAAGGCACACAACCCGCCGCCACGCTCGCCGCCAGCTTTGACGGCCTCGGTGCGGGCTTCACCGGCCCGCACGGCTCGGCCAATTTGCGCAACCCGTCGGACAACAGTCTGGCCGTGGGGCCGAACCACATCGTGCAAACGGTCAACACGCGCATGGCGGTCTTCGACAAACAAGGCAAAGTGCTGTATGGCCCCGTGGCGAACAATACCGTCTTCAAAGGCTTCGGCGGCGCGTGCGAAGCGACGAACAATGGCGACACGGTCGTGCGTTACGATCAACTCGCCCAGCGCTGGCTGATCGTGATGCCAACCTTTCGGCGTGGCGCGCCGCGTCCCGATCAACCGCCACCGCCGCGCGCTGGTGATCACGCAACTTTGAGCGTGCCGGGACAAGCCAATCAGCCGGGTGCAGCGGCTCCGCTCTTCGTGCCGCCCGCGCCCATCGAGCAAACGCCGCAGCCGCGTGGGCCAGGCGGACAGCGTCCACCTGAACAGCAGGGCGTCTATTCGATGTGTTATGCGGTCAGCACTACTTCCGATCCGCTGGGTTCGTATTATCGCTACGAATTTTTGCGCCCGCTCTTTCCCGATTATCCGCGCCCGGCGCTTTGGCCCGATGGCTATTACATCCCGACCAGCACGGGCGATGAAGTGATTCAGAAACACGCCTGCGTCGCCGAACGCGACAAGATGTTGAAGGGCGAACCCGCCAAAGAACAATGCGTCATCATTGACGGCGTGAACTTCCTGAACAACGCCGACATTGACGGCCAGGCCCTGCCGCCGCGTGGCGCGCCCAACATCATGATGGCGGCGGGCGGCACGCAGTTGAAGAAGGTCTTTGAGGACGACGGCATCTTCGTCTGGAAGCTCAAGGTGGATTGGCAGAACGCCGCGAACACCAAACTCAGCGGCCCTGAAAAAATCGCCGTCGCACCCTATCGTTATTTGTGCGACGGCCAGTTGACGAATTGCGTGCCGCAACCCGGCACCGAACGGCGGCTCGATGCGCAAGGCGACAAGCTCATGGCGCGGCTGGTCTATCGTCGCATCGGCAATCGTGAATCGGTGGTTGCCGTGCATTCGGTCAATACCGCTGCGGGCGGTGGCGGCGTGCGCTGGTATGAGTTCCGCGTCAACAAAGACCGCAGTGTGAAGCTGCAACAACAGGGCACGTATGCGCCAGATGGCCTCTTCCGTTGGATGGCGAGTCCGGCGATGGATCGCTTCGGCAACATCGGCATCGGCTATTCGTTTGGCGGGACGCCGAATTTCGCCGGCCAGCGTTTTGCCGGACGGCGCGCCAGCGATCCGCCCGGCAAGCTGACTTTGCGCGAAACGGTATTGGCCGAAGGCGCGGCGGCGCAGAACGTCATGCGTTGGGAGGATTACACGCAGACGGCGGTTGACCCCAGCGACGATTGCACAATCTGGTACGTCGGCGATTACTTGAAAAAAGGCGAGACGAATTATTCGACCAGGATTGGCGCGTTCAGAATGCCGGGTTGCAAAGGGACACGCTGAGGCCCCCAGGAATTGCTCGCGCTTGGCTAGCTTCACCTCACTGCAAAAGTAAAGAACAGTTTGCAGGCAAGGGAATCACGGCAAAGGAATAAAATTTCCAGTCAATTGAAGATATTCTTTTGTCTCGATTCCTCTGCCCGATCTATGAATTCGCAAACCATCAAACTATGAAAACATCACGTCGAGAAGCACTCAAAAACATCAGTTCCGCCAGCGTCGTCGCCTTGCTTGATCCGTCTGCACTGACCGCTCAAAGCACGGCGTTGCAAATCGCTGGCAAGCCTGTCGAAATTGCGGTTTCTTCGATCAGCGCCGACACCGTGCGCGTGAGCATCACGGCTATCATCAACGGCCAGCCGCAGCCGCTGGTTGATGACGGCTCGTTGGTGCAGGCCAGGTGGGCCGCGACCGTCGCGCGCATCACCGCGCTGCCACGCGCGCGGCAAGTGCGTTGCGGCAACTTGATCGTCAAACTCGCGCCCAACCCATTGACCATTCGCATCGAAACCAAAAATGGACGCTTGGTGCAAGAGCTGCGCCCCGATGTGCAAACGGGCGTGCTGACGTTTCTGCTTGGCGACAAACCCGTGCTCGGTTTTGGCGAAGGCGGGCCGCAATTCGACCGGCGTGGCGAAACCTATACGAACCGCAACGGGCAGGGCGGCTATCGTTTGCGCACACACGGCGGACGCGTGCCGATTCAATGGCTGATCGGCACGGGCGGTTGGGCAATGCTGATTCAGCATCCGCTCGGTTCGTTTGATCTGACAGGCAAGGAAGGCAAGCTGACGCCGCGCGTGCCAGACCGGCCTGAGAGCAGCGTCTCTGGCGCGTTGGCGGGCAGCGAAGCCGGCGTGTTGCCGCTGGATGTTTTTATCGTCGGCGCACGCGAGCCCGCCCAGGTCATGGCCGAATACGCGCGGCTGACCGGCAAGCCCGAATTGCCGCCGCTCTGGTCATTCGGCTATCAACAATCACATCGCACGCTGGCGGGGCCCGACGAAATCAAGTGGGTTGCGCGCACCATGCGCGAAAAGAAATTGCCGTGTGATGCGTTGATTTATCTCGGCACCGATTTCACGCCTTCTGGTTGGAACACGCACAACGGCGAATTCACCTGGCATCCGAAAAACTTTCCCGACCCGACAAAGATGATTGCCGAACTGCACGACCAGCATTTCAAAGTCGTGCTGCACACCGTCATCGAAGGCCGTAAGCTGACCGGTTCCGTGACCGACGCCTGCACCGCCGCGCCGCTGCCCAGCGGTCGCACGCCAGACGGCAAATGGCCGGACGACCGACAAGTCGCCTGTTACTGGCCGGTTCACAAATCGCTTTACGACACGGGAATTGACGGCTGGTGGCCCGATCAGGGCGATGGCTTGGATGCCACATCGCGGCTGGCGCGCATTCGGATGTATTACGAAGGCTCGCAGCAGTTGCGTCCCAATCAGCGCGTGTTCGCGCTCCACCGCAACGGCCAGGCGGGGATGCAGCGCTTTGCCGCGTTCCTGTGGTCGGGCGATGTCTATTCAACTTGGGAAACCTTGAAGACGCACGTCCCCATCGCGGTCAACACTGGACTGACGGGCATTCCATTCTGGGGCACGGACATCGGCGGTTTTGTCCCG
>JAYUCP010000370.1:0-4288 GCA_043740245.1 Acidobacteriota bacterium | reverse complement strand
CGGCGGCACACAGCGCCTGACGCGGCTCGTCGGCGAAGGCAAGGCGATGCAAATGATCCTGAGCGGCGAAATGATTGACGCGGCGGAAGCGCACCGTCTGGGCTTGGTCAACGAGGTTTATCCCGCCGCCGAACTGGCGGACAAAACCTTCGAACTGGCGAACCGCATCGCCGAGAAAAGCCCCGTCGCGCTGGCAATGGCCAAGGCCGCAGTCAAGAACGCCGCGCGCACCACATTGCACGCGGGGCTGGACGCCGAGATTGATCTGTTCGCACTGTGTTTTTCCAGCGCGGACAAGGAAGAGGGCGTGCGCGCGTTCTTGGAAAAGCGCAAAGCGAATTTCCAAGGCCGTTGAAGGGGCACAGCTTTTGGAACCGGGTTTATCCTTTTATTCAGTTATGACAATTCAGTTTTGGCAACAGGAGTTCATCATGAAAAAACGTCTGGGCCGGCAGATCGTGTTTTCCCTTTTGTGCTTGTCGTTGGCGCTGCCAGCCAGTGCTTTCGCACAGGCTCAGGCCGAGAAAGCCAAGCAACTGGCTTTTTATCTGGAGCGCGGCAAAGAGCGGCTGGACAAACGCGAGTATGACAAGGCCCTGGCCGACTTTGATGCGGCGGTCAATATCTCGGCCCGCGATGCCAAGGCTTTTCTCTGGCGCGGTAAAGCCTGGCTGGGAAAGAAAGATTTCAACTCGGCGCTCAAAGATTTCAATCGCGCGTTGCGCCGTGACGGGAATATGGCTGAAGCCTACTTCCAGCGCGGCCAGGCCTACCTGCAAGCGGGCAAGCAGGCACAAGCGCAAAAGGATTTCGCCCGCGCGCACGAGTTGGATGCAAGCTGGCCGCTGGATGGCAAAGTAGCGCAATAAGCTTGCGGCTGCCGGGATAACGCTTGCGCCGCTGCGCCGTCACGCGTTGTCAGCGGCAAACACGTGATCCTTTTCGCTGATGTACCAACCTTCATCATAGACGCCCCCCATAAACAGATGACCGGCTGAGACAGGTCAAAATTCATTCGGGAGTTCAACAGGAATGTCTAAAATCCGCTTCACTAAATTTTTTCTGCTGGGCTGCGCGCTGGCGCTGTTTGCGCAACACGCCACCGCCTTGCCCGATTACTTAAAAATCTACGACGCTGATCCTTTCGCCAAGCCTGAAATGAAAGGCAAATGCGCGGTCTGCCATCTCAACCCGGCTGGCGGCGGCCCACGCAACGAATTTGGCAGAGCCTTTGCGCAAGCCGGTCATCAGATCACGCCCGCCTTGCGCCAGCAATTTCCTGACCGTTTTGTCAGCGGCCAACCACAGGCCTTGCCGGTCACTTTCACCTCAGATCATCAGGCTGTCGTCGAGATGAATGGCAAACGCTACGTCATTGACACGCGCGAAAAGTCGGTCAAAGAACTGACCGACGCCGCGCCCTCCACCGTGGCCGAGACAAAGCCTGCGAAGACAGAAACGCCCCCCGCTGAGCAGGAAAAGCACCCTGAGGTTTATCGCGTGGTGGATGTGCGTGTCATCAACTTGCCGTCGGCAATGCCCATTCCCAAAGGCTCGCTCTTCACCGATTTCACGCACCGCTTTCCGTTTGGCGATCCGACGGATAAAGCCGGGCTGTTCGGTTTGGATAGTGTCGCGTTGCCTTCGTTTGGCGTGGTGTATGGCGTGACCAGCCGCTTCCACGTCGGCATGTATCGTTCACCCGGCGGACTGGGCCGCCCGATTCAACTTTATGTCGGCACGCAGTTGTTGGAAGAATCAAAAGGCAATCCGCTGAGCTTCCAGGCACGGTTGGGCGTCGAAGGGCGCGACAATTTTCAGCGCAATTTCGCCACCAGCTTTGAATTCACCGTGGCGCGCAGCATCACGCGGCACGCGCAGGTTTACTTCGTGCCGACGATTACCTTGGGCGACCGGCCTTACACCGTCAGTTCGACACGGGAAGCAAACGGTGAAACCGCCGTCGCACTGGGCGTTGGCGCAGCGGTCAACATCCGCCCGTCGGTCGCGTTGATGGCCGAGGCCAATTACCGCGTCAACGAAGACGCGCGTTACGCCCCGGCGGGCAGCTTCACCGGCATTCATCGCCCGGTGGTCGGCTTTGCGATTCAGAAAGCCAGCTCCACGCGCCGCCATTCGTTCACGCTGACCTTTACGAATGGCACCGGCACGACCATGTCGCAACGCTCGCAAACACGCGGGTTGGTCGGCGCGGATGATTCACTGCAAGGCTTCACGATCGGCTTCAACCTGTCGCGGCGACTCTTCTGAGGTAGGGCAAACTGTTAGTTTGCCCATGACTCGGCAGTCGAACCGGCCAGGGCACTGTGGTAATTCAATGTTTGCGCACCTTGAGGCCAGGGCAAACTAACAGTTTGCCCTACAACAAAACGCGGATGGCGTAGATGCAACGCCGCAGCCCGGATTTAAGCACCCCTGCGAAAAGTCCGGGCCGCGGCGTCGCATCCGCGTCATCCGCGTTGGCTTTCTGGAAGCGCCCGCGGCTCGCGTGCGGTGAGTGTCAAAGCCTATTGCCGCCGAATCGAAACGCCGCCATTCGTCGTGCGCACGCGAATCGGCGCGCCGCCGCCGCCGATGTCGGTGCTCAGTTCGCGGTCAATCTTGCCTTGCACCGTGACCGGGAAATCAAAGGTCATTCCGCCATTGACTGTGCCCGCTTCCAAATGCGCGGCGTAGCCTGCGGGCATGATGACTTTGACGCCGCCATTGGTCGTGCGCACATCCAGCCCTTCGCCATCCCAGCGCTGCCCATCCAGCACGATGTTCGCGCCGCCGTTGACCGTCGTGCCTTTCACGTTGCCGGCCACGTGCGTCAGGCTAACGCCGCCGTTGGTCGTGTCGAATTGGATGTTGCCGCGCACCTCGCGCACGCTGATGCCGCCGTTGTGCGCCTTGAGCGCGAGGTCGGAACGGCGCGGCACGAAAACTTCAAAGCTGACCGCCCAGCCTTTGCGCCCCTGTGTCACCGGGCCATTGCTGCGAATGTTGCCGCCGCCGGTTTCGACTTGCACCTGATCGGCGAGCGCCTTCGCTTCGTCATCAGTGTTAGCCCAGGTCTGTACTTGAGCGCGCACAAAAACATCAGCGCGATCCCAACCCTTAACCGATACGCCGCCGTTGGTGCGGCCATCCACGTTGATGACGCCGCTGGGGGCCACGGTGAATTCGCGCATCACGCAATGATTGGCGCGGTCGCTGTTCCAACGCTGGTTGTTGTCGCAACTCAACCCGCGTTCGTCTTTTTGCGCCCAGGCCGCGGTGCTGAAAAGGCAGATGAGCGCAATTGTTTTGAAAATGTTTCTGGTCATGGTTTCTCTCCTGAAAACTTGTTGCTTGTTGTCGCTTGCCGTGCCGTGAGTGGCGCGGTCAGCGCGAAGGTTTCAGCGCGCGGCAAAATTTTTGGCCTGTGGTAAGATCGCCGCCGTCACTTTCATCATCAATCCACCGCAAGCTGGCCAGCGCAACCTGGAAAACTTGCGGTACTTCATCAAGGCATCCGTTTTATGACGAAACCGCTCACGCTCGGCGCGCTCAAGGCCGCTGGCTACCAATCGCATTCGGTCAAAGACGAAGTGCGCCGCAACCTAATGCGCCGGCTCAAACGCAACGAGCCGCTCTTCCCCGGCATCGTCGGTTACGAAGACACGGTCATCCCGCAAGTCGTCAACGCGCTGCTGGCCCGGCAAAACTTCATCCTGCTGGGGCTGCGCGGGCAGGCCAAGAGCCGCATCCTGCGCGACCTGGTTTCCCTGCTCGACGACGAAATCCCCGTGCTGGCCGGGTCTGAAATCAATGACGATCCGCTGGCGCCGTTGTCGGCGTATGGCAAACAACTGCTAGCCGAATACGGCGACGACGCGCCCATCGCCTGGGTTGGCCGCGCTGCGCGTTATGTCGAAAAGCTCGCCACGCCCGACGTGACCATCGCCGATCTCATCGGCGACGTAGACCCCATCAAAGCCGCGCGCGGCGGCCATCTGCTCTCTGACGAATTGACGATCCATTACGGCCTGTTGCCGCGCGCCAATCGCGGCGTCTTCGCGATCAACGAATTGCCCGACCTAGCGGGCAAAATTCAGGTGGGCCTGTTCAACATCCTGCAAGAGGGCGACGTGCAGATCAAAGGCTACCCGATACGGCTGCCGCTGGACGTGCTGCTGGTCTTTTCGGCCAACCCGGAGGATTACACCGCGCGCGGCAAAATCATCACCCCGCTCAAAGACCGCATCGGCGCCGAGATTCAAACGCATTACCCGGCCACGCTCGC
>JAYUCP010000369.1:0-4293 GCA_043740245.1 Acidobacteriota bacterium | reverse complement strand
CGCGGGCAATCGAGCGCAACCATTCGATGTCTTTCCACGTGATGTTGTCGTGGTTGCCGCTCAGCAGCTTACGTTGGCCCGTGTTGATGTCGTTGAGATAAGGCGTCTCGACGCCGGGCGGCAATTTGAAATTGGCGCGTTGCAACCGATTGCGCGCGCCTAGCACCGGCTGGTCTACCGTGACGCAGAGCGCGCGCACGCCGGCGGCTTCGACCTGTTGCACTAATGCCTTTGTGAATTCACGGTCGCGCTGGACGTACATTTGAAACCAGAGCGGCTGCGTGGCGGCGCGCGCAATCTCTTCAATCCGCGTGTTAGTGGAAGTGCTGACCACAAAGGCCGCGCCCGCCGCCCCGGCTCCCCGTGCCGTCGCCACTTCGCCTTCGGGATGAACCGCGCGATGGAAAGCGGTCGGCGCGAGCAAGATCGGGAACGCGAGTTCGTTACCGAACAGCGTCACGCGCGTGTCGAGCTTCGACACGTCAGTGAGCACGCGCGGCCACAGCGCGAGCTTCTCCAACGCCGTGCGGTTCCAGCGCAGTGTGATCTCATCGCCCGCGCCGCTGGCGACGAATTCATAAGCCATCTGCGAGATGCGCCGCTGGGCGAGGGTTTCAAAGTCGTTGAGGTTGAGCGCCTCAGCCAGTGGGGCGCTATTCGCTGCCGGTTGTTGTGCCGCAGCACTGAGCGGAAGCATTGATGTTCCCGCCAAAGCTCCGGCTGATGACAAAAATTTTCTGCGGGTGTTCATTTGTTCTCCTATAAATATCACTGCGCGACGTGACAGAACGCGCAGGTGTTGATCTGCGCCAGCCGGTTGCTGCGGTGGCTGTCGCGTTGGTACGGCGTCATCTCGGCGTGGCATTGCAGACAATCGTATTTGCGTTCGAGCGCGACGCGATGCGCCCTTTCAAAATGCCAGTAGCCGTTGCGCGCTTTGCCAACCGCCGCCTGGATGTCATGACACTGGCTGCACGACGATTGGCTTGCGCCATTGGCCGCTGCTCCCTGCACCGGTTGTTGACTGTTCGCCGTCGAAGCCAGCAGTGTCGGCTCGGACTTCTTCGATTTCTTCAATTCCGCCACGACTGCGCGACCGGCGACACGACCGGTAATAATCGAAGGGCCGAGGAAGGTGCCTTCCAGTCCGGCTTTGCCGTTGATGCCGACCAGCCCGGTCAATTCACCGACCGCGTACAAGCCGGGAATCGGGCGGTTGCGCGCGTCCAGCGCCCGGCACGAACGGTCAACCAGGACTCCGCCCATGCTCTTGCGCGTGAGTGGGAAGAATTGCGCGGCATAAAAAGGTGGCTGCTCAATCTTCTGCGGTGCAATCACGCCGCGAACAAAGAATTTGTTCGGCGGGCGATTGGGGCCGAAGCGGTGAAAGTCGGCATCGTCCTCTTTGGCAACCAACTCGTTGAAACGCCGCACGGTTTCAGCCAGCGTTGTGACAGGCAACCCGGCGCTGGCCGCCAGCTCTTCCAGCGTCACCGCCGTCTTCATCACTTCAGGGTTATCGAAAAGCACGCGCTGAATCGTGCTGAAATCGCCCCAGTCGGAACCCGCAACCCGGAAATGGCGTTTCATCGCCTCATCAAAGATCATCCAGTAAGTGGCTGGTTTCTGATTCAACACGGCGGGGAGCGTCAGCTTTGGCGTAAGGACTTCGTTGACGAAGCGTTTACCTTCCGTGTTGACCCAAAGCGCGGCTGGATTCTGAACATTCAGTCCGCGCTGGCGGCCCGCATAGCGCGGATCAATCAAACCCCAGGGATAATTCCACTGATGATCCATGTTGTAAAAGACCCCGCCCACCTGCTTCGCCATCGCGTGACCGGAGCCGACTGAGTTGACGCCGGAACCGATCAGCATCCGTTCAGGGAAAGTAAGATTCTTCGGCCAGTATTCGCGCAGCAGCGCCAGGTTGCTCTGAAAGCCGCCCGTTGCCAGGATCACTGCCGGAGCGCGCAAGCTGCGCGTTTCGCCCGTGCGCAGGTTTTTGCTACGCGCGCCCACGATACGTCCGCGTTCAGCGACCAAGCCGGTAATTTGCGTGTTCCAGACAAACGTGATCCCAGGATGTGTCACACATTCGCGGTAAAGCGGGCTGACAAGACCTAAACCACGTCCCCGAGGTTGGTGTGCTCGCGAGACGCTGTTGCCGGGTGGTTGACTGACGGCCTCGAACTTTACGCCCATCGCCGTGAGCCAGTCGTAAATTTCCGCGCGCGAGTGGCTGACGTAATAGCGCACCCAATCAGCATTGGCATCCTCGCCCCACTCCATGAAATCCTTGTAGGCGAGTTCAGAACTGTCCCGGATATTGCGGGACTCTTGGAGCGGAGTCCCAATGATCGAAACCAGTCCTTCTGACATCACGGCATGCCCACCAAAGACCGAGGCCATATCAACTACCACCACCCGCGCCCCGCCGCGCGCTGCTTCAAGCGCGGCAGAGAGGCCGGAAATGCCTGCCCCAATGATGATGAGGTCGGTCTCCGGCGCGGCTGCCTGTTGAGCCGGCGCAAGCAGGATGGGCAGAGTTGCAACGAGGGTCATAAAACCAGTGGCGACTATTCTCGAAACCTGGCGATTTATCCGCATTGCTTCAATCTCCTTTTGATATGGGTACTGCGTGTAAAACCCTCTGGCCTACACCGAGCTTGCAGGGCGCGTCTTGCCTGCTGCGTGGCTTGTCCAAAGGTATACGCTAATTGACGGCATCTGAATCCATAGCGATCCTCTTTCAATCAGGCTAATTCACGGCGCCTGTTTCTTTCAGTAATCGTTCCAACTCGCCTTTCATCCGTCCAAGCGGTTTTTGCGCGCCCGGCTGATTGACCAGATTCTTCAGTTCGTATGGGTCGGCCTTCAGGTCGTAGAGTTCATCCATCCCGTCCAGTTCCAGATAATGAATGTACTTCCATTGCCCGGTGCGCACTGCCTTGTAGCCCATCTTGACCATGCGCCGGAACACCGTGTCGGAGTAATACTCGATCAGGAAGGAAGCGCGCCAGCGCACGCGCTCGCCTTGCAGCAGCGGCAGCAGCGAGCGGCCTTGCATCTGTGTCGGCACGGCGACGCCCGCCGCTTGCAGCAGCGTCGGCGCGAGATCAAGGTTGAGCACGGTTTCATCGCGCACCGTGCCTGCCCGGATAACTTTGGGATAGCGCACCAACAGCGGCAGGCGGATGGATTCTTCGTACGCCAGTCGCCGCTCGACGCTCAAGCCGTGCTCGCCATAAAAATAGCCGTTGTCGCTGGTGAAGACGATGATGGTGTTATCGAGTTGCCGTAGCTCTGCCAGCGTTTTCAGGATGCGCCCCACGCCGTCTTCAATTGCCATCAGACAGCGTTGGCGTCCGAGGATGGATTCGTCGCTGGTTCCGGTCTGCGCCCCCAGCGGAGGCAGTGGCGGAAGACTGCCGATCTGTCGTTGCAGCGCGGGCTTGCCCTCCGGCGCGCGCAAGGCGTTCGGGCGGCGCGGAATCGGCAAGCCTGCGTACATTTGTTTGTGCCGTTCGGCGGGGATGAATAATTCGGCCTCGGAGGTGATGCTGCCATCCGCATTTTGCGTCGCTTCAGGGTGAATCGCCTTGTGCGCCAGATAGAGCAGAAACGGTTTGTCGCGCGGCTGGCGGATGAAGTTCACGGCATAATCGCTGAGGATGTCGGTGATGTAGCCATTCACCTTCAACGCCCGCCCGTCCGCATTGATGTCGGGGTTGAGATAGGTGCCTTGCCCTTTGAAGCTTACCCAATGATCGAAGCCGGGGCGCGGGCTGTCGTCCACGCCCATGTGCCATTTGCCGATGAATCCGGTCGCGTATCCGGCGCGCTGCAGCAGTAACGGAAAGGTCGTCAGCCGATGGCTGAGGGCGGAGCGATCTACGTTGTCAGTGATGCCGTTCGTGTGCGCGTACTGCCCGGTCAGAAAGCCAGCGCGCGACGGCGAACACAACGGCGTAGTCATAAACGCATTGCGGAACCGCGCGCCTTCCTGGCCGATGCGGTCAATGTGCGGCGTTTTGATGAACGGATGCCCGGTGATGCCAAGCTCATCCCAGCGCAGGTCGTCTACCAGAATGAACACGATGTTGGGGCGCGCATTGTTTGCGGTGAATCGTTGCCCAGGCGCTTCGCCAGCGAACGCCAGCAACAACAGCCCTGACAGCCAAACGCGAAAGAACATGGAAAGGTCTCCTGTCTGACAACGGAAGGAACTTGTGGCAATGATTTGAGTGCCGGCTTATCACTGTTCAGCGGAAGTTCTCCAGCAGCAGAATATCG
>JAYUCP010000368.1:0-10399 GCA_043740245.1 Acidobacteriota bacterium | reverse complement strand
GTCATCTACGCGCTCGTGGGCGACAGCGATTTTTTTGCTCATTCCACGAGCTTAACCCAATTCTCTTTTCCGGCAAAAATTCGCTAGAACCGTGAGTTATGGCTAAAGAAAAAGCAATTTCGATTTGGGACCCGAAGATCATGTCACGCGCCTTGGGGGGGTCATTCCTCAAGCTGAGCCCGCAGAAAATGATGAGGAACCCGGTGATGTTTGTTGTCGAAGTCGGCAGCGTCATCACGACCATTCTGCTTTTCCGTGACATCGCGAAAAGTACGCCCGGCATCGGGTTCGATTTGCAGAGCACGCTCTGGCTCTGGTTCACGGTGCTCTTCGCCAACTTCGCTGAGGCGCTGGCCGAAGGGCGGGGCAAAGCGCAGGCGGATAACCTGCGCAAGGCCAGAACCGAGACGACGGCGCGCAAGCTGTTATCCAATGGGCAGACGCAAGTCGTGGGCGCGCCGGAATTGCGCAAGGATGACATCGTGCTCGTCACGGCGGGCGAATTCATTCCCGGTGACGGCGAGATCATCGAAGGCGTCGCTTCGGTGGACGAATCGGCGATCACGGGCGAATCCGCCCCTGTCATCCGCGAAGCAGGCGGCGACCGTTCGGCGGTCACGGGCGGCACGCGCGTGCTTTCGGATCAAATCAAAGTGCGCATCACCTCGAATCCGGGTGAGACGTTTCTTGATCGCATGATTGCGCTGGTCGAAGGCGCGGAGCGGCAGAAGACGCCAAACGAAATCGCGCTGAACATTTTGCTGGCTGGTCTGACGATCATCTTCCTGCTCGCCGTGGTCACGCTACAGCCGTTCGCCATCTATTCAAACGCGCAGCAGACAATTTTCGTGCTCGTGTCACTGCTGGTCTGTCTGATCCCGACGACGATTGGCGGCCTGCTCTCGGCCATCGGCATTGCGGGAATGGACAGGCTGGTGCAACACAACGTCCTGGCGATGTCAGGCCGCGCCGTCGAGGCTGCGGGTGACGTGAACACATTGTTGCTCGATAAAACCGGCACGATCACGCTCGGCAACCGGCAGGCGACCGAATTTATCCCGCTCAACGGCGTAGACCCCGGCGCGCTGGCCGATGCGGCGCAGCTTTCCTCGCTGGCTGACGAGACACCGGAAGGCCGTTCCATCGTCGTCCTGGCGAAAGAGAAATACGGCTTGCGCGAACGCCAGTTGGAAGCGCACCACGCGCATTTCATCCCCTTTACGGCGCAGACGCGCATGTCCGGCGTGGATTACGAGGTAAATGGTCACCAGCGCGCAATTCGCAAAGGCGCGGTGGATGCGATTGCCAGCTACGTCACCGCCAACGGCAACCACGCGCCGCAAGAATTACGTGCGATTGTCGAACGCATCTCGAAGGCGGGCGGCACTCCGTTGGTCGTGGCCGAGAACGGCGCGCCGCTCGGCGTCATTTACCTGAAAGACATCGTCAAAGGCGGGATGAAAGAACGCTTCGCTCAATTGCGCGCGCTGGGCATCAAGACAGTGATGATCACGGGCGACAACCCGCTGACCGCCGCGACGATTGCACGCGAGGCGGGCGTGGACGATTTCCTCGCCGAAGCCAAGCCCGAAGACAAGATGGCGCTGATCAAACGCGAGCAAGCGGAAGGCAAGCTGGTGGCCATGACTGGCGATGGCACGAACGACGCGCCCGCGCTGGCACAGGCCGACGTTGGCGTGGCGATGAACACCGGCACGCAAGCTGCCAAAGAAGCGGGCAACATGGTTGATCACGATTCCAACCCGACCAAGCTGATCGAGGTAGTCGAGATCGGCAAACAGTTGTTGATGACGCGCGGCGCGCTGACGACGTTCTCGATTGCCAACGACGTCGCCAAGTATTTCGCCATCATCCCGGCGATGTTCTCGGCGGCGTTTCCTGTGATGAATGCGCTGAACATCATGAAACTCGCGACGCCGCAATCGGCGATTCTGGCGGCGGTGATTTTCAATGCGTTGATCATCATCGCGCTGATTCCGCTGGCGCTGCGCGGCGTCAAATACCAACCTTTGAGCGCAGCGGCGCTGCTCCGGCGCAATCTGTTCATTTACGGACTGGGCGGATTGGTGGCGCCGTTCATCGGCATCAAGCTGATTGATGTGGTGCTGGTGGCGTTGGGGCTGGCTTGAGAAATTTGAAATTTGAGATTGGAGATTGAAGACGTGAAAACATTGCTGATCGCAATTCGCTATACGCTGGTGACGACGCTTTTGCTGGGCTTGATTTATCCGTTGCTGGTGACGGCGCTGGCGCAAGCGCTCTTTCACGACAAGGCGAACGGACAACTGATTGTGCGCAACGGCCAGACTGTAGGCTCACGCATCATCGGGCAGCCGTTCTCTGCGCCGGGTTACTTCCGTTCGCGGCCTTCGGCAGCGGGCACGGCGGGTTACGATGCGGGCGCGTCGTCGCCTTCCAATCTGGGGCCGACCAGCAAGAAATTGATTGACCGCATCAGGGCCGACACCGAAAAGCTGCAAGCCGGAAATCCGGGTCAGCCCGTGCCGGTAGATTTGGTGACGGCGTCGGCGTCGGGGCTTGATCCGCACATCAGCCCGGCAGCAGCGGCGTTTCAGTTGTCACGCGTGCAACGTGAACGCGGCATCAGTGAAGCTCAATTGCAGCAACTCGTCGCGGAATTTACTGAGGGCCGCACGTTCGGCTTGCTGGGCGAACCGCGCGTGAATGTGTTGTTGCTGAATTTGGCGCCTGATGAACGCTTCCCGCTGAAAAAATAACGCGTATGCAAAACGGCACATCCCGTCCATCACCGGAATCCTTGTTGGCCAAACTGAAGGCCGAAGCGCAAGCCAAGCTGCGTCTGTATCTCGGCGCCGCGCCCGGCGTCGGCAAGACGTACCAGATGTTGGAAGACGCACAGGCGCTGAAACGCCAAGGCGTAGACATCGTGATTGGTTACGTCGAAGCGCATGGACGCGCCGAGACGGCGGCGCTGATTGGCGAACTGGAATGCGTGCCGCTCAAACAAATCGCTTATCGTGGCGTCACGCTCAGCGAAATGGAGGTGGACGCCATCCTCGCGCGCCATCCAGCCATCGTCATCGTGGATGAACTGGCGCACACCAACGCGCCTGGTTCCAAACATCAGAAACGTTATGAAGACGTGCTGGAGCTGCTCGGCCACGGCATCTCGGTCATCACGGCGGTCAACGTGCAACACTTGGAATCGCTCAATGACGTAGTTGCCCAAGTGACGGGCGTGCGCGTGCGCGAAACGATTCCCGATTATTTAATTCGCCGCGCCGACGAGGTAGTTGACGTAGACGTTTCGGTAGACACGCTGCGCACACGCTTGCGGCAAGGCAAAATCTACGGCGTCGAGAAGATCGAGCAATCGCTCAACAACTTCTTCCGCAAAGGCAACTTGACTGCGCTGCGCGAACTGGCCTTGCGGCAACTGGCCGAAGACCAGGACGTGAAGGCGCGCAAATACCGCGAGCAGGAGGGGCTGGCACAGGCCGCGCTGCCCGAACGGGTAATGGTCTGTATGGCCTCGCGGGGCAGCGCCAAAAAGCTGCTGCGCGTTGGTTCGCGCATCGCCGGACGCTTGGCGGACGACTGGTACGCCATCTATGTCGAGACGCCGCGCGAAGAGCCGGGGCGCATTGATCCACAGGATTTCGCGGCCTTGCAGGAAAACATCCGCTTTGCCGAAGGCCTGGGCGCGCGCGTGGTAAAGCTCAAAGGCAGCAAGGTGGCCGACGCGTTGATCGAATTTGCGCGGCGCGCAGGCATTACCCACGTCATCTTCGGCCAATCGGCGCGCTCGCGTTGGAACATTCTGTTGCACGGTTCGATCATCAATCGCTTCCTCAACGAAGTGCGCGAGGCGACGGTACAGGTCGTGCCGATGGACAGACCGGCGGCGCCCGAAGTCGGAGAAGTGGGAGGGAATGAAGCCTGAGTCTGCTGCTCAAACTGCTCAGCGGGTATCTACTCATTGTCCTGGCGTTGATGTTGGGCGGCTTCGGCGTGGATTGGATGCAGTCTGCCAAACCTACCGCTGTACAGCGCCAAGCTGACGCTGCGGAAGCGGATGAAGATAGAGTGGCGCATTGCCCGCAGCCTTGGCACAATGCGTTGGAGCATAAGCTGGACGCAAGTTTCCTAGCTGCGCCAGCCGTTGCGGGCAAGGCGTTTTACCTGCGCCTGCGTCTCTATCGCATTGAGAACCGCCAATGAGTACGCACCACGATTGGTGGCTGGCGTTGGGCGACGCGGGTGCCAGCGCTGAACGCGCGACGTGGCAAGCCGCACCGCTTTCCGTTTTTGGGCAAGCGCCCGCCGCCAGCCGCAACCAAAACACCTTTGTCAGCGGCGCTGTCTGGCTGAGCAATCGCGCGCAATTGTTGCGCACGCTGCCAACGGCTGATGCCGCCTTGACCGACGCCGAAATCATCGCGGAGTTATGGGAAACGCACGGAACCAACGCCGTGCGTTTTTTGCAAGGTCAGTTCGGCATCGCGGTGTGGGACAGCCGGCAACGCGCGTTGTGGCTGTCGCGCGATGCCGTCGGCGCGGCGACGGTCTATTATTCAGCAAAAGGCGCGACGGTATATGCGGCGTCGCGTTTACGCACGCTGGCACAACGGCTCGCTCCGCCGCTTGATCTCGTCGCGTTGCGCGATTATCTGTGCTGCGCCTTTGTGCCGGGCGAACGCACGATGTGGCAGGGTGTCAGCGAATTGCGGCCGGGCACGTTGTTGCGCCTGCCAGCGGGTGAGCGGAGGACGTATTGGGAAATCCGCGAGCAATTGACTGACGAAGCGCAGCCGCTCGCGTGGCACGCCGAACGCTTGCGCGCCGCGCTCGAAGAAGTCGTCAGCGAATGTCTGCCTGCCGCGGAACCGGTCGGTTGCTATCTTTCGGGCGGGTTGGATTCGAGCGCTGTCGTCGCGCTCGCCCAGCGTTTGCACGACAGGCCGGTGCATACCTATTCGATTCACTTCGGCGCCGAGACGCCAAACGAGTTGGAGTTTTCGAGCCTCGTCGCCGCGCATTGCCGCACCGCACATCACATCCTCGAAATCAAAACCGCGCAGATGTGGGAGTTGTTGCCTGAAACGATGGCGGCGCTCGATGACCCGATTGGCGATCCGCTGACGATTCCGAATTTGATTCTCGGGCGCGCGGCCAAACAGTCGGTCAACGTCATTCTCAACGGCGAAGGCGGCGACCCCTGTTTCGGCGGGCCGAAAAATCAGCCGATGCTGCTCAATCGTTTGTATCGCCCCGCGCTTGATGCCGCAGCCGATGATTTGTTGCCCAGCTATCTGGCGTCGTTTCAGAAATGCGCGAATGATTTGCCGCGCTTGTTGTTGCCCGAGGTCTGGCGCGCGGTGAAAGACGAGCCATCCGTCTTTGCGCCCGAACTCGCGCCCGAATTTGGGGAAGCTGGCGACTTTCTCAACCGGCTGATGTTCATCAATACGAAGTTCAAAGGCGCAGATCACATTCTCACCAAGGTCAACAATCTCACGCGCCATTGCGGCTTGCGCGGGTTGTCGCCGCTCTTCGATCAGCGCGTCGTCGCGCTTAGCCTGACGATTCCGCCCGAATTCAAGCTGAGCGGCGCGGAAGAAAAAGCCGTGCTCAAAGCCGCCGTCAGCGAGTTGTTGCCCACGCGCATTTTGCAGCGCCCGAAAAGCGGGATGATGGTGCCGGTGCAATTGTGGTTTCGTGCGTACTGGCGCAAACAGGCGCGCGCGTTGCTCACACACCGCCGCGCGCGCATTCGTGAGTTTCTCAATCCCGCAGTCGTTGATGATTGGTTGAATTATCGCGGCGACACTTGGTCGCGTTACGGCGTGAAGCTGTGGTTGCTGGTCAGTCTTGAATTTTGGCTACGAGCGGTACGCGGATGACGCGGATGCGGCGGATCAACGCGGATCAACGCGGATCAACGCGGATCAAATCCGAAAGAGAATCTGCGAGAATCCGCCGCATCCGCGTCATTCGCGTATCAATATGTGTCAGCTTCGAAATTGCCAGAAAGCTTAGCCGAAGCTATCCGACGAATAGACATACAACGCGCCGTCGCCTGAACCGGAATCCACTGCGACATAAGTGTCAATGGCGTTTGGGTCGCGGCTTTTGGCGATGCCGAGCGCGATCATTTGCAAGAGCCGCTGCGGGTTAATGGCTTCGAGTTCGACGGCATTGCCGGCATTCAACCAGGCGAGTTCGTCGGGTTGCAGGTTTTGCTTGAAGGCCTCGGGCAGCGTCGTCAGATCGAGCGGCTGGCTCTGCTGTTCGCTCAACAGGAGCGGGCGTTTCAGCACCTGGCGCGGCATCAGTCCGAGGTCGAAAATCTGCACGTTGGGAAAATCCTTGAACCAGCGTTTCTCGGTCAACAAACGGCGCGGCATCTGTACGCCATCGGCGCTGGCGTCGTGCAGGGCATAGACTTTCAAATCGGGATTGCGGCGCAACATTTCCATCACAGTGTCAAACAGGTTGTGCGGATAACCGCTGATGCTGAGCACGGCGCAGTTGTGTTCAAAGTGGAAGTGATTGGCGATCAGAAATTGCGCCAGCGTGTCGCGCTGGCAGACGACGACGCGATCAAAGCTGTATTTCGTCACCTCTTCTTTCACCTGAATGGGCGCTTGTTTCTGCGGCGGCGGCAGCAATTGCGTCGTCGTGCCGTTGGCTTTGTGCCAGCGTTCCAGCCAGAGCATGAATTGCGAGAGCGTGATGGGCGCGGACTTTGGTGCAGGCGGGAACCAGCGTTCGCGCCAAGCCGGAACGAGGCAGACCAGCGCGCACGCCCACAACAAAACCCACAAGACGAAAAAGAATGCCGAGACACGCGCTCCCAACAAAAGCATTGGCAGCCCGGCCAGCAACAGCAACACGCCAAAGACGTTAAACCAATTTGTCTGCCGCCGCAGGTAACGCGCGTTGAACACATAAAACAACTGTTGCCGCGTAACCTGCAGCGTGCCTTGCGCCGTCGCCGCTTCGAGGAAGTGCTGAAAAAACGCATCGGTAAAATTCATGTCGCCGCTCTGATCCGCCTTCGGATCGAACACGAACGGATGCTTGCAACTCGCGCAACGTCCGTTGTTGGCGGTGCGTTCTTTGAGCTTGTTGTCCTGCCCACACTTGATGCATTTCACGGGGTTGGGTTCTCCTGATGGGGTTCGTCACACTGTTGTGCCAACAGCGCGTCATAGGTTTCGCGCCGGCGAATCAAGCGCTGCACGCCTGCTTCAATCAACACTTCCGCCGGGCGAGGCCGATGCAAAAAGTGCGTCGCCATCGCATAGCCATACGCGCCAACATCCTGAATGGCAAGCACGTCGCCGGGTTGCAGGCGCGGCAACCGGCAGCCGCGTCCGAGGTAATCGCGCGAATAGGTGGTATTGCCACATACGTCAGTCGTGAAGCATTCGCCGTCGTGCTCTTTCAACGCGCTGATCCCACGGTGTCCGCCGTGCACGCTCAGGACGGCGATGTTGGCGATGGAACTGTCTACGCCAACGATTTGCTTGGCGCCTTGCCATTTGACGGCGACGACCGTCGCCAGCAATACGCCGCAACCGGCAATGGCCGCGCGTCCGGGTTCGATCACCAACGCCAACGGACGCTCAAACGCGTTGAGCTGGCGCGTCAATTCAGCGCCGAACAGTTCCCAATCGAAACCGGCGGTTTCAGCGCGATAGGGATAGCCGAAGCCGCCGCCGAAATCGAGGTAGCTCCAATCAGGCAGCACGCGCCCGGCGTCGAGCACGGCGGCAATGGAGGCGGTAAAAGCCTGCGTCGCATTCGTGCCGGTGCCGCGATAAAAATGAATGCCGCTGACTTTCAATCCGTAACGCGCGGCGAATGACACAGCTTCGCTCAATTCGTCTACGCTCACGCCCGTGCGATTTTCGCCCGTCACGGCGGGCAGATTCAGCCGAAAGCCGAGGCGCGGCAACACAGCAGGCGGATGTTTTTCCAGCACCTCACCCCATTGTTCCAGTTGCGCGAGGCTGTCCAGGTTGATGGTGCCGATGCCTTGCGCCAACAGTTCGGCCAGCTCCGCGCGCGTGAGATGGCCGCCGCTGAAGACGATCTCTGGCGGCGCGAAGCCCGCGCGCAGGCCGAGAAAAACATCGCCCGGCGTGTTGGCGTGCAAACCCCAACCCGCCGCGCGAAAGATGCGCAACAACGCGAGGTTGCCGTTGACGACACTGGCGAAATGAAAACGCGTATCGGCATACGGCACGGCGCGCGTGATGCGCGCGATGTCGGCGCGCAAACGTTCAGCGTCATAGCAATACAACGGCGAGCCGTATTCAGCGAGCAATTGATGAGCGAGTGGAACTGAAAGCATTTTATATGTCAGAGCAATGGATACGCGGATGACGCGGATGACGCGGATTTGCGCGGATTCTTTTTCGGATTTGATCCGCGTTGATCCGCTGCATCCGCGTCATCCGCGTATCTATTTCCTTTACTCGTTGGCGAGCCGTTGTTTGAACTGCCACCACTGCGACGGCAACCAAAATGGATTGTAAACCGTTTGTCGTGCTGGCGCGGCTTCGTCGGAAAAACATTCGTGCTGCCAGACTTGCCACATCAGCAACAGCCAGAGGATTTCGCCGGTGCGGCGGCCTTGCAGGTGGCCGCTCAACGCGCCCGTCGCCACGCGCAACGCGAGGTCGGATTGAAAGACGCCGCGCGCATCGAGTCGCGCCGGATTGAGCCAACGTCCGAGTTCGCGCCACAACGGCCCCAAACACCAGGCCGTGAGCGGCGCGCCCATGCCGCGCTTTTCACGCCAGACGACGTCGGCGGGCAGCCAGGGCTCAACGGCGCGTTTGAGCAGATACTTTTCACACGCGCCGCGCAGGAACAATTCGTCGCTGACGCCGAACGTCCAGGCGGCCAAGGCCGGCGAACAGAACAGCGTGCGCAGTTTCAAGCCATGCGCCAGCGCCAGATTGGTGGCGCGCGGTTGAATGTTTTGCGCGCCTTTGAGCATAAGGTTGGCGCGGCGCAAGCGCGACAACAACGAACTGCCGGGCACGGCGGCGAGCGCGTCAGCCAGCCAATCTGTCACGCTGAATGAATGAAGCTGCGCTCTCAGCGCTGGCGTAAAGACGGCCGCTTCGTAACCGTGCAAGCGATGAAAGGTGCGCAAATAGGCGGCGGTGAAAGCTTCAGGAGATTCGTATACGCCCGCGGCAATCAGCGGCTTATTCGTCCAACCGGCGAACAACTGATCGCCGCCTTCGCCATTGAAGACGATGCCGACATCGTTGGCAGCGGCCTGGTTGAGCAAATACAGCGGCACGGTGACGCCGTCGCCATAGGGCTGATCGAGCGCGCGCGCCGTGGCGGGCAGGGCCTGGCGAATACGGCGTGGCGTGGCGTCCACCTTGACCAGCGGAATTTGCAAATGCCGCGCGACGCTTTCGGCATAGGGCGTTTCAGACATGCCGTAGTCGCCGAAAGCGAGCGTGTAAGCGCGCACCTTCACGCCCGCACGCACGAGCAGCGCCGCAGTGATCGAAGAATCCAACCCGCCGGAAAGAAACACGCCGACCGTTTCAGCGCGGACATCGGCGCACAGTTCGCCGCCGCTTTGTTCCAGCAACGCGCGCAATTGCGCCACGGCGGCAGCTTCGTCGCACAACGGTTCATTGGCCGTCAGCCACGGCTGCGTTCGTGTCGTCTCAAATGAACCGCCGCGCCAGACGACCTCGCTGCCTGCTGGCACCACGCTTACGCCCTCCACCGCAGTCAGCGGCGCGGGCGTCCACGAAAAACTCAGATAGCCAGACAGCCCGGCCAGCGAAAATTCTTTTTGCGGCAACAGCGGCAACAGTAAGGACAAGCGGGTCGCAAACCAGACGACGCCGTCTTGCGCGGCATAAAACAAAGTCGCGCGCCCAAAGGCGTCGCGGCCCAGTTTCAAGCCTGTGTCGCTCGTTTCAATCCAAACATCGTCTTGATGCGGCGAGCCTGAGACCGACAAGGCAAACCTCTGCGCGCCGTTTGGCTGACTGACGAAGAGGTGCACGCCGCGCTGCGCGATGACGCTGAACGTGGCCGCGTCTGTCTGCTGCGATAGTTGGATTGATGAATCGTTGCTGGCGCCGAGGTGACGCGACAATTGCGCGCGCGCTGCTTGTCCATCACCGGCACCGTAACAACCAAGAAGAAAGCTCATAAAACGATGAAGCGTGTAAGGCAGGTTCCCAACCTGCCTTACACTGGTTGGCTGCCCGCTCAAGTGTCCGCAAGCGCGCAGGGCAGGTTGGGAACCCATGTGCGCCAGGTTAAGCCGTAAGTTCTTTATTATCAGTAGGTGATTGTCTGTGATTGACCATGCTTGCTTCTTTGAAACCTACAATATTCTGTG
>JAYUCP010000367.1:0-4298 GCA_043740245.1 Acidobacteriota bacterium | reverse complement strand
GCAGCCGGTGCAAACGAATTGCCGAAATACGGCGGGTTGGAATTCAAGCAGGGCGGCTTCCAGTTTTACGCGCATCCGCCTGCCGCAGCTTACAACTTGAATAAATTGCTGTTCGATTTGCGCCACGATGCCGGGCTGCGCCGTCGCTTGTTGACCGATCTCGCCAGCGTCACGGCGGAATATCAATTGCGCGAAGATTGCCTGGACGCGGCGCGCGCGCTGGCTGAAGTTGGCGCCTCCGCCAAGATCAGCGACAACGCCGGGCGCATCGTGGCGGCGGGCGCGCATCCGCTGCACGCGCTGATGACGCTGCACGCTGTGCACGGAGAGATGAAACGCTTGCAGCGCGAATTGACGCCGTAACCCACAAAAGGAAATCAGCAATGAACCGAAGACAATTTTTAGGTGCGGCTATCGCGGCGGCGGCTGTTTCAAATGCGCGCGCAATGGCTGCCGCGCAAAATGAATGGGGCGGGCCGGTGCTCGATATTCATTTCCATTTGCGGCAAGGGCTCGACGCCAATATGGTTCATATGGAAGGTTGCGGCGTGACCAATGCCGTCTTGCTGACGCGCGGTTCCGCCGCAGAGCAAGTCAAAGCCATGCAAGCCAAATATCCCAAACGCTTCGCCTGGTCGGCCAGCACCGACATCACAAAACCTGATGCCGCCGAATTATTGACCAAAGCCGTCAAAGGGGGCGCGGTGGGCTTGGGCGAAATCAAGTTTCATGTCGAAGCCGACGGCCCCGAATTGCGCCGTATGTACGCACTCGCGGCTGAGTTGAACGTACCCATCCTCGTGCATTTTCAGGAAGTGCAGCATTTCGAGGGCGAAGGCGTTTTCAGCACGGGCTTCAAGCGTTTTGAGGCGATGCTCAAAGCTTATCCCAAAACCAAATTCATCGGTCACGCCGATGCGTTCTGGGCGAACGTGAGCGCCGACTATGCCAACGATTCTGCCTATCCAGCAGGGCCGATCAAGCGCGGCGGTATCACTGACAAACTGTTGAGCGATTACCCAAATCTGTTTGGATATCTGTCGGCGAACTCCGGCAACAATGCGTTGTCGCGCGATCCCGCCTTCACGGCGGAGTTTCTTGCGCGGCACCAAAACAAACTCGTCTTTGGCAGCGATTGTTCATGTCAGGACGGCCACGGCGGCGGTGTCAGCCAAGCCAACAATCCGGCGGCGGCGCGCTTGAGCGGCAAGTGCGTCGCGCGCGAAACCTTGACCGTGCTCAAGCAACACGCCAAGCCCGCCGTGTTTCGCAAACTCACCTGGGAAAACGGACATAAACTTTTCAAGCTCAAAGCCTGATGTTGGGCGAAAGGAAAACCGTATGAACCGATTGAAAGACCGCATCGCCGTTGTCTCTGGCGCGGCGACCGGCATTGGTAAAGCCGCCGCCGTGCGCCTCGCCGCTGAAGGCGCCAGCGTCGAAATCCTCGACCTCAAAGATGCAACAGAAACCGTGAACGAAATCCGCGCGGCGGGCGGACAGGCGTATTCCGAAATCTGTGATGTCACCAGCGAAGCGCAAATCGCCCAAGCCGTCGCCGCCCTCGCCGCGCGCCACGGCCACGTAGACATTCTGGTCAACAACGCAGGCATCCTTTCCGGCAAAACGCCCTGGCACGAGCTTTCTTACGAAGAGGTCAACCGCTTCGTGCAAGTCAATTACCTCGGTTACTTCCTCGTGTCGAAAGCGATTTACCCATTATTGAAAAAGAGCGCGTACGGACGGCTCATCAACGTCGCTTCGCGCACGTATTTTCTGGCGAATCCGGGGCAGATGGCTTACGTTGCGGCCAAAGGCGCGGTGATGGGGATGACGCGCGTGATGGCGAAAGAAATGGGCGATGACAACATCTGCGTCAACGCCGTCGCGCCGGGCATGATCGCTACCGAAGGCACGCTGGCGCACTCGGACGAAGCCGCCTTCAATCGTGTGATGGGCAACCAGGCCATCAAGAAACGCGGCAAGCCTGAACATCTCGCCGGACTGATTGCCTTCCTCGCCAGTGACGATGCTGAGATGATTACCGGGCAAATGATTTTGTGTGACGGCGGCGGCTACCTTCACTAAACAACATGAGAGTTCTGATCGCAGGCGGTGGCATTGGCGGATTGGTCGCGGCGCTTTGCCTGGAGCGCGCCAGCATCGAAGTGCGTGTCTTTGAATCGGCGGCGGAAATTCGCCCGCTCGGCGTAGGCCTCAACCTGCTGCCGCATTCAGTGCGCGTGCTGACGGCATTGGGGCTGGACGCGAAGCTGGCGGAAACGGCGCTTGCCACGGCGGAGTTGATTTACTTCAATAAGTTCGGCCAGTTGATCTGGCGCGAACCGCGCGGCTTGGCGGCGGGCTATCATTGGCCGCAATACTCGATTCATCGCGGACGCTTGCAGATGTTGCTGTACGACACTGTGCGCGAACGGCTGGGCGCGGCGGCGGTGCGTACCGGTTGTCATCTCGATTCATTTGTTGAGCGTGGTAACCAAGTCGAAGCCACGTTCGTCAATCGTACAACAGGTGAAATCGTCGCCGTCGAAACAGGCGATGCGTTGATCGGCGCAGACGGCATTCATTCGCGCGTGCGGCAGCACTTTTATCCCGACGAGCAAGAACCACAATTTTCAGGACGCGTCCTGTGGCGCGGCGTGACCGAAGCTGAGCCATTTCTGACAGGCCGTTCGATGTTTATGGCCGGGTATGCAGACCGCAAGTTTGTGGCCTATCCGATTGACGTGGCTAGGGCGGCGCGCGGGCGTTCGCTCATCAATTGGGTCGCTGACCTTTACGTCGGCGAGGCATACGCCGGCACGCCGCGTGATTGGAATCGGCAGGTGAATAAAAGCGTCGTGCTGCCTGCTTTCGCGTCATGGCAATTCGACTGGCCCGATTTTAAATTGGATATTCCCGCCTTGATCGAAGGTGCGTCGGCGATTTACGAATTCCCGATGATTGACCGCGATCCCGTCGCACGCTGGAGCTTCGGGCGCGTGACCTTGCTCGGCGATGCGGCACATCCGATGTACCCCATCGGCTCGAACGGCGCTTCGCAGGCGATACTGGATGCGCCCGCGCTGGTTGACGCTCTGAAAGCGGAAGGCGATGTCGTCAGCGCGTTGCAACGGTACGAACAGGAACGCTTGCAACCGACCGCGCGCATCGTGCTTTCCAATCGCCAGCAAGGCCCTGAACAAGTGATGCAATTGGTGGAAGAGCGCGCGCCCAGTGGTTTCGCGCAATTGCATGACGTGATTTCACCCGCCGAGTTGGAAGAGATCGCGGGGCGTTACAAGCAAATCGCGGGTTTCAACCGCGAAGAATTGAACGCCAAACAAAACACCTGAGTGACACCTAAACCGATTTGGAGAAAACACTATGAACACCCGTCGCAATCTTTCGTTCGCCCTTTCTTTGTTGTTGTTGGGCGTATTGGCAATGCCAACGCGCGCGCAGCTTTCATCCGGCACGATTCTCGGCACGGTGACCGACGCGAGCGGCGCGGTCGTACCCGGCGCGACGGTCAAGGTCGTCAATCCAGCGACTAGCTTGACGCGCGAAGTTTTGACGAATGCAGACGGCAACTTTCGCGTAGACCAATTGCCCGTCGGCGTCTATCAAGTCGAGTTTGAAAAGCAGGGCTTCAAAAAAGAAATTCGCGCGAACGTCAAAGTGGACATTGACCAGCGCGCCCGCGTAGACGCCGCTTTGAGCGCTGGCGCAGTGACCGAAGTCATCAACATCAATGCCGAAGCGTCGCTGATTCAGCGCGACGATTCCGCGTTGGGGCAAGTCGTCGAAGAACGCAAGATCGTGACGCTGCCGTTGAATGGCCGCAACTTTTCGCAACTGGCTTACATCGTGCCGGGCGCGTTTGCGCCGCGTCCGGGTTCGTCGTTGGGCAGTCGCGGCGGCTTTGCGGTGGCGGGAATGCACGAAAGCTACAATCAGTTTTTGCTCGACGGCATCAACAACAACGGCGCGGGCACGATGGAAATCAACGCGCGCATCAACATTGACGCGGTCGGCGAATTCAAAGTGCAGACCGGCGTCTTTCAGGCGCAATATGGTCGCTATGCCGGTTCGCAAGTTGACGTCGTTACCAAGTCAGGCACGAATAGCTTTCACGGGACGGCGTTTGCTTTCACGCGCAACGACAATCTGGATACGCGCAATCCGTTTGACACGGCGATTGCGAAAGGCGCGCCGCTGCCTGAATTCAAGCGGCATCAATACGGCGGCACGATTGGCGGGCCGGTCATCAAAGACAAGCTGTTTTTCTTCGCGGG
>JAYUCP010000366.1:0-26393 GCA_043740245.1 Acidobacteriota bacterium | reverse complement strand
TGAGAAACCCGCTTCGAGCACCATGGCCCCCTAGGGGCGGGTTGTGTCTTTTTTCTTGGGCCAGATCGAGCAAGCAGGATGAACACTCGTCTGTACGTCGGAAATCTTTCGTTCAACACCACAGCTGACGGCGTTCGCACCGCGTTCCAAGAGTTCGGAACCGTCAGCGACGTCCACCTCGTCTCGGATCGCGAGACAGGCCGCTCGCGCGGCTTTGCCTTCGTGACCATGGGCACGCCAGAGGAAGCAACCAAAGCAATCGAAGGCATGGACGGGCGCACCCTCGACGGTCGCCCGCTTCGCGTCAATGAAGCCGAGCAGCGCCAGCAGCGCGGCGGTGGCGGCGGTGGCGGCGGCTTCCGTGGCGGCGGCGGCGGTGGCTTTGGTGGTGGTGGTGGCGGCTTTGGCGGCGGCGGCGGTGGCCGTGGCGGCGGCGGCGGTGGCCGTTCGCGCTACTAAATTCGCCTGACAGTCGGCACGGGCCGTGGAGCGTGCGTCACGACCGCGGCCCGTGCTTCTGCATGGTGAATTTATGTGGCGCGATAAGGAATACAATGAGTTTTTCAGAACTGGGACTTGACGACGCGTTGGTGCGCCGTTGTGAGTCTCTTGAATACAAAGAGCCGACGCCAATTCAGGCGGCGGCCATCCCGTTGATTATCAGCGGAACCGATGTAATCGGCTGTGCCGCGACCGGCACAGGTAAGACAGCGGCGTTTTTGCTGCCGCTGTTACAGCGCTTGTCTGGCCCGGCTTTTCCGGGCAAACCCGCCAGCAAATCCGTGCGCGTGCTGATTCTGGCGCCCACACGCGAACTGGCCGGACAAATCACCGCCAGCTTGCAAGAACTGGACGGCACGCAACGCACAAAGGTTGCGACCTTGACTGGCGGCGCCAGCATGACACGGCAGCGGGCGGCGTTGTTACGCGGCCCGGCGGTGGTCATCGCGACGCCCGGACGTATGCAGGATCATATAGACACCGGCCTGCTCAATCTCGCCGGGGTTGAAACGCTTGTGCTGGACGAAGCCGACCGCATGCTCGATATGGGCTTCTGGCCGGCGATTCAGAAAGTGCTGGCGCGCTTGCCCGTCAAGCGGCAAACGCTGCTCTTTTCAGCGACGATGTCGCCCGCGATTGAACGCATCGCGCGGCAGAATATGCGTCAACCGCAAATGATCGAAGTCAATCCGCGCGGCAAGGCGGTCACGACGGTCAAACAGATGGCCTATCCGGTCGCGCTCGAATCCAAAAATGCCTTGTTGTTCGACCTGCTCGAACGCGAACGTTTCGAGCGTGTGCTGGTCTTTACCCGCACACGGCGCGGGGCCGAGCGTTTGGCGCGCATTCTGGCGGCGCGCAAACATCAGGTCGAACGCATTCACGCGGATCGTTCACAACCCCAACGCGAAGCGGCCTTGCGCAGTTTCAAGAGCGGGAACTGCCGCGTCCTGGTGGCGACCGACGTGGCCGCGCGCGGGATTGATGTCGAAGCCATTTCGCACGTCATCAACTTCGACGTGCCGGCGGCCCCCGAAGACTACGTCCATCGTATCGGGCGCAGTGGCCGGGCGGGCAACGAAGGCAAAGCGATCACCCTGGTCACACTGGCCGAAGAACCGGCCTTGCGCGCCATCGAAAAGATGACTCAACAGCCGATCGAACGCGTTCTCCTGCCGGCTTTCGGCGGGCGCGAATTGCTGGTGCTGCCGCCCGTCAATCCGATCGCTTCGACGCGGCGGCAAAGCAGTTTCGGCACGCGCTCATTTTCGCCACGCCGGGCTGGCCGTTAGAGCGGCAAGGCCGCAAATAGCTAAGTCATTAAAAGACAAAACGCCCGCCAGCATACAACTGGCGGGCGTTTTGTCTTGGCACTTCAGCCTGCCGCCGGTCGGCGCTATTTCACACCGTGGGCAGGCACCGGGTCGTCGCCGGTTTGACCGTGTGTTTGCCCCAGCAACGAACCATTGCTGCTGCGCACCACATACCAGGCGCCAGTTGCCGAACGCCAGACGGCAATGTCAGCCTTGCCATCGCCATCGTAATCGCCGGGCACCGGAATATCGAAATACGGCGCGTAATTGGCGCCCCATAATTGCGCGCTCACTTGGCCGTCGGAACTCTTGCGGATGTACCAGGTGCTGTCCTGGCCGCGCCAAACGGCCACATCGGTTTTGCCGTCGCCGTCATAATCGGCCTGCACGGGCACATCGAAATACGGCGCATAGCCCGCGCCCCACGGGATGCTTTGCGTGCCGCCGCCGCTGTACTTGATGAACCAGGTGCCATTGCTGGGCCGCCAATAGGCGAAGTCGGTCTTGCCATCGCCGTCAAAATCGCCCGGCGTGGGAATGTCGCCATTGCTGCCCCAAGCCTCGGCGATGACGCCTCCATCGGAACTCTTCAAGACATAAAAAGCGCCGTCAGCGGGCCGCCAGACGGCCAAGTCGGTTTTGCCGTCGCCGTCGTAATCGCCCGGCGCCGGCACGTCAAAGTACGGCGCGTAACTGGCGCCCCATAATTGCGCGAGCGCCTGGCCGTCGGATGATTTGCGGATGTACCAAGTAGAGTCGCCGCCGCGCCAGACGGCCTGATCGGTCTTGCCATCCCCGTCGTAATCGCCTGGCACAATCACATCGAAATAAGGCGCGGCGCTGGTGCCCCACGGTGTAACTTGCAACGCGCCATTCGAACTGTTGATGACTTGCCAGGTGCTGCTGGGGCCGCGCCAGATGCTCAGATCGGTCTTGCCGTCGCCATCGAAATCGGCCTTTACCGCATTCCGATTGATCTTCAGCGCAAGCGCCTTTTGCGCCTGTACGGCTTGGGCATCAGTAACACGCACGCTGAAGTTGAATGTGCCGAATTGCGTGGGCGTGCCGGCGAGGCTGCCCGCGTTGCTCAGCGTCAAGCCGGACGGCAACGCGCCGGCAAGCAGGCTCCACGTGTAGCCCGGCGTCCCGCCTGTGGCTTGCAGATTTTGCGCGTAGGGCTGGCCCGGTCTGCCATCGGGCAGCGTTTGCGTGACGATGGCTAAATTACCGATGACCAAAGTGTAGTTGCGCTGGCCCAAACAGTTTTGCGCATCAATGACAGTGACCGTGAGCGGGAAGCTGCCCGCTTGCGTCGGTGTGCCGGCAAGCAGTCCCGCCGGGCTGAAGCTCAAACCCGCCGGCAGCGTGCCAACCAGCCCAAATGAAACCGCGCCGGTTCCGCCCGTCTGGGTGAAGGTTTGCGCGTAAGCATTGCCGATGTTGCCGGTCGCAATGGTGGCGGGATTGATCGTGAGTGTGCCGCAGTTGCTGGTGCTGCAACACGTCGCCGTCGTCGTCGTGATGTTCAAGCGCCAGCCGGTCAACGAACCGGTGTCGCCATCGGCATCGTCCATCAGATACAGGCTCCACGTGCCGTTGGGATTGAGGTTGTTGAAGACCGCCAGACTCGGCTCGGCGTAAGGCCCCGCAGGCGCGGGCGCATTGAACGTGTCACCGTCGCCGTAATTTGTCGGATGGTAATTGCCCGCGCCGATGAGCGTGGCATTCGGCAAGTTGGCGCCTGCATCATCCAGCGTGAAGCTCAGATTGCCAAGATCGTCAGCGCCGCCGCAATCGGAAACGAGCAAAACTTTCTGTCCGGTCGGCCCTACCAGCAGGATGTCCAGATCGTCGGGGTTGGTGTGCGTCAGGCCGTTGAGCGTGACCGTGACTTTGCTGACCGTGCCCGTGACGCCGGAGACATTGATGTTCGATGGGTACGGCGCAGCCGCGCCAATGGTCGTCGCAGGCGCGCCGTTCGGGATCGTGAGCGCGCTGGCACTGTTGAAGCTCACCGTGCTCGCCATCAATTGGCCGAGGCTGATGGTGAAACTGACCGTGCCCAGATTCGTTGCGCCGTCTTGCAAGGCCAGCGTCGCGGTGAGCGTCCCGCCGCACGTGCCGACAGCCGTGAACGTGAAGTTGCGTGAAACCGCCGCGCCACCCGCAGTCAATGCGCCGTAGGTTTGTGCCGCGCTGGGGCTGATGACGCCGCCGGTCGGTTGCAGGGTGGCGACCAGATTCGACGTGTTGGCGGTGCCTACGTTTTGCAACGCTAAACTCATCGTCACCATTTCAGCCGGATCAACCGCGTTGTTGGCGGGCGCACAGGCTTCGCTGATGAGCGTGGCTGCGCCGCCGCTGATTACGGCTTGGGCGATTTGTGTGGCATTGGCGATGACCAGCGCAAAATCCTGATCGAGCGGGCCGCCGGAGTTGGGCACGCCGTCACCGGCAATGTTCGTGGCCTTGACGGTGACTACGTAAGAACCGCTCAGCCCCGCAGGCAGCGTGACGCTCTCGACGTTGTTGCGCGTATCGGCCAGTCCGCCCGTGATGGAAAGTTCGCCCTGATAGACGTTGCCTTTGTAGGTCTGGCCGTTGAGCGTGACTTCGAGATCGAGGTTGTTGACGAAGGCGTTGCCAACCGTCGAACCGGGCGCGTCAGTCCAGGCCAGCGTGATGCGGAAGGGTTTGGTTGAATCCGCAATCGTGCCAGTGAAAACGCGCTGCTGGCCCGAACTGGTGAAGATGTCTGCGGCCACTTGGTCGCGCAGCACCGTCTGTTGCGCAAACAGCCCGAAGAAGCCGGTCAGGTTGACTTCGCCCATGCCCTGGTTATTCGACCAGAGGCTGTCGTTGGCGTTGACGCCGGTCAGATAGCGCGCCGTATTCATCAACACGGCTTTGGTCATAGCCGGGCTGGGCGCGCTCAAGCTGGCATTCAAGAAACGTTGGCGCACCAGCGCGGCGGCCCCGGCCACGGCGGGCGCGGCGTGGCTGGTGCCTGAAGAAGCGGTATAAAATTGCTGGCCGTTGGGAAAGAATTTGACGCCGCCCGCGCCGCCGCAGATCGTGATGCCAAAGGCGGCGTTCAGATAACAATCCGCAGCCGTGCCAAACGTGCCGGGGTTCGACGCTTGAAAGACACCGCCCGTGATGTGCGTGGCGGGAGCGACCAAATCCGGTTTGTTGCGGCCATCTGAGGTCGGCCCACGGCTGGAGATGTTGGCGATGTCATTGGCGTTGTTGGCTTGATCGTCGCCGATATTGCAACCATCCGCGCCGCCAAAGGCATTGACGCCTTCCGCCGCGCCGACCGTGATGATGTTTTTGGCCGAACCGGGCGAGCCAATCGTCCCCGAGACCGCGCCGTTGCCTGCCGAAAAAACAATCACCTGCTCCTGATTGCCCGCCGCCGGGAAGGGCGTATTGCCGGGCTGGGCATCGCGCACCAGCGCGTCGAACGCCTGCGCATCAATCGTGTATGCGCCGTTGACCGGCGCGCCCCAACTGTTTGACGAGATGCGCGCGCCGTTCTGATAAGCGTTGGCTTCGACACTGACCAGATTCGGAAAGGTATAACGCGTCGGGTCAAAGATGACCGTCGAACCCAGGCGCACGAACGGCGCTACACCTAATCCATAACGGAAGGCTTGCCCATCGGCGTGCGGGAAAAGATTGAAGGGATTTCCCGTGGGCACAAAGCCGCCGATGATCTGCGCATTCAGCGTGCCGTGGCCGTCACAACCTTGCGCGGTGCTGTTCAGGTTCGGCGTGCCCTCAAAACGGGCATAGGCGATACGGCTGCTGTTGGCCGTGTTGCCGCCCACATAAAGCGCGAAGTGATTGGGCGTCGTGGTGGCGTTGTCTATGCCACTATCCGAAACGTTGACGGCGAAATTCGAGCCGGAAAATTGCGCTTGTGTGAGGCCCTGCGTGTTCAGGTAGTTCAGATAATCAACGGCGTTGGGCTGCCCGCTCGTGACGTTGCCGGTCAGGATGACGTTCTGCCGTTCGTCGTGCTTGACCGGTTCGGGGTAGCGCATGATCGAGACGATGTCGCGGCGGCCCACCAGGGTTTTTTCAACGGCGCTCAGCGGCAAGCGCACGACCACGTTCAGATAATTGAGCACGCGAAATTGGCTCTTGATCGGCTCGAGCCTCAGCGCATTGACGATTTGCAGGGTGTCCTGGTTGGTGGACGGATCGTTGACTAATTGCAACGCGAAAAGATCGCTTTGATTATCGGCTGTTTGCGAGCCTTTCGCCGCGCGCAACTCAGCCACGCTCGGATCGAGCTTGAAGGACTCTGCGTATGCGCCGTCCCATTGCACGAAGGCGCGGCTGGCCACCCATTCCTGCAACCGTTCCAGTTCGCCCGCCTTCCCATAAACCAAATAAGCGTTGTGCGGGACATAGGCGATCACCTCTACACCGGTTTTCAGCAATTCGTGATACCAGGCTGGTTTGATGGGGCCGGCGAATTGCACCAGGTGCAGGGCCGGGCCGAATTCAGCCAGCCGGTTTTGCTGTCCGCGTGTTTGCTGAAGCTCAACGTTTGAGGTGTCCAGCAGGGCGCTGTTGAGTAAGATCAGATTTTCTTCGTCGCACAGTTCGTAGCCATTTTCAGGCAGGGAATTCAGGGATTCATCGTCAAGGCTGAGCAACGACGAGTGTTCATATTGCGCAATCAGCCGTCCGCCGCGTGCCACTAATTGCGCCGCGCGCACGGTGTCAGTTAAGCGCACTTTATGTCGCCGCCCCAGGCTGCGGTAGGCGGGGCGTTGCGGTGTCACTGTCCGGGATTCTTGCTTGGCCGCTTTTGAAACCGGTTGCCAGAAACCCAATTGAAAAGTGCAGACGGCAATGATTGCTATGAATAGACCGAAACGCCAAGCCGGAGCAGTTTGCCTAAAAAATCGTTTGAAAGAGCCGGAGCGCACAAAATTATTTGAATTCAGCATAGCCAGTTGACGCCTACACAATTCAGACAGAATTTTTTGGGGCAAATATCGGACTTCGACGCCGAACCAAAGGCGGCGGCCGCAGCTAGAAGGCTCGGGCAAGGTCCGCTGTAAATTGGAGTGAACCCAGTGAGTGCAAAACGCTTGAAAAGCCACGCCAGCAAGGCCTTTGCAGAATTGTTTGCCAGAAACGCGGGCTTTGCACGCGAACGGCGGCGAGTGTACAGGACGGGGTAAAGTCAGTCAACTTAGGCATTTGTTGTCAGAAAATGTGTAATCAACTGTGGCTTAGCTCACTCGTGGGTGGAATGATAGGCTGTGTTTCTGGTGCCATCCCGCTTTCCTAGCCTGGAACCAGCCACTCAGTCGTCCGCCGGCGGCACACGCTATCCGAGCTTCCCATTTCCGGGGCTTCCCATTTCCGGGGCTTCCCATTTCCGGGCGGACGCAAACTAAAAAAATAAGACTGGAAAACAGTTGCCTCGTGCTGGCAGTGCGCCAGACACCCTCCTCATTCGGACAACACCGCACACCGCAAAGTGGTCGCGGGCATTGCTATATCCGGTGTTCGTCCGGCACTTTAATTTACGACTTACTACTACTTTTATTCGCAAGGTATCTTTCAGCAAAGAATATTCGCTGACATCTGAGCTTGGGTGTGTATCGGCCGCAGGTTGAGCGAAATATCGGCGCTACGATTGCGGTAAGCGCAAAGGCATGGCGTAGGAGAATGGTCAGATGAAATCGTCGAATGGGCAGCAAGCCGCAATCGTCGAAGCCGGACAAGCGAGTGGCTTGCCAGGCCGCCATGCAATCAAAGGCAAGGCGGCTGAAGCTGTGCCTGCCGTATTGCCGGCGGGCGCGGAAACGGCGCAGCTTGCCAACCTGCAAGCGGGCTTAAAAGTAACTCGCTCGCTGAAACCGCGTAAAGGCCAAACGGGTAAATTGCACCAGTTTCTGACTCAACTCGAACAACAAGCGCCGAAAAAAAACACCGTTAGCGCGATTGATGAACGGCTCGCGTTCTTGCAAACGCTCGTCGAAAGCAGCCCGGACGCCATCTTTATCAAAGATGTGCAGGGGCGCTATTTGTTTGTCAACGATACCTTCGGGGCCTGGCTGCAACGGGAGCCTGACGTTGTGCTGGGCAAAACCGATGCCGAACTCTTCCCCCCGCAAATTGCCCGGAAACTCGCCGAAACGGATGTCCAGGTTTTGAGCGATGGGCGGGCCTTTACCGAAGAAGTCTGGCTGGATGACGAGGGGTTAGGACCGACCGGGGCTGAGCGCGGCCTGCTCACGACCAAGGTTCCGTATCGCAGCCAGGACAACCAAATCATCGGTCTGTTCGGGATGGCGCGCGACAATACGCTGCGCAAAATGATGGAAGAGGAATTGCGCGAGGCCAAGCAATTCAACGAACAGGTCATCGCCAATGCCCGCGAAGGCGTGGTGGTCTACGACGCCGATTTGCGCTACATCGTGTGGAACGCGTTTATGGAAGAGTTCTCGGGCCTGCCGCGTTATCGCGTCATCGGGCGCCATCCGCTCGAAGTTTTCCCGACCATACGCGAGTCAGGGATGATGGCGCAGATCGAACGCGCACTGGCGGGTGAGACAGTGATCGGCGCGGACACGCTGGTGAATTCAGCGCAGGGGGCCAAGACCGCCTGGGCCAGATGCCTCTTTGGCCCATTGCGCGATGCCAAAGGCGAGGTCACGGGCGTCATCGGTTTGGTCTCTGACATTACGGAATACAAAAAGACTGAAGCCAGCTTGCGCCGTTCACAGCAGTTCAACCAGCAGGTCATTGCAAACGCCAGCGAAGGGATCGCCGTTTACGACCGCGAGTTGCGTTGCATGGTCTGGAACCCGGTGCTGGAAGACCTGAGCGGACTGCTGGGCGACGATGTCTTGGGCCGCCCGATACTGGATTTGGCGCCGCAATGGCGCGCGGCCGGGTTGGGCGAGATGCTGCAACAGGCTTTGCAGGGCGACACCGTCGAAGCACCGGATTTGTTGATGGGGCAGCAAAGCGACCGCTGGGTTTCGGCCCGCTACAGCCCGCTGACCGACAACGACGAACAGGTCATCGGCGTCATTGGCATTTTGACCGATGTGACGGCGCGGCGCGCGGCCGAAGATGCGCTGCGCGAATCGCAACAGTTCAACCAGCAGATCATTGACAGCGCGCTCGAAGGCATTGCCGTTTACGACCGCGACCTGCATGTCGTCGTCTGGAATCCGGCCATGGAGGAACTGACCGGCACGCACAGCGGACACGTGCTGGGCGAAAATGTCTTCGCGGTTTTCCCGCATCTGCGCGCGACCGAATCGCCTGCGTATTGGCAGCGCGCCTTGGCCGGTGAGATGATCCGTGGGCGGCAGTTTCCCTTTACTGAGCGGACGGATAAATGGGTGGAGGCTTCTTACGGGCCGCTGTGCAATCCGCGCGACGAGGTTGTGGGCGTGCTCGTCACGATGCGCGACATCACCGCGCGGAAACGCGCGGAAGAGGCGTGGCAGGCCTCGCAGGAGTTCAATCAGCAAATCATCACGAACGCGCGCGACGGCATCATTGTCTATGACAGCACGTTGTCGTACCTGCTCTGGAACCCCGCGATGGAAGAGATCAGCGGGTGGCGCGCGGAAGATTTGCTGGGGAAGCGGGCCATTGAGGCTTTACCGGAGATGGCCGAGGCTGGCATCTACGAGCGGCTGGAAAGGTGCTTGCAAGGGGAAACACCGCCCCGGCAGGATTTCGCCTATGATTTTGGGGCGAAGCGTGGCGTCTACTCGCGCTTGGATGCGCCGTTGCGCGACGAAACGGGCGCGATTGTCGGCGTGATTTCCACCGTCAGCGAAATCACGGATCGCAAAAAAGCCGAGGCCGATTTACTCGAATCGAAGCAGTTCAATCAGGAAATCATTGCCAGCGCCAGCGAAGGGGTCGCCGTTTATGACCGCGATTTCTATGTCCGAATCTGGAATCCCACGATGGAGGTTTTGAGCGGGCGTGCGGCGGCAGATGTGATCGGCCAAAATATCTTCGATCTTTATCCTGAGTTTCTCGAAAGCTCCGTCCCGCAACGTCTGAACGAAGCGCTGGCTGGGCAGGTTTCCGTCAGTAAGGACTTTCAATTACGGCATGCCGGCCACGAACAACCGGCCTGGCTGGCCGCGCGCTATAGCCCGCATCGCAATCACGCCGGCGAGGTGGTCGGCGTGATTGCCATGATCCGCGACGTGACCGCGCGTAAATTGGCTGAAGACCAATTGCGCCAGAGCGAAGAGCGTTACCGCGAGATTCTGGCGACCTTACAAGACGGCTATTGGGAACTCGATCTGGCCGCCCAACTGAACTTCTTTAACGAGGCTGTCTGCATGATTTTTGGGCGGCAGCGCGCGGAATTGGATGGGCGCGGCGTGCAGCAATTTCTCGCCGATGAGACGAAACAACGCGCCAACGAGATGTTCCGTCAGGTGCTCAAAACCGGTGCGCCAATCAAGACCTTTGAATTTGAAATCCTGCGGCCCGACGCGACGACGCGCGCGCTTGAGTCTTCGATCAGCCTGATGCGCCAGGCGGACGGCGCGCCCTGCGGCTTTCGCGGCATCGTGCGCGATGTGAGCGAACGCAAAGAAGCCGAACGCCTGGTCAAAGAGCGTGACGAACGCTTCCGCGCCCTGATTGAAAACAGCTATGACGGAATCGTGCTCATCTCGACCGAGTTCAAGACGCTTTACATCAGCCCTTCGTATACGCGCCAACACGGTTACACGCCGGAAGAGGTGCTCAACACGATTGGCAAAGAGCGGCTTCATCCGGATGATTGGCCCAAGCTCAAACAGTTGCGCGAACTGGCGCCAGGCGCGAGCACGCCGGTCGAATACCGGATTCGCAATAAAGCCGGCGGTTATTGTTGGGTCGAAGGCCGCATCACCAACCTGACCGAAGAAGCCAGTGTGCGGGCTTATGTCCTCAACTTCCATGACATCTCGGCGCGCAAAGCGGCCGAGGCCGAGCGCGCCCAGGCCGAAGCGCGTATGCAGGCGAGCGAGGCGCGTTTCCGCGCGCTGGTCGAGAACGGCTTTGACGGCATCGCGCTGCTGAATGCCGAGGGTCGTCTCACCTACGTCAGCCCCGCCTACGAACGTGTGCTCGGATATTTGCCGGAAGAGGTGTTGGGCCAGCAACCGATTACGCGTGTGCATCCCGACGATGTTGACGAAGCCAGGCAGGCCCGCGAAGAAGTTGGGCGCACACCTGGTGCGAGCCGGTCGCTCCAATTCCGCACGCGGCACAAAGACGGGGCGTGGCGTTGGTTGGAAGTCACGATGACCAATCTGTTGGAGCAGCCCGATGTGGAAGGTGTGGTACTCAACTTCCGCGATATTACCGAGCGCCAGGCCTCAGAAAAAGCCGTTCGTGAGAGCGAAGAGAAGTTCCGCGCAATCTGGAACAACGCGCTCGACGGTATGCTGATCGTCAATGACGACATGCAGTATGTGGACGCCAATCCGGCCGCTTGCAAGTTGTACGGCGTCACCCGCGAAGAATTGCTCGCGCAGACGATGGCCGATTTCGTCAAGCCGGATAACAAGGAGACTGCGCGCCGCTCGTTGCAGAAACTGGTGGAGCAAGGCGAACGCACCGGACATTTTCAACTGCTGCGCAGCGATCACACGCTGCACGAGATCGAATACAACGCGCGCGCCAATTTCCTGCCCGGTCTGCATCTTTCGATCATGCGCGATGTGACCGAACGGCACCGCGCGGCTGAGTCGCTGCGTTCCTCCGAAGAGCAATATCGTTCGCTGGTCGGCGTACTCGAAGAAGGTATTTTGATGCTCGATTCCGAGGGCGAATTGCTGACCTGCAACGAGAGTTGTGAACGCATTATGGGCGCGCGGCGCGATGACTTGCGCGAACGCGGCCTGATCAATCCTGAATGGCGCGCCATTCGCGAAGACGGCTCACCGTTTCCCGCCGCTGAAGCGCCTTCCGCCGTCACCTTGCGCACGCAAAAGGCCTGCTCCGGTGTGGTCTTTGGTGTCATCCGTCCGGATGGAAATTTACTCTGGTTGTCGGTTAGCTCGCAGCCCGTGTTCCAGCAGGATTCCGCAATGTTACAGGCCGTGGTGGTTTCGATTACTGACATCACGCAACGCAAACAGACCGAGGCGGCGTTGCGTGAATCGGAAATGCGGTTTTCAGCCGCCTTTGACGACAGCCCCTTGGCGGTGTCGTTGACCGAGCAGGCCACGGAGTGCTTCGTCAACATCAATCAAGCCTGGTGCAAACTCTTCGGCGTGACGTCGGTGGAAGCCATCGGACACACCGAACTCGAGCTGGGCATCTGGAAGGCCGCCGAAGACCGCACCGAGCTATTCCGGCAAATGGCCCTGCACGGCGGCGCCTGGGAACAGGAAGCGCGCCTGAAAACACGCAGCGGCCGCACCGTGCAGGCGTTGGTTTCGGTGCGCGCCATGTGGCTGGGTCAAAAGCAGTATGTGATTACGCTGGTGCACGACATCACCGAACGCAAACTCGCCGAAGAGCGTTTTGCCAAGGCCTTCGATGCCAACCCCAGCCCGATGACGATCAGTTCATTGCCTGACGGCAAGATCGTGCAAGTGAACGAAACGTGGGCGAGTTTCACCGGCTTCGATTTCAGCGCCGCGCACGGGCGCACTGCGGCTGACTTGGGTATGTGGGTTGAACCTGCGCACCGCGCCCGCTTCTTTGCCTTGTTGCATGAACACGGCCGCGTGAGTGACTTCGAGACCTATTTGCGCCGCCAAGACGGCCTTGTGCGGACCGTTTTGCTGAGCGGCGAAACGATTGATTTGGGCGGACAACCGCACATGCTCTCGTGCGTGACGGACATTACCGCACGCAAACAAGCCGAAGAAGCCGTGCGCGTTTCGCAAGAACGCTTTGCCAAAGCCTTCAATGCTTGTCCTGAACCAATGGTCTTACAACGGCTCGAGGATGGCTGTTACATCAGTGCGAACCGGGCTTGTTTGGCTGCGCTGGGGTTGGAAGAGGACGGAATGATCGGGCATAACGCCGATGAGATTGGTTTGTGGGTGAACGAAGCCCAACGCAACCTGATGCGCGCGGCCCTGCAAAAAGACGGCGAAGTGCGTGACATCGAATGCGACTACTATGTCGGCAGCGGGCGCATCGGTCATTTTCTGGTATCGGCCGAAATCATCGAGATCGAGGGCGTCAAGCATGTGCTCTCAGTTTCGCGCGACATTACCGAACGCAAACGCGGCGAAGAAGCGTTACGCGCTTCCGAAGAACGTTTTGCCAAAGCTTTCAATTCCAGCCCGCAACCGATCGCCATCACCTCATTGCCCGAAGGGCGCTTCGTCACCGTCAACGAAGCCTGGGCGCGTGTGATTGGGCACCGGGCGGAAGACACGATTGGCCGCGACGCGGCGGAACTCAACCTCTGGGCGGATCATGCCCAGCGCAAACGGATCGGCGTCAAGCTGAGACGCGGCGAGGCGCTCCGCGATCAGGAAGTGACGGTGCGCGCCAAGAACGGCGAATTGCGTTATCTGATTATTTACGGCGAAGCCATCCAATTGGCGGGCGAAGATTACCTGTTGCTGACGGCCCTGGATGTGACCGGGCGCAAACAGGCTGAACGAGCGTTGCATGCAACGGAAGAGCGCTTCCGGCTCTTGTTCCAACGCAATCTGGCCGGCGTCTATCGCGCCACGGTCGAGGGCCAATATCTGGAATGCAATGACGCCTATGCTTTGATGTTCGGCTTTGATTCGCCCGAAGAACTGAAAGCCACCGGGGCCTGGTGTCTCTACCCCGACCAACAAATGCGCAACGCGATGCTTGAACAAGTGCGCAGTCACGGCAGCTTGAACAATTACGAGATGCAATTGCGGCGCAAGGATGGCAGCGCCGTCTGGGCGCTGGCCAATATCACTTACCGCGCGGCGGAAGGGAACACCCCGGCCGTCATCGAAGGCATCGCGCTCGACATCACCAAACGCAAACTCGACGAGGCCAAGCTGGCGGATTCACGCGAACAGTTGCGCGCCCTCTCGGCCCGCCTGGCCTCTATCCGCGAAGAAGAGCGCACCGCCATTGCCCGCGAAATTCATGACTCACTGGGGCAAATGCTGACCGGCTTGAAACTGGATGTGGCCTGGCTGCACAAACGATTGACCAGCGGTTCGGCAAGCGACGCGCAAGAAGTACTGGTGCAAAAGGCCGAAGGCATGGCCAGCCTGCTGGATGACACGATTCAAACCGTGCGCGATCTGGCGACGCAATTGCGCCCCGGTGTCTTGGATACGCTGGGCCTGACGGCTGCCATCGAATGGCAAGTGCAGGATTTCCAGGCGCGCACCGGCATCGAAAGCGAAATCTGGCTCTGCCCCGAACCCAAAGAGTTGCCCCAGGAAAAAGCCACCGCGCTTTTCCGCATCCTGCAAGAAATTCTGACGAACATCATTCGCCACGCCGAGGCGACGCGTGTCGTGATCCATCTCATCCCGACCGAAGGCGCGTTGCTGTTGAGTGTTGAAGACAATGGACGCGGGATTACTACCGGCAATTTGCGCGATGCCAAATCGCTCGGCTTGCTGGGCATGCGTGAACGCGCGTTGATGGTCGGCGGAGAGGTGGATTTTGAAGGTACTGCGGAACGCGGTACGACTGTCACGGTGAAGGTGCCACTGTAGGGCGGGCTTTTGTCTGTCCTACTTTTCCGGAGAAAGACGATGTACAAAGTTTTATTGGTAGATGATCACGCCGTTGTCAGGCGTGGTATGCAACAAATCATTGCTGAAGAAGCCGACCAATGGATGACCGGCGAGGCTCCCAATGCCACCGAAGCATTGCAGAAATTGCGCGGTGATCGTTGGGATGCCGCCGTGCTCGATCTGACAATGCCCGACAAAAACGGCCTGGATTTGCTGGCCGAAATCAAACGCGAATATCCGGGCCTGCCCTGTTTGCTGCTCAGCATGCACCCCGAAGATCAATTCGCCTTGCGGGCCTTGAAACTCGGCGCTTCCGGCTATCTGACCAAAGAGAGCGCGCCGCAGGAACTGCTCAATGCCTTGAAAAAGATCGTCTGCGGCGGGCGCTATATCAGCCAGACCCTGGCCGAAAAATTGGCCTTCCCCGAAGAGAGCAATCGCCCGCAACCCGAACTGCTCTCAGAACGCGAGTATCAGGTGCTGAAGATGCTCGCGTCGGGCAAGACTTCGACTGAGATCGCCAACATCCTGACGCTGAGCGTCAAGACCATCAGCACCTATCGCGCGCGCATCCTGACCAAGATGAGAATGCGCAACAACGCCGAACTGACCTATTACGCCGTGCAGAACGGGCTGGTCGGTTAGGTCAACGCACAGGCGGGGCAAGCCGGCCATCTTGGGGTGTACGAAGTCAAAGTTGAAACGGTCTTTGCCCTGAAAGATTCAATAGCCGGGGGCAACGCCCCCGGAAAAACGTGCGGCATGCCCGGCCCTGAAAGGGCCGCATTCAAATTCAAATGCGGCCCTTTCAGGGCCGGTGATCGCGCTTGCCGCGCCGGGGGCGTTGCCCCCGGCTATTAAATCCCGCCCCTTCAGGGCGCGGCGGGAAGTCGCTTCATCGTCAGGTTACAACTTTGACTTCGTACACCCGCCAACTTGTCCCGCCGCCTTTTTCTTCAATCCTTCCATTGGCAAGCATGCTAGACTGCGCCCGCCTTGTGAGTTGAAACTCCGCGCATCAAGCTGAGTGTGGCGTGCATTCTCAATTGAGCGCCAGCGAGCCCCAACAATTTTCCAGCAGTGCCTGAACGTTCTTCATCTGATACATCGGCGAACCCCAGTGCCGCCCGGCAAATCACCTTGCCTCTACGGTGCAAATTTTCCAGCCCCAACAGATAGCCTTGTTCTTGTCTAACTCAGTTGCCCGCGCGTGCTGACGTGGTGCCCAATTCAGCAAGCCGGCCATTTTCAAGCAGTGCGCCTTGACTGCCGCGCTGTTTGCGAAGGAGCTTCTCGATGACGAAACAATTGCCAAGTGCCAAATCAATGATCCCCCATCTGGGCGCTGCCGTGAGGGCGTTGTTGTTACTGCTGCCTGTCATGCTGAATACCAACGTCGCTACGCGCGCCGATAACGCGCTTTACTTCACCTTTCAAGAGGCCACCGACCTGCCCGCCAATCCGTCGAGCATCCTGATTCAGTCGCCCAGTTTTTTGGAAGTGCCTGCCGGAGCGGTGCTCAAAGTTCATCTCATGCGTGGCGATGTGCGGCTCTCTACCAGCACGTTGACATTCACCCAAGCCGCCAGCTATGCGGCGTTGTTGCCCGCGCGGCAATTCGCCTCCTTTGTGCCGCTGGCCGAAACCAATCTGCAAGGCGAAGTCTTGCCGGGGGCCATGCTGACCGCCGGGAACGCCGATTTGAACGCGGTGGTACAGGCGCCGTTGCAACACCGGTTTATCTGGGAACTCTCCGCCGGAGTGATGGGCACGCCCAGCCGCACGGCGATCACAGGCCCGCGTGAAATGTTCACCGTCAGATTTCTGGATTTGAAACTCGGCGCGGTTTCGGCGGCGTCGAAACTGGATGATCAAAAACCCGGCGCGCTGCTTTTTTTCACCCGCTACAGCGCCAGCGCCAGCAACCCGGCGCGCGAAGACACTCAGCTCAGCCTGACCAACACCCATCCGGCGGCCAGCACCTTCGTCAAACTTTTCCTGGTGAACAGCGCGACTTGCGAGGTCAGCAGCTTCACGCTGTGTCTGGCCGCGCAACAAACCGTCGGTTTTAACATGAGCGATCTCGACCCCGGCGTGAAAGGCTACATCATGGCCGTCGCCACCGATGCCGCTGGGCGGCCCACCGATTTCAATTGGCTGATCGGCCAGGCGGTAATCAAACAACCCTTGGGCGGGCGCATCGTCTCGGCTTTGCTCAAAGCCTACACCGTAGCCAAGCGCAGAGAAGGCGTCGTGGCTGCGGATGGCAACAATCAAGCCGAGCTGATTTTCGATAACGTGAATTACGACCGGCTGCCGTCGCAACTGGGGTTCGACGGCATTCCATCGCAGCTTAACGGCTTGAACACGACACAACTTTCCTTCTTCCGGCCGCTGGCGAATTTTTCCGGCGGCTCCAGTTCCACGAGCGTGCAGATCACGGGCTTCGGCGGCAACGCTTCGAACCAGGTTGTTGCGAGCAGCGGCACGGCGACGTTGTCTTGTATGTCGGATGTCAATGTCGGGTCATTGCGTCTCACGCCGATTACCGTCAACAACCTGATACAGCCGGGCACCTTCGCCTGGCTCTCTGCTTCGACGGCGGAATTGTTGCCCTTGCTAGGCACGCAAATCACCAGCGGCGACGCGAGCAACGGCGCCACTGCGCGCGTCTTGAGTCACAGCACCGAATACCGCATCAAGATTCCGGTCAGCAGCGCAATTTGCCAGCAATAAATTGAGGCTTAGAGCGTGTACGAAAACCCGCGTCGTGCACGCGTGTCAGTAGCCCGACCGTGAGGGAGGGCTTGGCTTCATTGGGGCAAGCCCTCCCTCACGGTCGGGCTACTGACACGCGCTGCCAGTTTCCGTACACGCTCTTAGGTGAATGCGATCGGTGCGGTACAGAGAGCGGTAGCGACCTGATGACTTCGATGGTTATACACGTGGAGTCACCAGGTCGCTACCGCTCTCTGTACCGCACCTATCGCAATAGCGCCAGCAAGGCTGCCAAGTCCACGGGCAGTGGCGCGTGAAATTCCAGCCGCTCGCTTGTCACCGGATGCTCAAAACACAAACTGGCCGCGTGCAAGAAAGGCCGGGTTAAGCGCGTAACGGCGGCGCGCAACTGCGGGCTTTTGAGTTGCTGTGCGCGCCCAGCGTCGTAGGTCGCATCCGCCACGATGGGGTGTTTGGCATACGCCAGGTGCACGCGAATTTGATGCGTGCGCCCGGTTTTGATTTCCACGTCCAAGAGCGTGCATTCCTCAAAGCGTTCGGCCACGCGATAGAGCGTCAAGGAAGCTCTGCCATCTTTCACCACCGCCATCTTCACACGGCTGCGCGGATCGCGTCCGATGGGCGCTTCGATGCGGCCTTCGTCAGCTTCGACTTGTCCATAAACGAGCGCGGTGTAGTGCTTGTTGACAGTGCGCGCCTCGAATTGCCCGGCCAGATGCAAATGCGCTTGATCGGTTTTGGCCACGACGATCAGGCCGGAGGTTCCCACATCCAACCGATGGACGATGCCGGGGCGCGAGACGCCGCCACGTCTGGGCAAGGCGGTGGACTGTTGTTGCAGGTGATAAACCAGCGCATTGGCGAGCGTGCCTGAAACGACGCCCGCGCCCGGATGCGTGACCATGCCGGCGGGTTTGTTGATGACGATGACGGCGTCGTCTTCGTAAACGATGTCGAGCGGGATGGCTTCGGGAACGGCTTCAATCGGGGGTGCTTGCGGGATCGTACCGGCGATCAGCTCGCCCGCTGTCAGGCGGTGACTGGGTTTGACGAGGCGCGCGTTGACGGTGATCGCGCCGCTGTTGATGGCGCGTTGAATGGCGGAGCGGCTGGCGGTGTTGACCTGTTCGACCAAAAAAAGATCGAGCCGCTGCGCTTCAGCCTCGGTTGGCGCGTGCAGCGCGAGAGCGGGCGTTGCGACAGCGAGATCGTCGTCTTCGATTAACCGTTCCCGCTCTGCTTCGCGCGCGCTCATGGTTGTCATTATTCGATGTAAAACTCTTTGGGGTAACGTTCGACCGGCGGGCCGGATTTGCGCGCGAGCGCGAAGATGTTGTCGCCGCGCAGATCGGTCGGCAGGTTGACCTCGGCCAGCAATTTCAAAATCGCCGGGTTCGAGCGCAGCCAAACGTCTTCGGTTTCCAATTCGATGATCTCAAAACCTGCGGCCCGCAGCGCAATGCCGACTTCATACGGCGCATACTCGCGATTGTGTTGATCGGCGGGCGTGGTCAGGTTGTATTGCGAGAGCAGGTAAGGCGCACAGCCGATCAACACACCTTCCAACGAGCGCGCGCTGGCAATGTTGGGCGTGGTCAGCAGCAGAAAGCCGTCCTCCTGCAACACGCGATTGCATTCCCAAAGCATATGCAGTGGGTCGCGTTGCAGGTGTTCGAGCAATTCGCAGCAGAGCACCACGCGGAAGTAACCGTCGGGATAAGGGAACGGATCGGTCTCGACATTGAAGTTGCGCAACTCCACCTTGTGGCTTTCTTTGCCGTTGACCTGCTTGAGCGTTTCGACCGAGAGCTTTTCATCGCCTTCCCAATAATCCGCGCCAAACACCTGTTTATAGCCGGTGAACTTTTTGAGCGCGGGCGCCAGATGCAACAGGCTGCCGAGTTCGAGCAGGCGGTCGGTCGAACGCTGCGGCGGCGGGATGCGCTGCAAGGTTGAGATAAAGCGGCGCAGGTGTTGTTGTGTGTATTCGCGTTCGCCCGCGTCGCCGATGAAGCTGAGGATGTATTCCACGACCTCGCGTTCATCGGGCGTGAAGTCGGTCAGCTTTTCCGGCGCGACTTTTTTCCAATCGAGAATCTTTTGATAAAGCGTGGCATCGGTCGTCGGCAGTTTGGTCTTGCCGATCAAGCCGCTGCTCTGGGCGAGTTTGAGAAAGGATTGCGCCTGCGGCTGCGACTCATTCTCTGTTAAAGCTGTCGCGGGATGATTGCCGTTGTGTTGGGCCTTGCTCTCGTTGCTGGCGTGTTGTCTGGCAAGCTGTTCGCGCAAGGCTTTGAGCTCGCGCCGTTGCTGGTCGAGGCGCTGCTCGAAAATTTGCAGCATCACATCGGTGCGGTCGAGGATGTCGGCGCGATTGAGTTTCAGATTGGCGTCGGTGCGTTTCTCGTGCCGCTCCATACGCTCGTCGGTGTGTTTTTCCAGCGCCGTGAAGCGCTCATCAATCTGCCGTTCAGCGCGCGTGAAGCGGTCATCGAAGCGGTTGTCCGAAGTGCGCAGGTGGTTGTCGAAGCGTTCCTCCAGCCGTTGCGTGAGAGCGGCCAATTGAGCGTCGTTGCTTTGTTCGATGGCGTTGAAACGTTCGTCGCTGCGCTGTTCCAGCCTGGTGAAGCGCTCGTCAATGCGCGCATCCAACGCCGCTTCATAGCTGTTCGCGCGTGCGGCGGCTTGTTCGGTTTGTTCGTTGAAGCGCAGTTCCAGCCGTTCATCCACAGCGGAATCGCGCGCGTCCAGCCGCGCATCCACCGTTGCTTCACGGGTGTCCAAGCGCGCATCCACCGCTGCAGCGTGGCTGTCCAGCCGCGCATCAATGGCGGTCGCGCGTTCTTCGAGACGCGTGTCGAGCGCGCGTTCGTGCGCATCCGCGCGGCTCTCCGCGCGTTGTTCAAAGCTGTCAACCCGCGCATCCAGCTTGTGCTCTTGTTCGTCGAAACGTGCCGCAAGCTCGCGCGACAGCAGAAAGCGCAGGTTGTGCCAAAATAGTTTTAGGCGATTCATTGGTAGCCGGTAGTCGGTAGTCGGTAGTCGGTAGGCTGACTACCGGCTACCGACTACCGACTACTGTTTATGCCAGTAATTATAGACTTCGTCGTAAACCGCTTGGGTGGCGCGGGCGGCACGCTCCCAGGAAAATTGCTGGGCGCGTTCGAGACCGGCGCGTTGAAAATATTCGTGCGTATTGAAATCACCGCACAGCTTGGCCATCGCTTTCGTCAACGCCCGCGTATCATCGGGCGCGTGCGTCAGCCCGGCCTTGCCGACGACTTCGGGCAGGCTGGTCACGTTGCTGGTGATCACCGGCGTGCCACAGGCCATCGCTTCGAGCGGCGGCAAACCGAAGCCTTCGTATGATGACGGATAGACAAAGGCCTGCGCCGCCGAATAGAGCGCAGGCAACTCGGCGTCGTCAACGTAGCCGGTGAAAGTGACGTGCTCTTGCAGTTGCAGTTCTTTAACCAGTTTGAAGACTTCGTCAAAGAGCCAGCCATTGCCGCCCGCCAGCACCAGTTGCGGGCGCTGCTCGGTCGTGCGCAGCAAACCGGCGTAGGCGCGCAAGAGTATCAATAAATTTTTGCGCGGTTCGATGGTGCCGACATAAAGCAGGTACGGCCCGCGCAGGCCGTACTTTTCCAGCACCGGCTCGATTTCATCTTCGCGTTGTGGGCGGAAATGCGGGCGGGCCGCTTCGGGAATGACGCGCAGTTTGTGCTCTTTGACGCCCAGGTGTTCGATGGTCTCGCGCTTCGTCCATTCGCTGGGCGCAATGATCAGCGTGGCGCGCCGAGCCATCAGCGGCATGCGCCGCTTGCCGCGTTTGACGTTTTCATCCTCGTGCGTGTGCGCCTGGGTGAACAGCGATAGATCGTGAATCGTCACGACCGTCGGACAATTGGCCCACAGCGGGATGCAGTAATTGGTGCCGTGAAAGACATCGAACGGCGAGATACGCAGCAGCGCGGGCAAACCCACCAGCCACCAATGCCGGAAGATCGAACGCACCGGCAGAAATTGTTTGATCAGGTTTTGCGGCTTGCCATTTCCGTTGTGCTGTCCATTGCCATTGGCTGAACCGTTATGATGCCCGTTGGTTTCAAAGGGAAAGTCGAAGGGCGAAAGCAGCGTGTATTGGTGTTCGTGATGCACGCGTGCCAGGGCATCGGCTAGTGCGTCCGTATAATGTCCGATACCGGTTTTTGCCGCTACTAAAGGAATTGCGTCGAGGCCCACTCGCATATGGGCGCAAGCTTACTCATACGCCTCTGGTTTGGCAAATTCGGTTTTAGGCGAAGCGCGCGTGTTGTATGCTCCGGGCAAGGCTAAATCGAAACACGTGACATTGGGCTACTGACACGCCGTGACGCAACTGTACCAATCTTGTGTGTTTCGATTTAGATTGCATTCCTACTCTGAAACTTATGAACAGCACTGAACTTCGACAAAAACTCCTGAACGACGCCGTGCAAACGAATCAGGAGATGGCGACGGGTGCGTGGTGGCACAGCATTGATTTGGGCAACGGCGTAGTGACGCCGGGCGTGCATACGCTGAATGAACTGCGCGACAACTTCGGCCATTTCAACTTGCCGTCTGATCTGACTGGCCGCAGCGTGCTCGACATCGGCTGTTGGGACGGCTTCTATTCGTTTGAAGCCGAACGGCGCGGCGCCCGCGTGACCTCAGTGGATTGCTGGCGGCCCGATAACTTTTTCAAAGCCAAAGCCGCCTTGCATTCACATGCCGAATTTCACGAGTTGAGTGTTTACGACGTGAGCAAAGCACGGCTGGGCGCCTTCGACATCGTCTTCTTTCTGGGCGTGCTCTATCACCTGCGCCACCCGTTGCTGGCGTTGGAGCGCGTGTGCGAGGTCACGCGCGATTTCGCCATCGTCGAATCGCACGTGGTGGACAAGCTGCACGCCGCACAAGAACCGGTGATGGAGTTTTATGAGTTTGACGAACTGGGCGGGCAGTACGACAACTGGTGGGGGCCGAACGCCGAATGCATGGCGCGCATGCTGCGTTCCGCCGGGTTCGCGCGTGTCGAATTGCTGCGGCAGGAAGCCACGCGCGCCACGTTCAAAGCCTACCGCCATTGGAATGATTATCCGGTCAATGTTGAACCAACCTTGCGCATTCACGAACTGTTCAACGCCGTAACGATCAAGCCGGAATTCCCGCGCACAGGGCGTCACGCTTTTCTGGCGGTGCTGGTGCAAGGGCTGCCCGCGCAGGCGCAACGCTGGGATACGCGCGTGGAAATTGGGGGCTATGGCATTCACCCGATTTACGTCGGCCCATCAGGTGATCCCGCCAAGGCCGGCTTGACGCAAATCAACGCGCCGCTGCCGCCGGGTCTTGAATTGGGAGAGGCGATTGTGCGGGTTTGGCATGCCGGGCAACGAACTGAGGACGGCACGCTCGATGTGATCGAAGGTACGCACTGGTAAGCGTGGGACGATTTGGCAAATCGTCCCACGCTGACAGAACTACGGCTTACCCGGGCGGCCAGGTCATGGGCCGTCCACCAAGCAGATGGATGTGCAAATGAGCTACGGTCTGGCCGCCCTCCGCGCCCGTATTGATCACCGTGCGAAAGCCGCTCTCGGCGATGCCCAGTTGATTGGCGATTTTGGGCGCCAGCCGCAGCATGTGCCCTAGCAAGGCTTGGTCGCTCTGGCTGGCGTCATTCAACGAATCCAGATGTTCTTTGGGAATCAGCAGCACGTGGGTCGGCGCCTGTGGGTGCAGGTCGCGAAAGGCCAGCGTGTGGTCGTCTTCGTAAACCTTGTCAGACGGGATCGTGCCCTCCGCAAGTTGGCAAAAAATGCAATCGGCTTCTGTCATTCAAACTCCTTCGTAAAACGAAATTGATAGCGCGGCGATAGTAACACAGACTTGGGCCGCAGTGAGCCGAAGTCCGCGCTTGACCCTCCAAGGTTGATGTTTTAGGGTTGCCGCGTCACCCCAGTGGTTTTTCAACGAGGTAAATCAAGATGCGGTTATTCAACATGGTTGCGGTGTTGGGCGGATTGCTTTGGCTCACGGCGTGTCATTCGCCCACGCCCGCGCCCGTTGCGGCTCAAAGCAGCGAGCCTGCTCAGCAGGATATATCAGTAACAGCGCCGCCCAGAGCGCCCGTTTATATGACTTACAGCTACGAAGTCGTCAATGTCTATCCGCACGATGCGGCGGCCTTCACGCAGGGGTTGGTGTTTTACCAGGGAGAGCTGTTTGAAAGCACTGGCTTGAACGGCTCATCCAGTTTGCGTAAAGTCGAATTGGAGACCGGGCGCGTGCTCAAGAAACTGGATGTCCCATCGCAGTATTTTGCCGAAGGGCTGGTGCTCTTCAACGGGCGCTTGCTGCAATTGACCTGGCAGAATCAAATCGGTTTCGTCTACGACCAAGAGACCTTCCAACAGTTGGGCAGCTTCAATTACAGCGGCGAGGGTTGGGGCCTGACGCACAATGGCAAGTCGCTGATGCTGAGCGACGGCACCAGCCAGATTCGTTTTCTCGATCCCAACACCTTCCAAGTGCAGCGCACCATCAACGTGCTGGATCGCGGCCAGCCCGTCGTCCGCTTGAATGAGTTGGAATACGTCAACGGCGAGCTCTTCGCCAATATCTGGCTGACCAATCGCATTGCGCGCATCAATCCGAATGACGGTACGGTGACCTCCTGGATTGATCTCACCGGCTTGTTGCCCGCGCCAGACAGCGCGCGCGCCGATGTGTTGAACGGCATCGCCTACGACGCGGCGGGTGACCGCTTGTTTGTCACCGGCAAGTACTGGCCGAAGCTCTTCGAGATTCGGTTGAAGTCGGCGCGGAATGACGTGCGGAGGTGAGCCTTCAACGCACCTCATAAACCTGGCCCGGTTGGATTTGTGCCAGCGTGTTTTCCAGCGCGGGAACTAACGGCAGCAAGTCTTCAACGTCAATGCCGTTGGCAATCAGCACGACCACGGCAATCACTCGTCCTTTTAGGTTCTGCTGGTAGCGCAGGTTTTGATCCACCGTCAGCAATACTTCAAACCCAGCATCCTGCGCGCGTGCCAAGAGAGCCCCGTTTTTCAGGCCCGCCCAGCCCATCTCGTAGGCAGTTTTGACGAAGTGTTTTGGCAAAGCCTTGCGGAAGGGCTTGGTCATACAGTGATCGAACAGTATTTTCACGGCTGCGGCATTCCTTCTTGCAAACGCTGATAGGCATCCTGCAACGCGGCGACGGTTTCTTCTCTGGGCACGCCCTCGAAGTCTTCTAAAAACTGCTCCAAACTTTTGCCTTTGATCAAATACTCCCACAAGTAACGCACCGGCACACGTGTCCCAACAAAGCAGGGTGTCCCGCCGAGTCGTTCCGGATCAATTGAAATGTAAGCAGCGCGTGGATCGTTGCGCGGCATCAATTCGGTGCTCAAATCGCACTCCACACTTGTCTTTGCAGTTGGCATTCACCTGCCTCCTTATTCAGATTACGGCTTGATGTTATAAACCTTGATCTTGCTATTGAGCGTCGTGTTATTCATCCCCAGCAACTTGGCCGCTTTGCTTTGATGCCCGCCCGTCAGTTCCAGCGCGCGCCGAATCAGTTCCACCTCAAAGCGCGAGACTTCATCGTAAAACGAAATGCCGCGCGCAATGTCGAGTGATGCCGCGACATCCGCTGAATCGGCTCCGCCATCAGTACTGGCCTGCGGGTGCAAAATCTCTTCACGCAAACATTCGAGTGTTACTTCGTCACCGCGCGCGACGATCACGGCGCGTTCGATGGTGGATTCCAGTTCGCGCACGTTGCCGGGCCAGGGATAGGCTTCGAGCAAGCGCAACACTTCGGGCGAGAGTTGTTCAGCCAGTTTGCGCCCGTTCTCAGCGTTGTATTTGCGAATGAAATGCTGGGCCAACAGCAGTATGTCTGAACGCCGCTCGCGCAAAGGCGGCAGGTGAATGTTGATGACGTTCAGGCGGTAAAACAGGTCTTCGCGGAAATCGCCCTGCTTGACCGCGCGCTGCAAATCGCTGTTGGTGGCCGCGATGATGCGCACATCCACGCGGCGCGGCTGGGTGTCGCCCAGTGGCGTGAACTCGCGTTCCTGAATCACGCGCAACAAGCGCGCCTGCGTTTCGGGCGGAATCGTGGTGATCTCATCCAGAAAGATCGAACCGCCGTCGGCTACTTCAAACAAACCTTTCTTGGCCGCCACCGCGCCAGTGAACGCGCCTTTGGTGTGGCCGAAGAGTTCCGATTCGATCAACTCCTTCGGCAGCGCAGCGCAGTTCACTTTGATGAAGGGCTTCTTCGAGCGCAGCGAATTGTAATGAATGGCGTTGGCTATCAATTCCTTGCCGGTTCCCGATTCGCCCACGATGAGGACGTTGGCGTCGGATTTGGCAACCGATTCAATAGTTTCGTAGATGGTTTGCATAGGCTTGGCGGCGCCAATGATATTGAAGTATTCAGAGCGGGTTGAAAGCTGGCGGCGCAAGTTAGCGTTTTCGGCAATCAACTCGCGATGCTTCAGAGCATTTTGAACCCGCAGCTCGAGTTCTTCGAAATTAAAAGGTTTGTCGACAAAATCGAATGCGCCGGCTTTTGTTGCTTCGACAGCTTTAGTGGTCGAACCATGAGCGGTGACGACTATAACTTCGGTAGTAGGCCGTGCGTCCTTCATATGACGCATAACGTCCAGTCCATCCATGTCGGGAAGTTGCAGGTCACAAATAGCCAGATGGTGTCCTCCCTGATCAAAAAGTTCTATGGCCCGCCCGCCCGTTCCGGCAGTGTCTACCGTATAGCCCTCCTCAGCCAGGTTCAACTTCAATGAGTCAGCCGTCGAAGCCTCATCATCCACAATGAGAATCCTCACGTCTTTGTTCTCCAACTTTTTCTCCTCCCTGGAAGCAAATGTTCCTGTCATTTGCTTCGTAATAAATTCAGCATTTGCGCACTTCTCTGTCAGGACAGGTCTCGTCAAGATGAAAGCGGAAGACGCACTCGCAACATCCGTTCCTCATGCTCGGCCGAACCGCCATGCTCTTCAATTACCTTCGCGGCAAGCGACATCCTGATTCCATCGCCTCCAGCAAAGGAGCGAAAGGGGTCGTGATCTAAGTT
>JAYUCP010000365.1:0-26635 GCA_043740245.1 Acidobacteriota bacterium | reverse complement strand
ACGGTGCGCTTCCGCCGCGTCAATCATTTCGCCGCTCAGGATCATTTGCATCGCCTTGCCTTCGCCGACGAGCCGCGTCAGGCGCTGTGTGCCGCCGCCGCCGGGGATGATGCCCAGATTGATTTCGGGTTGACCGAAACGCGCGCGCTCGCTGGCAATGCGTATGTCGCAGGACAAAGCCAATTCGCAGCCGCCGCCCAGACAGAAGCCGTTGATCATCGCGATCAGCGGTTTGGGGAACTCTTCGGCGGCGGTGAAGACGCTCTTGGCTTTCATCACAGCGCGTTGTTGGACGGCGCTGCGGCCCGCGAATTCGTTGATGTCAGCGCCCGCGACAAAAGCCTTTTCGCCCGCGCCGGTCACGATGACCACGCGGATTTCACTGTCGTCGCGCAACTCATCGAGCGCGTCGGCCAGTTCTTTGCGCGTGGCGATATTCAACGCGTTGAGCTTTTCGGGGCGGTTGATCGTCAGCAATGCGACGCGTCCGCGCCGTTCGAGCAAGGTGTTTTCAGCCATGCATGGTTCCTCTTTTTGTAGGCGTCCGCCAGACAGTCCAGGTTGACTGTGCAAATAAGCTTAGATGATGAAATGCCGTTTGATTGATTTGGCTTCGTTACGGTCTGCTTCTTCTGTTCCCAGCGGGCGGCATTATGCGTTGCGGCAAACAGCGAAATCAAGCTGGGTCGCCGGGCGCTTTGCTTGCGCGCGCGGCGCGGTTCTGGCTATAGTGCGGCTCATCCTCAAAGCAGTCTGTACAAGCTTGAATTCACGCAAGGAGTCACGCATATGGCACACGATATTTCGGCGGCACGCGCCGTCTTCACGGCGAATGGCAAGTCGGTGGATGGCTATCTGGCGCAACCGGCTGGAACCGCAAACGCACCCGCGCTGGTTTTGATTCACGAATGGTGGGGCCTGAATCCGCACATCGAAGACATCGCGCAACGCTTCGCGCGCGCGGGTTACATCGTCGCGGCAGTGGATTTGTATGACGGCAAGCTCACCCAGGACGCGACCGAGGCCGGTGCCTTGATGAGCGGCCTCGATCCGCAAAGCGCCTTGGAAAAGCTGGGCACGACCATCGCGCATTTGCGCAATCAACCAAACGTGACGGCAGTCGGCGTGACGGGCTTTTGCATGGGCGGCGTTTACACGCTGCTGGCGGCTTGTCATAACCAGGTCGAAGCCGCCGCGCCGTTTTACGGCATGCCGGACGATCTGAGTGTGCTTGAAAAGCTGAGTTGTCCCGTGCTGTTCATCGGCGGCGAAAAGGATCAATGGATCACCGTCGAGAAAATGAACAAGCTGGACGCGGCGCTCAAACAGTACGGCAAACAGGCCGAGGTGAAGATTTACGCGGGCACCGACCACGCCTTCTTCAACGACACGCGGCCCGAAGTTTACAGCGCGGCGGACGCGGCGGACGCCTGGCAATTGGTGCTGGCCTTCTTCGCGCAGCATTTGCGGAAAGGACAGGCTGCTGCGGCCTGGTGAGTTGCCAAAAATATTTTGAAGAAAGGCAGTGGGCAAAGGAATGGCGGCAAGGGAAGGGCAGTGCTGGGCGTGGCCCTCATTCCTTTGCCTGGATTCCCTTGTCGGCTCTTTTTTGAAATGAGTTTTGGAAACTCACTTAGCAACCAAACGCGCGAATTTGAGGAACGAGGTTGATGGCAACTGACACCGTTTTATGCACAAGCTGCGGCATCACGCTGCGGCCGTTTATGACGATCTGTCCGCGTTGTGGCGCGGAACGCGTTGCTGTGCCTGCTTCCAAACCCGCCGTCAATACGCAGGCAGAGGTGCTGCGTTTGCCCCACGAAGCGGCCCGCGCACAAGCCGCTGCGCCCGCGCCCGCCCTGCAACAAGCGCCCAACCCCACCAAGACCACCATCGTTCCGCTCGATGATTTGCGCCGCCGCTCATTGCAACAAGAAGAATTTCAACCGGCGCTGCCGAATACCGTGATGCTGTCGCCGCCGGATGAACTGCGGCGCTTTCCGCTCTTCACCCGCGCGCAAATCATTTTGCTGTTGGTGGGCTTGGCATTGCTTGGGTTGGGGCTAGTGATCGGCTATCTGCTCTGGTCGCGCGAAAAAACTGATACGTCGCTGGTATTGAATGGGCCGCAAACAGCCGTGCAATCCGCGGCGGCGCTCGCCTTGCCCGCTGCGAGCCCGACGCTCGATCCCAACGCCACGCCCACGCCCGCGCTCTCGATTGACGATCAGGTTTTGCTTGAAGAGGCGAAGAAGGTCTTGACCGCCTACAACCCCAACGGGTTTGCGCGATATAAAATCACGGTGAAAGACGGCGTCGTCACGCTCGACGGCAGCGCCGAACACCAGCCGGAAAAAGAAGGCGCGACCAATGTCCTGCGCTGGCTGGCCGGGGCCAAACAGGTCGTCAACAAACTGGTTGTCAAACCAGACCTCTCCTTGCTGCCGTCGCCGACCGCGCAACCCGCGACGGCTCCCGCCGAAGTTAGTTTGAATTCGTCACCCCCCACGGCCAACGCCGCGCCCGCCGCGCCGCCAACTGAAGCGAACAACAATCAGCAGGCCGAAGCCGAAGCGCAACGCGCGCGGCAACAGGAAGCCGAACGGCTCCAGCGCGAACAGGAAGCCGCCCGGCAACACGAAGCCGAACAGCAACGCCAGCGCGAAGCCGAAACGCAACGTCAACGCGACGCTGAAGCTCAAAAGCAACGTGAAGCCGAAGAGGCCACACGCCGCCAGCAACAACAGGAAGAGGCTCGCCGCTTGGAAACGGAACGGCTACAGAGCAGGCCCAGACGGGTTGAGACCGACGCCCTGCGCTCCGGCACCGTCGCCTGGAGCGGCATCGTGGATGGCGTAGACGAGATCGTCATCGGCGGTGGCAGCGCCGCCGTGCGCCACCTGAGCGGCGAAGCGGTGCGCGACGCGCACGCTTCATTCAGCGCCGCCGTCCCACGCGCGCCCGTCAGCGTGAAACTGCTCTCGACCAGCGGGCGCGGCACGATCCAGATCGTCCAGCAACCGGCGGCGGCCAACGGCTACACAACTATCGTGCGCATTGACGATAGTGCGCAGCGGGGCGGGCAGGCGCATCAGTTTACGTTGCGGTGGTCGGTGCAGTGAGGCTGATGTGAGTTGGTCGAAGTTGCTGTGGTGAGTTGAAGAAAGTAGGGCTGGCAGAGTTGCCACTGGAAAGGTTTGGGCTGGTTCATTCCATTTTCTTTTTACCGTTTCTGCTTGTGCGCGTCTTTTCAGCTTGCGCAAGTTTAGGGTAATGGCGCTCGAAAACGCGTCGCCGCGCCTTTGGCAAACTCGCCGACAAATCGGCTTCCGAAACGCCGTGACTGGCAAAGGCACTCGCAATCCGGTCACAAAGATGGCACGCGGTGGCGACATCGCGCAGCGCGAGTAGCAAGGTCTCTTCATGCTCATCCGCTAGCGCCGCGTTCAAGTAAGCTGTCGCCTGCGCCGGGTCGCGCAAGCGTTCCAGCAGGAATTCGTTATAGCTGTCAGTCAGTTCCGTTTCGTTCATAACTGTCCACCATGAGTCATTAATCGGCAACAGGTGTTGGTGGGGTTTTCCACTGCATAATTCGCGCGTGGATGTCGTCAATACTGGTGTCGCCCCAATATTCTTTGATCTCCGCCACCGTGTCGCCTTGGCCGCGTTCGAGCAGTACGACGAATTTGGTGGCTTGCGGCAGACCCAGTTGTTCAACCAACACCTTCCAGCCTTTCCGCAGCAAGTCGGCGGTTTCATCAGGCAAGGTCGTTACAGCACTCATTCGATTTCTCCTTTTTTCAGTTTCTCCGCAAAGAGGCGCGGGTTCATCGCCGAAAAGTAAGCCTGGCGTGACGGCGGCGTCAGGCGGCGATAACAGCGCGCCTGTTTCATTTCAGTAACCTGCCGGTCGCAAGAGAGAAAGTAGCGCGCGCCGCCAAGCATCGCCGAAGCCACGTGCAACGCATCGCGGGGGCGAATCCGGCAACGGCTCTCAAACGTTCTTCCCAAATTCAACACCTCGTCCGATTGCTCAATGTGTTGCCCGCACCATAACAAGTACTCTTCGATCTTTTCGCGCTTATCTTTGCTCAGAATCTGCGCCACTTCAAAAGCCAGAATGTCCGAACGCAACAAGGCCAGCCTGTCTGTTTTGACCGCGTTGATGATCGCCAGAAAAGCATTAGCCTCGGCCTGAATCGCCAGTTGCTTTTGATCGTCGAACGGGCGCGCGTAAACATTGGTGTCGAGGTAGATCAAAGTTGGCTCAAAGCTATTCATGACGGCCATTCTTTAATGCCAGGGGAATTCGCGCAAAAACATTGCGTTGCGACGGTGCAAGGGTAAAAAAGAAACTGGCAAAGGGCAACTTGGCGATTCAATGGCGCTGAGCTGGATTTACCTGCACCTCAAAATAGCGTAAGCCCGAACAAAGCGCAGACGCATACTTTGTTCGGGCTTGGTTTGAACTGCCTGACTTTCAGAACGTGTGTTACACGCACTTACTAAACCCGCAATCCCGACACGTATAGCAACTCGCGGTGTACTCCAAACTCCCGCTTGCGCATTCCGGGCACGCCGTCATCCGGGCTTTCGCATTCGGCCCAGCCGCAGGTGCCGGTGTTGCTTCCGCCTTCGCCGCAACTACAGGCTGCGCGGCCAGCGCCTGTTTGGCGGCGGCGCGCGCTGAATCGGGCTGGTTCATCAAACGGCGCTTGGTCACCATGATGCATTCGGCGACGGCTTGTTCGGTCGAAGTGCAGAGGCGTTCGTTGAACCAGACCGAATGGTTGCCAATGACTTTGGTCAGGCTGGCGGCCACTTCGCCGGCTTCGAAGCCGCCGCGCAACATCTTCGAGGCGAGCAGACCGACCGAGACCGAGAGGCCCGCGCCGGTGGCGAAGACTTCCAGCACGCGGTTGCCGTCGTGGTTGATCGTGACGTAGAGGTTCTGACCGTCAAACGGAATGCGCCAGGTGGAGCCTTGCAGTTCGCGCGGGCGTTCCACTTTGGGGTGCACGGGTTGGGGGGGATTTTCGATTGCGGGCGCAGCGTCGGCTTTGATCTCGACGGGCGTCTCGGCTGGGGCCGCTTCCTTCTTCTCAGCGCCAACCGCCGTCAACACCTGGCCGTCACGCGAACCGTCGCGGTAGTAACTGACCGCTTTGACGCCCATCTTCCAGGCCAGGCGATGGACGCGGTCGGTGTCTTCGCGCGAATAGCTGGCGGGAGCGTTGACGGTTTTGCTGATCGAATTGTCTACGTGATCTTGGAAGGCCTTGAGCACGCGCAGGTGATCGTCGGGCAGCAGCGTCTGTGCGTCCACGAAATAAGCGGGCAGCTTGTCGCGGTTGGCCACGATGGCTTCGGCGGCGCGGGCGATGGATTCGGAATCGTGCTGATCGAGTTGCAATCCGAGCGCCTTGGCGGCCAGCGGATGCGCATAGGTGCGCGTGCCGATGGTGTCGCGGCGCACATAGGCATAGCTGAAATTCGGTTCGCAACCGCTGCTGGTTTCGGCCACCAGCGAGATCGTGCCGGTGGGGGCGACGGTGGTGACTTCGTAATTGCGCGGCGTGAGTTCCATCGAACGATCGAGGCCGACTTCATTGAAGATCAGGTCTTCGTACAGATTGCGGTTCGGCTCGAATTCGGGCATCGCGCCTTTTTCTTTGCCCAGCATCAGCGAGGCGCGCCAGGATTCTTTGCGGAAGAAGTCCATCATCTGATTGGCCAGCAACGCGGACTCTTCGCTGCCATAGGTGACGCGCTTTTGCAGGCACAGATCGGCGAAACCCATGATGCCCAGGCCCACGGGGCGGGTGCGATGCACGGTGTCGTGGATTTGCGGCAACGGCCAGTCGCAACTGTCAATCACGTTGTCGAGGAAGCGCACGCACCAATAGATGTCCGTGGCAAAACGATCCCAATCAATGTCGTCAGTGCGCTCGTCGTAATACTTGGCGACGTCAATCGAACCCAGGTTGCAGGCGTTGTAATCGTGCAGCATCTGTTCGGCACAGTTGTGGACGACGATGCCGTTGGCGATGAACGATTGGGTGAGCGGTTCGGTCAGATCGAACACATTTTCGATTCCTTCGCTGACAATTTCCTGCACGGTAGCGACGAAGTTCTCCGTGTTAGGCTGGCGTTTGCGATTGGTCAGGATGGTGTCGAGTTTTGTTTGTTTGTCATTCGTCAGAAAGCCGATCTCTTTTGCGAAAGCTTCGAGGTTGGCTTTCGAGAAGTGTAGTTCGTGGCGCGCGTTGCATTCGTAGGCACGCGAGCCGCCTTTACCGTCCGGCAAAACGGTGGGCCCGGCGGGGTGGCGGTTCAGATAGATCGTCGAGGCAATACCGAAGTTGAGGAGAAGCAACTGTACGCCGCGGAGCAATTGTTCCGAAATCGAAGTCAGGCGGACGTGATTGCCTTTGACCGCGTCAACGTGAACCGTGCCATCGGCAGAGAAGAGGGCCTGCAGGAAGCCGCGTTGCATTTCCTCTGCGCCACGCAAAACGGAACCCGGAACTTGCAACTTGGCTTCGCCGACGCCGACACCGGACTGTTGCGCCAGTGTGAAGAGCCGTTCGGATTGCACACGCGCCTCGCGGCGTTCGGCGATCCATGAAACTTCGTTGGTGTAGGCGCGTAGGGCCTGAGTGAGTGGCGCAGTCAGTTCGGTGACGTATTTGGCGAATTGTGCCGAGATTTCGGCGTCGTTGCCAAAAAATGAAAGCACAGCTTTGCCATTCGTCATCGTGCCATCGCCAACGAGCCAACCCAACACACGACCAAGTTCGAGCGAACCTTCATTGCCGAAACCGCCTTTGCGATTGAGGATGTGAATCTGTTCGCCCGGTTTGAGGTTTTCCAGTTCGACCCAACCGCGCGGCGTCATAATCTGGTGGTTGCCCGTGGCGCGCAGCGTGTGGCCCTCTTTCGTGGTCAGACGGAAGACTGGTTTCTGGCCTGTCCAGAAAACTGAAGATGCAGGTGTCGTGCGTTGCTCGTGGCCGAAGCGGCTGTCAATCACAGCTTGTACGTCATTTTGCGAATCGAATAACTCTTGCGCCGTGAAGAGACCTGCGCCAGTAAAGATCAACGTGTCGCCGGTGATGCAGGGGTTCGACGCGCGTTTCAACCCCATCGAATTTTTCAGCGGGTTATGCTTGTTCACATTGTCAATGAAGATGATGCCCGGCTCGGCCCAGCGGTGCGTCGAACAGATGATGCGCTCCCAGATGTCGGGCGCGTAAACCATCCCCGGCTTGGGCGACGCTTCGTGCCTGTAGGTGTATTCGCCACCTTGCCCGTCATTCGCTTTCGGGTCCCAAATCGGTCGCTCCCACGGTTTGCCATCGAATTCGGCTTGGAACCATTCGTTGCTCTCGACCGCTTTGAGGAATTTGTCGGAGATCGTGACCGAGATGTTGAAATTGGTCAGGCTCTTCTGATCGTTCTTGGCGTGAATGAAGCGCAGGATGTCGGGGTGGCCGACGGCCAGGATGCCCATGTTCGCGCCGCGGCGCACACCGCCCTGTTTGACGGTCTCGGTCATGGTGTTGACGATCTGCATAAACGACACGGGGCCGGAAGCGATGCCACGGCCTTCGCCCACAGGCGTGCCGGCGGGGCGCAGCAATTCATAGGTCATCCCGGTTCCTCCGCCTGACTGATGAATCAGCGCGCAATACTTGGCGTGCTCCATGATTCCGTCAATCGAATCGGGCACGGGCAAGACGAAACAGGCTGCGAGTTGGCCTTTGGGTTTGCCGGCGTTGACCAGACACGGGGTGTTGGGCACGAAGGCGCGTTCGTCCATCAGCCGCAGTAGATTGGCGGTGAAATCTTCGCGCTTCATGAATTCTTTTTCTGCTTTGGCCACGTGGCTGACGACGCGTTTGACGATGTCGTCCCAGGTTTCCAGCGGATTGCCTTGCAGGTCTTTGAGGGAGTAGCGCTTGGCTACGATTTGTTGTGCGTTGATTCCCAGCGATTTTTTGTATGGGTTTGTGAATTCGACGATCTTTAATTTACTGACGCTCATAATGCTGTCCGACCTAATCTTGTCCAAAATCCGATTCGAGCAGTTGGCTTCAAAGCCTCGCAGAGGACGTGCTGCGGGCGTGGCATTCCCGGCGGACGTCCCGCCTGGGATGGGGATGCATGTTTCAAAAGCAACGCTCAACATTCTTGGCAGAGGGGATGCCAGGGTCGCGGAACGGTCAAGCGCGCGTTGAAACGAGTAAAGAACCTATGTTGTTGTTGAATGTGTGCGGTGTGATCGCCCAAACGGTAATGACAAAAACCGGAAAACGTCTCAGGTGCTCTCACTCAGCGGTTCACATCGTGCCTGCGGGTAATCTCGCCACACACCACCTCACCAAGCCAGGACGCAAGTGGGATCAGTGCTGAGAAAGCATCGAGCCGTGAAGTACTTTCTGAAGCTATTTTGCTTAATTACTTCGATCTCCGGCGTTTGAGCGAGCCGGAATATAGGCCACTAGATGCGGGACTGTCAAACGATTTTTGCACCAACATATAGTGGTTTGGCCTAAATGATAGACCGCAAAAGCAAAATAGTTTTGAGGCCGATTTAAGCTGCTGCTTTCGTGTGCAGCAAGCGAAAAAGGGCGCATTGTGACGTGACCTTTTCGTGTCAGATTTCGCGGACACGGGGCAGTGAAGAAACTGGTTTGCGCGTCCGGCGAAGGATGCGGTAAGCTGCCCGCCGAGTTACCAAGCTGTTCCAGTTGCACTTCCAACAACAACTTTATTCTGCTGCTTCGACCTTTGGGCCGTGCGGGCTTTGAAGGCTGCGAGGACAGTGAGGGCGAACTATGAGTACTCCGTGGTTAGTGTTGATTTACGGCATTCTGGTGGCGGCTGGCGGCGTGATGGGCTATGCCAAAGCGGGCAGTACGGCATCGCTGATTGCGGGTGGCGTGGCTGGGCTGGCGTTGGCGGGGGCCTCCGCGCTGATGTGGCGCGGCTATTATCAAAATGGCTGGTGGCTGTCGCTGGTGGTGACGTTGCTGCTGCTGGGGCGGTTCGGTTCGGCAGCGCTCAGCAAGGGCTTCAAACTGATGCCAGGCGGCATGGTCATCATTGTGAGCGTGATTGTGCTGGCGGCGTTGCTGATGAATCGTACTGCGGCACGTTGAGCGCGCCAGCGATCATGCGGTTAGCTTTATCTGGGCAAGTCTGCGCGGGCTTGCTGCATTTGTACTCTTTTCTGATTCAACCTTTAGGAGGGGACTGACCAATGGCTACTGTATACAAAGCGCAAAGCTTCAATTTGAGCAACCTGAACGGCATCTCTGACGGCACGTTGGCGATGCACTTCAAATTATATGAAGGTTATGTGACCAACACCAACATCTTGAACGAGAAGATCGCCGACTTGGCGAAGGGCGAGATCACCGCGAACGAGATGCCGGTCTATTCGGAGCTGACGCGCCGGTTGGGCTTCGAATACAACGGCATGGTTTTGCACGAGTGGTACTTCGGCAACCTGAAAAGCGGCGGCAGCGGCGATCCGGCGGCGGACTCGGCCTTTGGCAAAGCGGCGGCGGCCAGCTTCGGCAGCTACGAGCAATGGAAGAAGAACTTCGTCACCGTGGGCAAGATGCGCGGGGTGGGCTGGGCGGCGACTTACCTTGATCCGGTCAGCGGCGGGCTGTCGAACCACTGGATCAATTTGCACGAGTCGGGCAATGTGGCGGGCTTCGTGCCTGTGCTGATTATGGACGTTTGGGAGCACGCCTTCATTCGTGATTACGCCCCGGCCGAGCGCCCGAAATACATCGAGGCGTTTTTCTCGAACATCAATTGGGCTGCGTGCGACGAGCGCTTGACCAAAGGCGCGGCGAGCCGTCCGGCTGTGATTGGCTAACAGGCGGCAGTTGGCAGTTGGCAGTTTTGACGGTAGTAGTTGCCGATAACCTGAAATAGAAAAGCCCGCTTCTCGTTTTCAGAGAAGCGGGCTTTTCTATTACTGTCAACTGCCGACTGCCGACTCTATTCCTGCGGTTGCACGAGCACCACACTCACGCCGCTAGCATCACGGACGCGAATGAAGGCCGATTTCTTGCCGCCGAGTTTGGCCAACGCCGCATTGAACTCGTTGACGTTGGTCACGGGTTGGCGCGCGACTTCAATGATGACGACACCGGGACGCAAGCCCGCCGCCGCCGCATCGCTGCCGGGGTCAACATCGGTGATGACGACGCCGGTCGTGTCTGCGGGCAAGCGGTACTGGCGCGCTTTTTCGGGCGTCAGGTTATCAACGCTGACACCGGCCAGCGGGCCGGTCGCCTTGGCCGAAGCCGCGATGGGTTTGTCTTCTTTCTCTTTTTCAACCGGCTGCACTTCAGCGAGTTTGATGGTCAATTCGCGTTCGCTGCCATCGCGCCAAATCTTGACTTTGACGGGCGTGCCCGGCGGCGTTTGCGAAACCATGTTGCGCAACTCGCCGCTATCGGTGATGCGCTTGCCGTTGATCTCAGTGATGATGTCGTAGGCCTTCACGCCCGCCTGTTCGGCAGGCTGGCCTTTTTCGACATCCGCGACAAAAGCCCCGGCCGTGCCGTTGTAACCGAGTTCTTTGGCGTAATCGCTCGTCACCGCTTTGATGGACACACCCAGCTTGCCGCGCCGGACTTTGCCGCCCTTAATGAGTTGGTCCATGACATTGCGAGCCATCTTCGACGGAATGGCGAAGCCGATGCCGATGCTGCCACCGCTGCCGCCCGCCAGGATTTGCGAAGGCACGCCAATCAATTCGCCGCGCAGGTTGACCAGCGCGCCGCCCGAATTGCCGCGATTGATCGCAGCGTCGGTTTGAATAAAGTCTTCGTAGGGTTGTGTGCGCGGGTCGCCCGTGCGCGAGGTGCTGCGGCCCTTGGCGCTGATGATGCCCATCGTGACGGTCTGGCCCACGCCGAGCGGATTGCCGACAGCCAGTACCAGATCGCCGACCTGCACGGCTTCAGAATCGCCGAGCGGGACGGTCGGGAAGCCGCTGCCTTCGATTTTGATCACAGCCAAATCGCTGGGCGCGTCCGTGCCAATCACTTTGGCGGTAAATTGGCGGTGGTCTTCCAAATGGACTTCGACTTTCTCGGCGCCTTCGACGACGTGGTTGTTGGTGATGATGTAGCCGTCACCTGTGACGATCACGCCGGAGCCGACGCCGTTGGGCACCAGGCGCGGCGCGCGTTCCTGGCCTTCGCCTTGTGATTGCCCCTGCGGTTGACGAGGCTGCGGGACGACGCGGCGGCGCGGTGTGCCTTCGTCATCCTGATCGGGCAGGCCGAAGAAATCTTTGAACGGATCAATGAAACCGAACGGTTGGCGGCGCGGATCCGGGCGCGCGGAAACTTCGATGGTGACGACGGCAGGCGTGACCGACTTGGCGACCTGCGAGAAACCGCCGCTCAAAATAGCTTGGTCAAGCGTTGGACTCGGCGCGGCGACGGCCGTCTTGGGCTCTTCGGCCCGCGCGCTCGAAAAAGGCATCCAGCCTTTTGCAGTTACGACGGCGCCCAGCAAGGCGCCCAGCACTAACACCCCGGCGGCAACGCCGCTCAGCAGCTTCCAACTCGGCCGCCGCGGTTGCTCACGCGTGATGATGATATTGTCGAATTCGTTATTCATAGACTACACACTCCCTAAAAAACTTCTGGATTTTCTACCGACTTCCAATCTTGCAATCTGGCGTTCAAGCAGGACGCTTGAACGATTCCATTGCCTCAGTACGAATCATTGGCGTCACTGGTTCATTGAACGCGACGCATCTTAGCAACGGCTCAGTGCCTTTTCAAGAAACACAACGGCAGCCCTTAACATCCTTTACAAAATTGAGAAACAAGCAATGTTGTAGCTGCTTCGAATGCTGCAAAGAACGAAAGCATGACCGTTGCAACGCCTATGAACGGCCACTGAAAGGCTGTCTTGCACAAGCCTCAACTTTTGGTGTAGAAGGTGAGCCGCACAACGCCCGGCAGCAGTAAGCCCGCGCAGGCACGACCCGCAACAACAAGACGAGCGCAAGACCCAGGCAAGCACAAGACCTTTGCAAGAAGACAAGAAGAGAGGAAACATCCACGTTGAAGCAGCAGCCCGGCAAGCCTTTGCAGAATGGCGATCCTATGGCAGGTTCAGTCGAAGTCATCGTCGGTTCCATGTTCAGCGGCAAAAGCGAAGAGTTGATCCGCCGGTTGCGCCGCGCCCAAATCGCCCGCCAGAAAGTCCAAATCTTCAAACCCGTGATTGACGCGCGTTATTCCGAAACGCACATCGTTTCGCATTCGGCCATGAAGATCGAATCGGAAGCCGTCGCCGCCGCGCACGAGATCGTGGCCCTGGTCGAAACCGACACCGAAGTCGTGGGCATTGATGAAGGACAGTTCTTCGATCAAGAGTTGGTCGCAGTCGCCAATCAATTGGCGGCGCAAGGCAAACGCGTCGTGATCGCGGGGCTGGACATGGATTATCTGGGCCGTCCCTTTGAGCCGATGCCGTTGCTGATGGCGATTGCCGAGGATGTGACCAAGACCCGCGCCGTTTGCATTCAATGCGGCAGCCCCGCCACCTACACCCAACGCCTGATCGCCAGCCGTGAGCGTGTGGTGGTGGGCGCTGCGGATGCTTATGAAGCACGCTGCCGCGCATGCTTCGATCCGCGCTTGGGCGAGGCCAGAGAAAACGCAGCCGATTGAAACTGCGCAGGGCCGTTGATTGCGGCAGCCCTGCTTCTAAGCAGGGCTTACGCAAATTAGTGGTAGCCAGTGCCAGCAAACGATAGTCAGTAGATCACGAAAGCAGGAAGGAAGAGTATTTTCCATTTGAGATTTGAGATTTGTCATTGACCGAAGCCGACTCACTCGCTGCCCCGATAAACATTGATCAATAGCAGGGCAATGACAAAACTCAAATCTCAAATGACAAATGGAAAATGAAACTCTTCGTTCATTTCGTGATCTATTGATAGTCACTTTCCCAAGGAGTCCACCCTATGAGCAACCTGAACCTGCCCGCGCGTCCACTGGAACACGACCTGCTATACGACTTCCTGCGCGTTGTCGAAGCCGCCGCCATCGCTTCGGCGCGCACGATGGGACAAGGCGAACGCAAATACTCCGACCACGTTGCGGTCGAGACGATGCGCACCGTGATGGATACGATCCCAATGGATGGCACCATCGTCATCGGTGAAGGCGAACGCGACGAAGCCCCGATGCTTTACATCGGTGAACGGCTGGGGCTGGGCGCGCACAAAGGCAACCGGCGGCCCTATCCGAAAGTAGACATCGCGGTTGATCCGCTGGAAGGGACGAACCTGTGCGCGACCGGTTCGGCCAACGCGATCGCGGTTTTTGCCGCGGCAGAGAAGGGCGGCTTGCTGCACGCGCCGGACATTTACATGAACAAGATCGTCGTCGGGCCGTCGGTCAAAGGGGCTGTGGATATTGACGCGCCGGTGCGGCGTAACCTGAAAGCCATCGCCAAGCGGCTGCATCGCAAAGTCGAAGACCTGGTGATTGTCGTGATGGATCGCCCGCGCCATAAAAAATTGATCGGCGACATTCGCGCCGCTGGTGCGCGCATTCAATTGATCTCGGACGGCGATCTGTCGGCGGGCATCTCGGCGGCGGTCGCCGGTTCGGGCGTACACGCGCTGATGGGCATCGGCGGCGGGCCCGAAGGCGTGATTACGGCAGCGGCCATGAAATGTTTGAACGGCGAGATTCAGGCGCGCTTTGTGATGAAAGAGCAACTCGAAATGGCCGAAGACCGCGCCAAGATTGCCGATGGCGTATTCGACCGCATGCAGGCGATGGGCATCAAAGACCCAACGCGTCTTTTCAGCACCGACGAACTTGCGCCCGGCAACAAGATTATTTTTGCGGCTTGTGGCGTGACCGATGGAACGTTGATGCGCGGCGTCCGCTTCTTTGGACATGGGAAACGTACGCATTCGCTAATTATGACCACCGAAACCAAACACGTGCGTTTTGTAGACACTGTGCACGTCGAGGGCGGGCCGGATGCATTTGTGCGGTTCGATAGATAGTCCGCCAAGGCTGCCGCCAAGATGAGAGAGAAGGCCGCAAAACCGGCTCGCATCATTTACACCACACTGCTGGCGCTGGCGTGCGTTTGGTTGATGGCGTTGGTGGCTGCGCCGAAGTTGATGTGCAGCGGGCACGAATGGAGCGCGCTGATTCTGTATCGCACCTTCGCCCTCATCTGCCATCAGCGCAGCGCGCGTTCGTTTCACTGGTGCGGTTGGCCGCTGGCGGTCTGTGTGCGTTGCACGGGGATTTACGCCGGGGCCTTGCTGGGTTTGTTGTTGTATCCGCTCTGGCGTTGTTTGAGCGCCCCGCAAATTCCAGCCCGGCAATATCTGTTGTGGGCGCTGGTGCTGTTGGCGCTGGATTGGGCGCTGGGCGCGGCTGGGCTGTTCGTGCATCACGCGGCTTCGCGTTTGATAACGGGCTTGATTGCCGGGGCTGTCGCCGCATTTTACGTTTTGCCAGCTTTGTTGGCGGCCTTGGTGCCAGCTTGGCCGCAAAAACAAATTTGCTTTGACCGAGAAGGAGGCTGAAAGAATGCCGGAACCGGATCGCAGTCAACCGGCGCTGATCGGCGGTTTGCTGGTCGGGATATTGTCGGTGCTGCCCTTGGTGCAAGCCGCCAATATCTGTTGTTGCTTGTGGGCCTGGGTGGGCGGCGCGACGACGGCGAAGCTTTATATTGAGCACTCTCCGCAACGCGTGAGTTGGGCCGAAGCGGCGCGCGTGGCTTCAATCGCCGGCTTGCTCGGCGCCATCATCCGCATTTTTATTGGGACGCCGATCGAACTGGCGACCTTTCCTGCTTCGCTACGCGCGATGGAAGAATTGGCCAAGAGCCTAGCCGATCCGCAAAAGCAGCGGTTGTTAGAAATGGTGAGCAAGCTGCAAGAGCTGTCCACAGGCCAGGCGTTATTGCAATTTCTGTTGCCTGCCAGCGTCTTGGGGGCGCTGGTCTTGTTCGCGGTGACGGTGCTGGGCGGCTTGCTTGGGGTAGCGTTATATGAAAAAAGGCCTGCCGCCCCTGGCCCTTTCGGAGATACAACAGATGGATCAGCAGATTCGGCTGGGCCCACCGGAACAGATGATGCGAATGCATGATTGAGAGGTTTATTCGCGTTGCTGGGGAAGATACCTTTCATAGGCTTATCGTGCCATTTGATGAATAGTCGAAGCGCTGAGTAAAAAATTGAATTCCCACAAAAAAGCACTAGCCAGCCATACGGTGCCTGACTATAATGCGGGGCGTCTATTCGGGCGAAATTGCGAGTCAGTGAACTCGCCAGCTTCGATGTTGTTCCTCACCGAACGACATCACACTCACAGAAAAGTGGCCGCGCGTCCCCGCAACGTCCACTCACGCTAAGTAAGCATAGGTTTTTTGAGCAGATATTAGAACTGTAACGGGCGATTATGGTGAATTCTGCTCTGTGCTGGCTGTATTCCTGAGCGACTCATGGCAGGAAGGCCGCAAGAGAAGGACTGGCTCTAGGGCTATGGCCTGTCTATTCCATACTCTAACGGTATGGATCAGTCGGCATAGTTTCGCCGGGTAAGTCTTGTGATTTGCAGTTTGACCTCTTGGCCTTAAATCTCCGAAGCGCTTTTTTATAACTAACAAGCTCGTTTGCCAGTTTGTTGCATTGTTTTGTCCTGGTGACATGCGATGAACCGGGCTGCGGTGACTGCGCGACTTTATCCAGTATCGTTGCCACCTGCGTGCAGCACACGGTCCGGCGTCCGTTACCTGAAGCCCTGCTATTGGTGCGTCAGACACTGAAGCGGAACACAAACTACACACAACGGCATCCATCAGAGTCGAATGGCAGAGTCGAACGGCAGAGTCGAACGGCAGAGTCGAAAGGCGTAAGTCGCAAGGCGTAAGTCGCAAGGCGTAAACCAAACGGATGCCCAGACCCCTCACTGGTCTGTTTAGACTCGGGGAAACTAATGAAGGCTTTATCGTCCTCACGGGCGGCATCCTGTGCGGCTGGCCTTGCCATGCCACGCACAGTCTCGAACTTTGTCGTCTATCGAAACCCGGAAGCTGCACAAGAGAAGAACCTGGAAAACAGCTTTGCTCCCAAAGCTGTGGTGAAACCTCACCACCAATTGGTCAACCAGTTGGTCAACCAGCCGGCCAGCCAGACAGTCAGCAAACTGGCGAGTCTTTCCAAATGGAAAACCAGTATTGAAGATGATGCGCAGGCTTTATTGAATGCGCTGCATCGGCTGGTTTCCGTGCATCCGCTGGTACGCGCGACGCTGAACAGTCAACAAGCTTCGGCTGCGGTGTTGCCGATCTTTTCGACGCACGACCTGACGCAGGATTTGTATCTGCTGCTGCTTGAGAAAGGGCGTTTCAGCCATTATCTGGAACGCCAGATGACGGACGCCGAAATCGAGCGCGAGATATTTCAGATCGAATTGACCAACTATCTGATTGGGCAGTTGCGCAACCGCAGGCCGGAAAATTACCGCATCGTGCGCCGTGTGAGCGGTGTACTCGAGAGCGAACCCCAATTCAAAGTCTTCCACAAAAAGAACGGCCAGACGGGGCGTTACCGCCATGCAGCAGATGTGATTTTCGGCTTGACCGAATGGGCCGACGGCAAGCCGATGCGCGATAGCGGCACCTTCACGGACTTGATCGCGCACCTTCCCATGCGGGTACGCAATCTGCGCCGCGTGGGTTGCCGGGGAGAAGCGCAGGTGATCGTGACCAATCAGGAACTCACCGAACTGATGGGCGAGATTTTGCGCGCCCTTGATTCGCCCGCGTCGTTGCGTGTGTTGCGGCAATTGGCGCTGACAAAGCTGCCGGTTTATGACGCCGAGATCGGTTCGCTGGACGATGAGGTGAGCGAAGAGCGGCAACAACGGCGCTATGCGACGGCTTTGATCTCGACCGACGCCAGCCCGGAGCAGCTTGCCTTGGCGCGCGAAACCGAACGCCAGGCCCGCCGCATCGCGCACGACTTTCTGGATGGCTTGCTGCGCGCCACCAAATCGAATTGGCCGCGCACCGAACGTCTATGGCGCGTGTTGTGGCATTGCTTCTTCGATCCGGCTGAGCCGTCGCAGTTGTTGATTGCCGATTTGGTCGGCATCTCGGATTCTTCAGTGAGCGATTATCGCCGCAAACTGGAAACGGAGTTGCGCAAACTGAAACTGACAGCCGACCAAATGCGCCATTTCACCGAAGAGTTGAGCGAGCAATTGCATTGGCGCTTGTCTTTGCCAGAGCCCGCATTTTCAGCTCCGCTTGCGGCAAAAGCGGAAGTCGTGGAGGTGCCTTGGCTGCCGTCTGCGTATCAGCCGCTGATGCGCTCCTTGCCGCTGCATGAAGCAATGCATGCTGCTTAGTCAGATGAGATTTTTGAGAGCAATGGCCGTCCTGGCTGAGGGCACCGGGGGTAGCAGGGCAGTTCTAATTTTCTTTTCTTTTCACTGGCCGGGTTTCAACTTGATTGCTTGCAGTGTCGAAGCTATGATCTGCGCCGTTCAACAAAGACATAGGCGGAGTTTCCGAAGATTCTGTGTTCTGGTGATCTTGCCCCCCTCACCTCTCCACGGCAAAGCTGCAAACTGACACTTCAGGTCATTTGAACCGTTGCGATTTAGTGTCAGCGTTCGCGGTTATGAGACAAGCGCGAACGGTGCGGTGTGCATGTGCGAAAGCTGCGGCAGACACGTAGCAGATAGTTGTACATCCCCTCCACACTTCGTTCTGCCAATTCCGAAATGGCTCTGGTGCCCGGTGGCTCTGGCGGTTCCGCGCCAATGGCTTCAGGGAAACTCCTGAACGATACCAAATCTAGTTTTGGATAGATTAAACGGACTGGCTCTAGCAGCAGGCTGTTGTAAACAGTTATCAAACTCCGTGCTGAAGTCTGGGCATGGGGTTATTGCATAAAAGTCTCTCCCCATAAGTTAGTTCAGATCGCCATTACACCCGTGAGCGAAAAGGCTATGGAGAAAAACAATAAAATGCTGAATGCCCTGACCGTGGATGTTGAGGATTACTACCAGGTCGAAGCTTTTGCCAATGTCGTGCCGAGTTCAGAGTGGGAGTGTTGGGAATCGCGTGTGGAACAGAGCACGCAACGGCTGTTGGATTTGTTTGGCAAACACAATGCGCGTGGGACATTTTTTGTGCTGGGCTGGCTGGCCGAGCGTTGTCCGCAGATGGTGCGCAACATTGCCGACGCCGGCCACGAAATCGCCTGTCACGGATACGGCCACCGGTTTATCGGCAGCCAGACGCGCGACGAGTTTCGCGCGGACGTGCGCAGCGCCAAGGCGCGGCTCGAAGATTTAATCGGCATGGAGGTCGAAGGCTATCGCGCCCCGACCTATTCGATTACGGCGGCTTCATTGTGGGCGCTGGACATCCTGATTGAAGAAGGGTTCCGCTACGACTCTTCAATCTTCCCGATCCACCACGACCGTTATGGGATTCCCGACGCCCAACGCTTCCCGCACGTCATCCGTTGCGCGGCCGGTGAGATTTTGGAATTTCCGCCCTCGACCGTGCGTCTGGCTGGGCAAAATATGCCCATGGTGGGTGGCGGGTACTTCCGCTTTTTGCCCTATCAATGGTTTCGTTGGGGGCTGAACCACCTCAACAAGGTTGAACAGCAGGCCGCCATCTTTATGATCCATGCCTGGGAGGTTGACCAAGGGCAGCCGATCGTACCCGGCACCCAACTGAATATCTGGCGGCATCGCTTCAATCTGCATAAAACAGAGTCACGGCTGGCGCGCTTGCTGGGCGATTTCCGTTTCAGCACCGTGCGTGACGTGTTGCGGCTGAGCGAGCGCCCCGTGCGTGTGGCCGAAGTCGAACCGAGTTTGATCGGTTCCGGTCCGGTTTACGTGCACGATTAGTTCAGCAAAGGCTTTACGCACTCTGCTGATGTCCCGTACCGCAGCCCGCGGTACTCCTCGTATTTCTTCAGCATCCCCCGGCAAATACTGCTGATAAACAAAGGAAAGTTGTTTTACCTATGACTGCGGAAGCGGCTGCCCAAGCACTCGTGTCAACCGGGCCGACCGTGCCAATAATATCGCCCTCACTGGCCGCACTGCCGGCGCGGTTAGCCGTCAAAACGCACGACCTGGCAAACGCGGCTGAGCGCGGGCGTTGGGACGGCTATGTCAAACGCACTGCCGGCGCGACGTTTTGCCATCTGTCCGGCTGGCAACGCGTGATCGAGTGCACTTGGCAGCATCGCAATCACAGCCTCTATGCCGAACGCGGCGCGGACATCGTCGGGGTGCTGCCGCTCTTTCATGTGCGTAGTCCGCTCTTTGGCTCGATGTTGATTTCGACGCCGAATGCGGTTTATGGCGGTGTCGTTGCCGATGACGCCGAGGCGCGCCAAGCCTTGCTCAAACGCGCGCAGGAATTGGGCGCGGAGTTGCAGGTAGACTTTCTCGAATTGCGTAATCCGCCCGCTGTGCAACCTGATGCACCAGTCCTTTCCGAGCCCGGCTTTCAACTTCAAGATCAACTTTACGTCAGCTTCGATCACCCCATCACGACAGACGAAGAGGCTTTGCTGAAGACCTTTCCGCGCGATACGCGCCGCATGATCCGACAAGGCCCGAAGCACAATCTCACCGCTGAACTGATGCGCGCCGAAGCGCTCGATCAATTTTACGATGTCTATGCCGCCAGCTTGCGCAACCTGGGCACGCCGGTGTTTCCGAAACGGCTCTTTGCCGAATTCCTGCGCGAGTTTCCCACTGACAGCGACATTCTGGTGATCCGGCAGGGCGAAAAGTTCGCCGGGGCCGTGCTGAGTTTTTATTTCGGTGATACGGTGCTGCCGTATTACGCGGGCGCTTACCCTGAGTTTTACCGCGCGGGCATCAATAACTTTATGTATGCGGAATTGATGCGCCAGAGCGCCGCGCGGGGCTATACGCGCTTTGATTTCGGGCGCAGCAAACGCGGCACAGGCGCCTATGAATTCAAGCGTGGCTGGGGCATGCAAGAACACGCCTTGCCGTATCAAACTCATCTGGTCAAGGCGCGGCAATTGCCGAATTTGAACCCCACCAATCCGAAATTCAAATTGCTGATTGAGGTGTGGAAGCGGCTGCCGTTGGGCGTGACAAAACTGCTCGGGCCGCCCCTCGTGAAGTATCTACCGTGAGGGGCGTGAGGGGCGTGAGGGGCGTGAGAAGAAGTCTCGTGAAGTCGCAAGACTTTCCTAGACTTTTCAGGCTTCTTTGGGCTTGCTGTGCCAGTAATGTTTCAGGATGCGCATCACTTGCAACGCGAGGACGTTCCCCTATTTCTCCCCCAATCGCATCATCAATCAAGCTGAATTGAAGCCAGCAGACAGGCGCCGGGGTTTGTGACAGGCAGGGTGGCGGCTTCAGCTTGACTGACCCGATAAACCAAATTGACCGTACCGGAAAAAACGCCTGAAATGAAACTGCTTTTCCTCGCACATCGCATCCCCTATCCGCCGAACAAAGGGGACAAGATTCGCTCGTTCCACCAACTGCGCGCGCTGGTCGAGCGCGGCCACGAAGTCCACTTGCTCGCCTTTGCCGACGACGCCGGCGATCTGGGTTATCAGGTAGACCTCGCCAAACTTTGCGCTTCGGTGCAGATCGTTCCGCTCAATCGTCAATGGGCGCAAGTGCGCGCCTTGCGTTCGCTGTTCAGCGCCCAGCCGCTCTCGCTGGGCTATTACGAATCCAAAGCCATGCGCGCCGCCCTGCAACAGAAACTGGCCGAAGAGCAATTCGACGCGGTCTTTGTCTATTCCTCGACGATGGCGCAATACGTGCCGCGCGAATTGGCGTCCCGTACGCTGGTGGATATGGTGGACGTGGATTCAGAGAAGTGGCTCGATTACGCGCGCAAAGTCAGCGCCGCGCAAGCCTGGTTGTACAAGCTCGAATGGAAGCGCCTACGCCGTTATGAGCAGGAAATCGTTTCGACCTATGGCTACACGCTGCTGACCACGCCGCGCGAAGCGGCGCTGCTCAATCAGGTGGACGAATTCACGCGGCGTGCCCGCTTGCGCACGTTGACCAACGGCGTGGATTTGGTGCATTACCGGCCCGAACCCTGGCGCTTGCGCGTGCTCGATAAATTGCCGCTGCACGAACGCCAATGGTTCGCCGATCCGTCCGCGCCGCGTTTGGTGTTCACCGGCGCGATGGACTATTACGCCAACATCGAAGGCGTCAAGTTTTTTGCCGAAGCCATTCTGCCGCTGGTGCGTGAACGCGAGCCGCGCGCCGAATTCCTGATCGTCGGCAGCAAGCCGACCGAGGAAGTCAAACAACTGGGCCGCTTGCCCGGCGTACAGGTCACCGGCTTCGTCGAAGATGTGCGGCCCTATTTACAAGCGGCGACCGTGTGCGTGATGCCCCTGCGCATCGCGCGCGGCGTGCAGAACAAAGTCTTGGAAGCGATGGCGGCGGCCAAAGCCATCGTGGCGACCCCGGAAGCCGTCGCCGGTTTGAACGTCACGGACGGCGAGCATCTGCTGCTGGCGCATTCGCCGCGCAAGCTGGCCGAGCACATCGTCAATTTGATTCGCAATGAAGAGCTGCGCCGTGAACTGGGCGAGAACGCGCGCAGCTTTGTCGAAGAGCACCACGATTGGGCGCCGCTCTTGCAGCGCTTCGCCGAGTTGCTCGAAACGCTGGCCCTGCGCAATGGCAAGGCCAAACTCAGTGTGCAGGAATTGCTCAACCAGGGCGGGTTGGGGCAGACGGCGCTGAGGTAGTGATGATTTTCCATTTGTCATTTGTCATTTGAGATTTGTCATTTGCCATTGCCAGGAGCGGAATTCACTAACGCCCAATGACAAGTGACAAATCTCAAATGACAAATGGAAAATGCATGTAGCATCAATCCTCGCACTCAAAAAGCAACCTGATGAAAACTCTCGTCAAGTGGCTGGCGCGCCATGTGTTGCCCGGCTCGTTGCGCCGTTGGGCGATTGGCACGTGGCAAGGGCACGCCTATATTCCGCCGGTTGGTTTTGCCGACCTGGGTGATTTGCGCCGCGTGACGCCGATCAGCCGTTCCTTCGGCGCGGATCGCGGCACGCCGGTGGATCGCCATTACATCGAGAATTTTCTCGAACGTCAGCGCGCCGACGTCAAAGGCCGCGTGCTCGAAATCGCCGAGGCCACTTACACCAAACGCTTCGGCGGCGCGCGCGTCACCCAGAGCGAAGTCTTGCACGCCGAAGCGGGCAATCCATTGGCGACGCTGGTGGGCGATTTGACGACGGGCGAGAATTTGCCGTCTGACGCTTTTGATTGCCTGATCCTGACGCAGACGCTGCCGATGATTTATGATGTGCGGGCGGCGCTGCAAACGGTCTATCGCATCTTGAAACCGGGCGGCGTCGTGCTGGTGACGGTGCCCGGTGTCGCACATCAAATCTCGCGGCAGGACATGGACAAGTGGGGCGATTATTGGCGCTTCACTTCCAAATCCATCCGCCGTTTGTTTGAAGAAGTTTTCCCCGCCACGCACGTCGAAGTCGCCGCGTTTGGCAATCCGTTGACGGCGCTCGCGCTCTTGCACGGCCTGGTGGTAGAGGAATTGACGCCCCACGAATTGGATCATCGGGAAGCAGACTACGAAGTGTCCATTGCTGTCCGCGCAGTTAAACCGGAGGCGACCCTTGCCCAATCCCCTGTGGAGTAGCGTGCTGGCGAGAGCGCGTTACGTCCTCACCCAACATCAATCACGCGCCTTGATCCTGTTTTATCACGGGGTGATGGAAGCTGTGTCTGATCCCTGGCGCTTGCACCTGCCGCCCGCGCGCTTCGCCGAACAGTTGGAGATTATCAAACGCCACGCCACTGTGTTGCGCCTGGATGAATTGGTGCGCGGACTGCAGAACGGCCAAAAAAGGACGAGGCTGCCGCGCCGTTCCATCGTGGTAACGTTTGATGATGGCTATGCCAACAACCTGACGCACGCCAAACCGTTGCTCGACAAGTACGGCGTGCCCGCGACGATCTTTATCGCCAGCGGCTATTTGGGCGGCCAGCGCGAATTCTGGTCGGATGAGTTGGAACGCTTGCTGCTCTCGCCGAGCCGCTTGCCAGAGCATTTGCAATTGCGCATCAACGGCCACAGTCCTGCATGGAATTTGCAAGAGGCCGCTGATTACCAGCCGGACGATCACGCGCGCCATCGCGCCTGGAATGCTTGGCAAGCGGAAACGCCCACCGCGCGGCACACGGTCTATCGTGAGCTGTATCAGGAAATGCAAACATTGCCCTGGCCCGAACAGCAACGTGTGCTGGCCGAGTTGCAAGCGCAGGTCGAATTGACCGCCGCGCCGCGCCCGCTGCACCGCTTTCTCACGCCGGCAGAATTGCACACGCTGGCGCAAGACGAATTGATCGAGATCGGTTCGCACACCGTCACGCATCCGCTGTTGCCGGGCCTGCCGACTGCCGAGCAGGAGCACGAAATCCGCGCCAGCAAACGCGCCCTGGAAGAAATCACCGAACGGCCCGTCAACAGCTTCGCCTATCCGTATGGCCGCTACACGGTGGAAACCGCCCGCCTCGTGCGCGCCGCCGGGTTGCGCAGCGCCTGTGCGGCCGAAGGCACGGTAACGCAGGCGAAAACAGACCTGTTCCAATTGCCGCGCTGTCCCGTGCAGGATTGGGGCGGCGCGCAATTCGAGCGGCTGCTGACGTGGTGGTTCCGGCAATGAGCGCCGCTGTACGGCAAACTGTTAGTTTGCCGTAGGCTGCAAGTCAGAGCCGTCCGCCGGAAGCGGATGCTTCCAATTTTGAGACCACGGCAAACTAACAGTTTGCCGTACCTTGCTGAGCAAGTGAGCAAGCATGAAGATACTCAACATCGTCGGCGCGCGGCCCAATTTCATGAAAATGGCCCCGCTCATCGCGGCCTTCCAGCGGCGCGTCATCCCGCAAACCCTGGTGCACACCGGACAGCATTACGACGAAGCGATGTCGGCCTCGTTCTTCCGCGAACTGGGCATGCCCGCGCCGGACATCAATCTCGAAATTGGTTCGGGCACGCACGCCGCACAGACCGCGCGTGTGATGCTGGCGTTTGAGCCTGTGGTTGTTGAACAAAAACCGGATTGGGTGGTCGTGGTCGGCGATGTTAATTCAACGCTCGCCTGCGCCCTGGTCGCGCGCAAGCTGGGCGTCAAGGTCGCGCACGTCGAAGCGGGCCTGCGCAGCTTTGACCGCGACATGCCCGAAGAGATCAATCGCATCTTGACCGATCAACTGGCCGACTTGTTGCTGACGCCGAGCGCCGACGGCGACGCCAACCTGCTGCGCGAAGGCCTTGCACCCGAACGCATCGTGCGTGTCGGCAACGTGATGATTGACACACTGCTGCAACAGGTCGAACGCGCGCAAACGTCGCCGATCCTGCGCACGCTGGAACTGACGCCGCAGTCGTTTGGCGTGGTGACATTGCACCGTCCGTCGAATGTGGACGCGCCGGAAACCTTGCGCGGCATCCTGACGGCGTTGGGCGAAATCGCGGCTGAATTGCCGCTGATCTTTCCCGCGCATCCGCGCACACAAGCGCGTCTGCGCGAATTCAATCTTGCTGTGCCGAAGGGGATGCGCGTGCTTGATCCGCTGGGCTACTTGGATTTTCTGCGGCTCTGGGGCAACGCCAAACTCGTGCTGACCGATTCGGGCGGCCTGCAGGAAGAGACGACGGCGCTGGGCATCCCGTGTCTGACCTTGCGCGAGAACACCGAGCGGCCCATCACGATTGAACAGGGCACGAACCGCCTGGTCGGCTGCGATCCCGCGCAGATCAAGCAGACGGCGTTCGCGGTGTTGCGTGGTGAATTGAAACTGGCCGGGCGCGTGCCGGAATTGTGGGATGGCCGGACGGCGGAGCGGATCGTTGACGCTTTGCTGGCGCGGAGTTGAAGCAGTTATGCGAGTTTTACACATCCTCGACCATTCGCTGCCCTACTTCAGCGGCTACAGTTTTCGCAGCGACTACATCCTGCGAACTCAGCAGCGGCTGGGCTTGCAGCCCTTCGTCGTCACTTCGCCAAAGCATGAAGACTTCACCGCAGCCAAAGAGACGCGCGACGGCATCGAGTATCACCGGTTGCGCTGGCCCGCGTTTTACGTGTTACCGAAACCGCACACCGTGCCGCTGCTCAAACAGGCCGCCTGTGTGGCCGAGATGTCCAAACAGATTACGAAGCTGGCGGCGGAATTGAAGGTTGACCTGTTGCACGCGCATTCGCCTTCGCTCAACGGCCTGGCGGCGGCGCGAGCGGCGCGGCAATTGGGGCTGCCCTGCGTTTATGAAGTGCGCTATTACGAAGAGGACGCGGCGGTGGATCGGCAGAAGCTGAGCTTCAATTCGCCGCTCTACCGCCTGTCGCGCCGCCTGGAATGGGAGGCGTTGAAGCGCGCCGACCGCGTGGTGACGATTTGCGAGTCGTTGAAAGACGACCTGATCGCGCGCGGCGTGCCAGCGCACAAACTCTTTCAAGCGCCGAATGGCGTGGACACGGCGGCGTTCGCGCCGCGCGAACCGGATGCTGAGTTAGTCGCGCGGTACGGCTTGCAAGGCAAGACGGTGATCGGCTTTGTCGGTTCGTTGTACCTCTTTGAGGGGCTGGAATTTTTGGTGGACGCGGTTTTGTGTTTGCTGAATCAGCGGGGCGATGTCAAACTGCTGCTCGCTGGTGAAGGAGAAGTCGAAGCCTCACTACGCAGTCGCATCCCAGCAGACAAACGCGAACAAATCATCTTCGCCGGCAAGGTCCCCCATCCCCAAGTCAAAGCGTATTACTCCGTGATGGATGTGTTGGTTTATCCGCGCGTGCGTTCGCGCTTGACCGAACTGACCACGCCGCTCAAACCGCTGGAAGCGATGGCCCAGCAGCGCGTCGTCGTCGGCAGCGACATCGGCGGCTTGCGCGAACTGATACGCGATGGCGAAACCGGCTGTCTGGTCGAGCCGGAGAATGTCGAAGCGTTGACGCAATGCCTGGCGGCGCTGGTGGATGATGCGGACAAGCGGCAGGCACTGGCGCAACGGGCGCGCGAATTCGTCGTGCGCGAGCGGGATTGGGAACGGATTGTCGAACGGTATTTTGAGATTTATGGTGGATTGGTGGCACGGCGGCAAACGGCAGTAGCATAGAGGCGGTTATGCCCGGAAAGCAGCTTTCAAGTCATACTCGGGATGTACTTACCGAGCGCAACATACCTGAGGATTGGGTCTGGCAAACGGTCAATGCGCCGGACAAGACTTGGCGCGGAGCAGACGGAAATTTTCATTTCGCCAAGCGGATGCACGAGAAGCACCGGCGTATCTTGCACGTCGTGCTTGACGATGCAACAGAGCCGCAAATCATAGTCACAGTTTTCTTCGATCGCCGTTTACAGATTTGAGAACGGCAGATGAGGTCGAGCGATGAAGCTGAAGATAGACAAAGAGAGTGACACGCTTTATTTCCGGCTCGATGAAGCCGCAATCTTCGAGTCGGAAGAAGTACAACCCGGCGTGATTCTGGATTTCAATGAGC
>JAYUCP010000364.1:0-26725 GCA_043740245.1 Acidobacteriota bacterium | reverse complement strand
ATTGTAGTTTGGCTCAGCGGATGCCTTTCAATCAGCAACACTCCATCGGGTTGCGGCTCGTTGATTTCATCCAGCCGCACGGTGACATTGTTGCCTCCATCTATGCCGGGAGTCTCCGCACTGTAGACAGCCAGCCAGGCGTTCATACGACGATCAGGCTTGCCGTGATTTCGGTAACGAACAGGCGACGACATAAAAACTCTCCCTTCAATCAATTCCGCTTTCACGTTTTCCGGCATCGTATTGTAACGCCGCTCGAATTCGTCTCTGGTCAGATGATCGCCGTTTTCCAATGGCGGGACGGCACGCGGAGTCGCCACGAACGGGTTAAAGGCCGGCTTCAGAGTTTCGACTTGCAGGGTTGTATTCATCTCACACGCTCCTTTTTATCGGCTTCGATGCGCGCGGAGTATAGCACTGCGGTCGGTGTTGGCGTAGACTGGCCGCGCTCGCAATTCACCGTTTTTCAACAACACCAACATCAGGAGGCAGAATATGAATCGCCGCGATTTCGTTCGCAATTCCGCCGGAGCCGCCGCCGTCTCGACGCTCGGCTTCAACATCAAAACTTACGCCGGCAGTCCCAACGGCACGGTGCGCGTGGCCGTGGTCGGCGCGCACGGGCAGGGCAACGCGCACATCCGCGAATACCTGCGCATGCAGAACGTCGAGATTGCCGCGCTCTGCGACATCGACGAATCCGTGCTCGCGCAACGCAGCGCCGAGATCGAGAAGGCTTCCGGCAAGAAGCCGCAGCACTTCACCGACATCCGCAAGCTGCTCGAAGACAAAACCATCGACGCCGTTTCCATCGCCACGCCCAACCACTGGCATTCGCTGATGGGCATCTGGGCGTGTCAGGCGGGCAAAGACGTCTACGTCGAAAAGCCCTGTTCGCATTCCTTCTGGGAAGGCAAGCAACTCGTCGCCGCCGCCCGCCAATACAATCGCATCGTGCAGCACGGCACCAACAGCCGCTCGACCGTCGCCTTGCGCGAGGCGATGCAGAAGCTGAAGGAAGGCGTGATCGGCGACGTTTATATGGCGCGCGGCCTGTGCTTCAAATGGCGCGACACCATCGGCAAAAAGCCCGACGCCGAAGCGCCGCAGGGCGTGAATTACGACCTCTGGCTCGGCCCCGCGCCCAAGCGGGCGTTCAATCCCAATCGCTTTCACTACAACTGGCATTGGAATTGGGACTACGGCAACGGCGACATCGGCAACCAGGGCATTCACGAGATGGACATCTGCCGCTGGGGCTTGGGCGTGACGCTGCCGACAAAGGTCGCTTCGATGGGCGGGCATTACATGTTCGATGACGATCAGACGACACCGAACACGCAAATCTCCTCGCTCGAATTCAACCAGGGCGGCAAGAAGAAGCTGCTCGTTTTTGAGGTGCGCCACTGGATGACCAATCCTGAAGGCGGCGTGAAGGTCGGCAATCTGTTTTATGGCTCGGAAGGCTATATGGTGATTGACGGCTACACCGAGTACAAAACTTTCCTGGGCAAGAATGGCGAGCCGGGGCCGGCGCGCAAGGAAGGCGGCAACAACTGGGCCAACTTCATCGAAGCCGTGCGCAACAACAAACGCGAAATGCTGAACGGCGAGATCGAAGAGGGCCATCTCTCTTCGGCGCTGGTGCACCTGTCGAATATCTCGTACCGGCTGGGCCGCTCGCTCGATTTCGATCCGGCCAAAGAGATGGTCGTCAACGACAAGGAAGCCCAGGCGATGATGCGGCGGCAATACCGCGCGCCGTTTGTGGTGCCGGAAAAGGTTTAGGCAGGTTTAGACTCGAAACGCAAAAAACGCCAAACCCGCACTGGGGACGTAGTGCAGCGGGTTTGGCGTTTTTTGTGCGCGTAGAGGAAGGGGAACCGGTCAACCAATACCAAACGGCAGCAGCAGCTTTCGCAGAGGCGCGGAGTGGAAAGCCGCCGCTGCCGTCGGGCGGCGCACCGGACGAGCCGGTGTGGAATCGCCGCTTCTCAATTTCAAAAAAAAGGCCAACCTGCGTAAAGCTCCCTGATGAAGCTTCCTCCCCCAAGCCGGGCGCAGCAGATGCCGATTTCCGCCGCCCCGGCCTTTACAGGTTGGCCTTACCGTCCGGGAAGTTTATAGCGCAAAGGGCGGTCTGCGCGGTATCGGGGAAACCCTGAGTCAGCTAGGAAAAAAACCTGAGTTATGAAGATTGTTTGCTGAGTATCGCTGAACGTTGTGGCAGGTCATCGTTCTGAGGCAACGACGCCCACGCGAATCGCGTAGCGTACCAACCCGGCCACGTCGTGAATGTCCAGGCGTTCCATCAACACGCTGCGATGCGTTTCGACTGTCTTGACGCTGATTTTGAGCAGGCTGGCAATCTCTTTGGTCGAATGGCCTTCGGCGATCAGTTGCAAAATCTCGCGTTGCCGGGGCGTCAGCAGTTCCAGCGACCCGGCCTCGCCGCCCACCCGCCGCGCGTAATCGGCGATCAAGTGTTTCGAGACCGCCGGGCTGAGATAGCTCTCGCCGCGCATCAACGCGCGCAAGGCCAGTTCCAATTCAACCGTATCGGCGCCTTTGACCAGATAGCCTGCCGCACCGGCCCGCAAGGCTTGCAGCACGTATTCCTCATTCGCGTGCATCGAAAGCATCAACACGCGCACTTGTGGCAGGTCTTTGCTGAGACGCGCGGCGACTTCCATCCCGTTCAAACCGGGCATCGAAATATCCAGCAGCGCCACGTCGGGCCGGTGCCGTTTGACCAATTCGAGCGCCGCGCGCCCATCGCTGGCTTCACCGACGACCTCGACGCCTTCGATAGCCTGGAGCAGCGCGCGCATCCCGGCCCGCACCAGATTGTGATCATCCGCAATCAAAACTTTGATCGTTGCCATGTCCCTACCCAGCTCTTAACGCGCAAACTGTGCGCGCAACTCCGTGCCGCTCTGGCCCGATTTTAGTTCAAAGCGCCCGCCCGCCAGTTGTGTGCGCTCCTGCATACTCAACAACCCCATGCTGCCGCCGCGCAGGGCCGTCAGACGCGCGGATTCAACGGCAAAGCCGCGCCCGTCATCGCGCACAGACAATTCAAACCCGGCAGCCGTCTCGCGCAATTCAACCCAGACGTTGCGCGCGCGCGCGTGTTTGATGACGTTGGTCAACGCCTCTTGCACTAAACGGAAACAGGCCGTCTCGACTTCCGCCGCCACGCGCACAAACTTTTCGGGTGCGTTGAAATGACCGCGCAAACCCGCGCGCTGAGACTGCCGGTCAACAAACCAGCGCAAGGCCGCGGCCAGGCCGAAATCGTCTAACACCGCCGGACGCAATTCGTGTGAGAGGTCGCGCAACTGTTCGAGCGATTGTTCGACGATGCCGATGCTGTCTTGCAACTTGGCGCTCAAATGCAAATCGCTGCTGCGTTGGCGCAGCGCCTGCAAATTCAATTTCACCGCCGTCAGCGCCTGCCCGGTCTCGTCGTGCAGTTCGCGCGCCAGCCGCCGCCGCTCTTGCTCCTGCGCTTCGATCAACTGGCGCGAGAGCGTGTGCAAGCGGTCGCGCGCGGCCAGCACCTCTTCGTACAACTGGGCCCGCTCAATCGCCGAAGCCGCGCGGTCGGCGACGACCTGCAACAACCCCAAGTCCTCCCGCGTGAAGCGCCGCCGGGTTTGCGTGCCGACGTGCACCACGCCGATTACACGCTCACGCGCGCGCAACGGCGCGCCGACCAGCGACCGCGTCTTCTGTCCCAGCACGCCGGTCAAGCCGCTGGCCGCGGCAACTTCTTTCAAATCGTTGACGATCAGCGGTTCGTTTTGCGCCGCGATCTTGCCGACCAAGCCTTGCCCAAACGGGATCAGCGTCTTGTCTTCAATCGCGTCAGCACCGCCATCCACGCCAAACGACGCGCGCACGATCAAATGCTGTTGGTCTGCGGCCAGCAACAACACGGTCGCCGTTTCGCCGCCCAGCACCTGACAGATGCGTTGCAACAGCTCGTGCAGCAGTTGATCCAATTCCAAAGTGCTCAACGCCGCGTCAGTCACTTTTTGAATTGCGCTCAGGCGTTGAATGGCTGCCTCGGCGCGCAAACGTTCTTGCCGCTCGCGTTTGAGCAATTCCTGTTTGTCTTCGTTGCGTTGTGTTTTGGCGCGTTCCAAACAGGCGCGCAAGGCCGCGGGCAAACGCGACAATTCAGCCTTGAGCACAAAATCGTTGAAGCCCGCCTTCAACGCCGTCACGGCCAATTGCACGTTCGCCTGTTCGGTCAGCATCAGCGCGGGCACATAGGCATCGAGCTTGCGCGCCTGCCGCAACAGCGCGATACCGTCGGCCCAATTCGTCTGCGCCTCGACCAGCAAGGCATCGCAGCCCTTCGCCATTTCCTTCGCCAGGTCTTTGCCGCCAGCCAGCACGGCGAACTGCGCGCCGCGAAATTCGGCCAGCAGCGCCTGGCGAATCAGCACGCAATCATTTCGATTGTCGTCGGCCACTAGAAATCTCATGCAGTCTCAGGTGCGATGGTTCAAGGTGCGCGGATTCTAGCGCAAAGGATTCCCGGAACCTAAATCAGAACCGGCAAAATCATGGCAAAGGCTTGAAACAGGGCTTTAGATCGGTTTGCAATTGTGTTTATTGGATGGCGCTGACGCGGTACAGCGCAAGTGCGGTCTGCCAAGCAACCAGGTTTTCAATGGTTGCGACGCGCTTATCTATTAGCCCCGGCCCTTCAAAACCTGATTGATTGAGTATTGCCTTGTGGCACTTCGGGTCTTCTATCGTCTTGAACAGATAGTGTCACACAAGACTGCACTGGCTCAGCCCTATTCATTTATAAACCTGCCGAACCATCCGCTCGCAACAACATCATTGAGAACTACTGTATGCCACCGCGCATTTACGCGCGGTGGCGCTGGAAAGAGTAAAGGAGCAAACATCATGAAAACTACGAGCTTTGTTTATTGCGTTTTACTGTGCGTGCTGACGTCCGTTGCGGCCTGGGCGCAAGACGCATCCCAATCGCCGCCGCAATCCGCCTTTACCTTTGAATCGGCCAAAGCGCTGATTGTCAAAGATGGCAAATCGCTTGAGGTGCCGGTAAGAGTGCGCTTGAATGGCGCTCAAGTGTTAATCGAAGAAGTGGCGAGCGGGCAAGTCATACTCAAATTCGAGAACGCCGAAGTGAAGGCGGCGGAGTATTCCTACTCCAAAAACCGGCGTTGGCGGCCCCTGGCGGCTTCGTCGGCGGCAATGGGCGGTGGCCTGGCCGTCGCGGTATTGACGCTTTCCGAGACGGCGGCTGTGGTTGCCTGTTTGGGAGTCGCCGTGTTGCCAGTGGGGCTGGTGCTGTATCACACCCATGCCAAACAACATTGGTTGACGATTCGTGGCACGAACAGCCACGCCGTGTTGCGCCTGGACAAACGCAACTATCGGAATCTCATTCCCGCACTCGAAACCCAAACCGGGATCACGGTTGCGCAACAAGGACAGCGTTAATCAGCCATATAGCGGTCAAACCGCGCAGGTGCGCCGGTGCTTCCTTGGGGTACCGGCGTTTCTGCTTTCAGTGGTTTGCTGCAACCACCGATTGCATCGCCGCGTCCCTTGCTGTCTAATGACCGCGTTTTCGCAACCCAATCAACCCTACTTTTAAGGAGGCAGGAAATGTTCAAACAAGCGTTGGGCTTGGCCTTGCTGTTGAGTCTGTGTGTGGGCGCGCTTGCGCAGCAACCCGCACCGGCGGCACAAGCGCCCAGACCGCCCGCGATCAAAACCCATCTCAAAGTCGGCGATGCCGCGCCCGATTTCAACTTGCCGGGCACGGATGGCAAGACTTACAAACTGAGCGATTTCAGAGGCAAGAAGAATGTCGTGCTGGCCGTCTTCGTGCTGGCCTTCACCGGTGGCTGAACGCGTGAAATGAAGGCGTATCAGGCTGATCTCGCCAAATTCACCGATGCAGACTCACAGATTTTCGGCCTCAGCGTGGACAGCATTCCCGCGCTCAAACATTGGTCCGAAGAACTCGCGCCCGAAACCAAAGGGCTTTCCTTCCCGATTCTCAGCGATTTCGTTTCGCGCAAAACCGTCAAAGATTACGGCGTCTTCAACGAAGCGACCGGCTACGGCTCGCGCGCGACTTTCGTTGTGGATAAGGAAGGCAAACTCTCGTTCATCGAAGAAGGCAACACGGCGGTCAATCCAACGGCGGCAGCCGAGGCTTGCAACATGTTGAAGAAGAAGTAACAGCCAGCGTAACCAAGCAAACTCAGGAAAGGATCGGCGTGGTGTTATGAATCCACGCCGATCCTTTTTTGCGTAGGATCGGGTGTCGTTGTTCTTGTCTTAATATCGTGTCAGTAGCTCGACCGTAAGGGAGGGCAGGCTTGACACTCAGAGCACTCAAGGCCAGGCAAGCCCTCCCTCACGGTCGGGCTACTGACACGGCCTGTATCGAGGTCAACTATCGTGATCGGACAAACCATCTCGCACTATCGCATCGTCAACCGCATCGGCGCGGGCGGCATGGGCGAAGTCTATCTCGCCGAAGACACACGCCTGGGCCGCAAGCTCGCCATCAAACTGTTGCCCGAACAGTTCACGCAGGACGCCGACCGCGTGCGCCGCTTTGAACAGGAAGCGCGCGCCGCCTCCGCGCTGAACCATCCGAACATCATCACCATTTATGAAATCGGCCAGCACGAGCACGCGCATTTCATCGCCACCGAATTCATCGAAGGCGACACGTTGCGCGACCGGCTGAAAAAAGGCTTGAAGTTGAGCGAGACGCTCGACATCGCCGTGCAAGCCGTCAGCGCGCTGCAGGCTGCGCATCAGGCCAACATCATCCACCGCGACATCAAACCCGAAAACATCATGCTGCGGCCCGACGGTTACGTGAAGCTGCTCGATTTCGGCCTCGCCAAGCTGACGCAAAACGAAAGCGAGACCGGCGAATTGGAAGGGCCGACGCGCTCGCTGTTTGAAACGCAGCCTGGGCTGGTGATGGGCACCATCGCGTATATGTCGCCCGAACAGGCGCGCGCGCAACGGCTGGACGGGCGCACCGACATTTTCAGCCTCGGCGTGGTGCTTTACGAAATGATCGCGGGTGAGCGCCCCTTCAGCGGCTCCACCACCAGCGACGTGATCGCGTCGTTGTTGACGCAAGAACCAGCGCGGCTGTCGCAACGGCTGTCAAGCGTGCCGGGCGAATTGGAACAGGTCGTGGCGCGCATGCTGGCGAAGGATATTGAGCAGCGTTATCCCAACGCGCAGGAATTGCTCGCCGATCTAAAACGCATCAAGGCGCGCGTCGAAGTTGGCGATGACGAAGATACCACGCGCGAACTCGCTCCGGCGCAAGCCGCTGCATCATCATCGGCAGGCGCGGTTTCTTACGAGACCAACATTGGTGCGCCGCTTTCATTCGAGACGACCAAAGGCACGGCGGCGAATTTTGCGGCGGCTTCGGCGGCGCATGCGGCGCAGGCGACCAACATGCTTTCACTGCAACCCGCGCGACGGCGTGGCCGTTTGCTGGCAACGGTCGCGCTGCTGGCTTTGGCCGCGCTCAGCGCCGTAAGCTATTTCGTCTGGCAACAACGCAACAGCAAGATTGATTCGATTGCCGTGCTGCCCTTCCGCATCAACGATCCGCAGGCCGAATACCTGAGCGACGCGATCACCGAACAAGTGATTGACGCGCTCTCGCAAGTGCCCGACCTCAACGTCGTCGCGCGCAGTTCCGTGCTGAAATACAAAGGCAAAGACACCGACCCGGTCGAACTGGCCGGCCAATTGGGTGTGCGCGCCGCATTAACCGGCGAAGTCACCAAACGCGGCGAAGACGTCATCATCAACACCGAACTCGTCAGCACCGCCAACCGCCGCCGCCTCTGGGGCGAACGCTATGTGCGCAAGCTGACCGAACTGATTTCGCTGCAAGACGACATCACGCGCGGCATCGCGCAAAAGCTGCAACTGCCCGTCAACGGCCTGCCCGCCGCCGACATCGCCAAAGCGGGCACCAAAGACCAAGAGGCTTACCGGCTCTATCTGGAAGGCCAGTTCTATTTCAACCAGGGTACGCCCGAAGCGAAGCACAAGGCCGACCAATTGTTTGAAGCCGCCGTTGCGCGCGACAGCAAATTCGCCGCCGCCGCCGCCGGTTGCGCCGCCTGCCACGCCGACGGCGCCGATCAAATCACGCCCGAACAGGCGATGACCAAGGCGCGCAAAGTGGCCGAATACACACTCTCGCTCGATCCCAAATCGGTGGACGCGACGCTGACGCTCGCCAAGGTCAAGCTGCGCTACGACTGGGATTTCAAAGAAGCCGAGCGCCTCTTCAAACGCGCGCTCGAATTCAATCCGAAGAGCGGCGAAGCGCATCAACGCTATGCCGAATACCTGGCGTTGATGGGGCAATCGAAAGAAGCGCTGGCTGAAATCTGGACGGCGCGCAAGCTTGACCCGCAATCGCTGGCGATCAACACCGACATCGGTACGCTGTCTTACTATGCCGCCGATTACGAACACGCCGCCGAGCACTTCCAGAAATCGCTCAAGCTGGACGAGAAGTTCGCCGCCGCGCACACAGGCCTCGGCTTGGTCTTTGAACAAAAAGGCCAGCCCCAACCGTTGGTCAACGAATGGATTCAAGGCCGCCAATTGCAGAGCCAACCGCAGACTTATCTGGACAGCTTGAAACAGGCCTTTGCCAACGGCGGCATCAAGGCGTTCTGGCAGCGCGAACTGGAATTCCTGCAAGCCGCCACGAAGCAGCATTACGTAGGCGCTTCGGCCATCGCCGCCGTCTACACGCGGCTGGGCGACCGTGATCAGGCCTTCGCCGCGTTGAAGCAGGGCTTGGCCGAAAAAGACGGCGGGATGGTTGAATTGAAAGTCGCGCCAGTGTTCAAAGAGTTGCGCGGCGATGCGCGCTTTGGCGAATTGCTGAAGCGGGTCGGGTTGGCGAACTGACGAGTGACGGACAGTTTGTGTGGAAGAAAGGCGCAGCGGGAACACCTATTCCCGCTGCGCCTTTCGCATTCGTGGAAGGCGAGCCGCCGGGCGCTGGTGCGCGGTGCCCGCTTGCCAATCTGCAATACTGCTCAGCGCAGAAACAGCAGCAACAGTCCTGCCAGCATCACCACAGCATAACAACAGGCGACTTTCACCAGCAGCGCGCGACTGCCCAGCGCGGCGATGGCGCCTGCTTTGAAAACCAAGTTGGAAAGCGTCGCCGTCAAAATGATCTTCCAACCTTCCTCCGCGCTCATGCGCGCCGTGTTGACCAATTGCGCGGTCGAGAGCGTGATCGCATCCACGTCGGTCAAGCCCGACAGCACGGCGACGACGTACAAGCCACGATTGCCAAAGTGCTGTTTGACCGCCGCCACGGCAAACAGGATGGCGGCATACAATAGGCCGAAGACTAAAGCCGCTTTCAACTCCGAAGGATTCTCTTGCGCGGGCATTTCGCCAGCCGCGCGCCGATTCCAGAACCAAAGCACGGCCGAACAGAGCGCGAGCAACAGCAGCATCGCCGACAGCGGCCCTGCCGCCACCGGCAGGAAATGCGGCGCGACCGTGGCAATCTCCAACTGCAAGCGCGCATACACGACCGCCGACGCGATCATCACCACGATGGCCGCCAGATTCGCCAAGCCCGGCGTGTCTCGTGTGCGTTTGGCATAACTGACCGTCGTCGCCGTGCTCGAAATCATCCCGCCCAGAATGCCGCCCAGCAGTATGCCCGCCTGCGTGCCGAAAAATTTGTAGACGATATAGCCGCCCAGACTGATGCCGACGATCAACACGACCATCCACCAGATTTGGCGCGGGTTGAGCACGGCATAAGGCCCATACGTGCGGTTGGGCAGCACCGGCAGAATGACCAGCGAGATCAACGCGAATTGCATGATCGCCTTGAGATCGTTCTCGTCCAGATGCGCGACGGCGTAATGCAATTGGCCTTTGTAATGCAGCAGCACGGCGACACAACCGCCGATGGCGATGGCGATGGCGCGCTGGCCGCTGATGAGATATGCGCCAACTGCGAACATCAGCAGCATCGCGGCTTCGGTCGTGAGTCCCACCTCAGCTTCCTGCTTGTGCAACTCCGCCTGTTTGCCCAGTGCGATCAGCCCCGTCAGCGCCAGCAAGCCGAAGCCGATCATCCAACCGCCGTAAAATGAGGCCAGCAATCCGCACACCGCGCCGAACAGCGTGACCAGCGGGAACGTGCGCACGCCGCCCAACGGCGAGGCGGCGCTTTCGCGTTGCAGGCCGACCAGCAGCCCCAAGCCGAGTGCGATGCCGAGTTGTTGAAAGAGGTAGCTCAGTTCCATAAGACACACGTGATTGTTGGGGACGGCGAATGAAATGCCAAGCTCAGATCCGGCTAGCCGATTGACTAGATGGCTAGCGAATAGGCTAGAGAATCTGTGGCCGCGAACGGAGTGCTGAAAACGGGCTTGCTGCCGTTTCAATGAGTTACGCCATTCGGCAGGCCGTGGCACGCGGGCTGCAGTAGAGGCGGCGTCGGGTTGCTGGCAAGTGATGCAATGAGCAGCACGCTGAGCTTGCGTACCTGTAGCTCAGATGGTTCCAGAGCGCACGCTTGATAAGCGTGAGGTCAAAGGTTCAATTCCTTTCAGGTACATCGTTGAGAGTTTTTGGGAAAGTCTGGGAGCGTAGCAAAGCGGCGAATGCACTCGCCTGTCGAGCGAGAGATCGAGGGTTCGAGTCCCTTCGCTCCCGTGTCCTTGTTGGTGAGGATCGGTAACTCAAACGGCGAGAGTGCCCGCCTCTTAAGCGGGACGTTGAGAGTTCGAGTCTCTCCCGATCCATTTCTTGTGGCAGCAGTGATGGCTGAACGGGACAGTCGTCGGGTTGCACGTGACAACCACGCGATGCACAGCCGGACGGCGCAGAGAACGGCTGCGGGCCGTCCGGCTGCGGGGCTTTGAATTTGTTCGTGGCCCTTGGAGTTGATGTGGGGTAGCCAAGTTGGCAAGGCGCTTGCCTGTTAAGCAAGAGAGCGCGGGTTCGAGTCCCGCCCCCACAGCTTTGACCGGTGCGGTACAGCGAGCGGTAGCGATCTGGTGACTTCGCGTTGTACGAACTTCGATTCACCAGGTCGTTACCGCTCGCGCTTACCGCACCGCTTCAGTGAGCGGAGCGCAAGTGGACGCGCGCCAGTCTACCAAACTGGAGTTAGCGGGTTCGATTCCCGTCGCTCACTCTTCGTGCTGGCGTAGCTCAAGGGCAGCAGCAATCGCCTCGTAAGCGATAGGTTGTGAGTTCAAGTCTCACCGTCAGCCCCTTCTGTTGAGAGATGATGGGAGATCGTCTAATTGGACAAGACGGCGGACTTTGACTCCGTCTATCGGGGTTCGAGCCCTCGTCTCCCAGTTTAGGAGCGTAGCTCAGCGGAACGAGCGTCTGTCTTACAAACAGAGGGTCGTGGGTTCGACTCCCACCGCTCCTATTGAAAGTGTCCGACAAGCTGCCAGCTTGTCGCTGTCTCGGCATTTCGTCCAAGCCGGAGACGCCGACAAGCTGCCAGCTTGTCGGACATTGCTTGGGATCGTAGCCAAATTGGCAAGGCACTGGTTTTGCAAACCAGCAATTGCGGGTTCGAATCCCGCCGATTCCATTTCAGGATGTGGGGTAGCGGCCGCCCACTTGTCTTGGGAACAAGTCCACGCAGGTTCGAATCCTGTCATCCTGACTTTTTTGGCTGACTTTGTCCGTGTAGCTCAGGTGGATTTTAGAGCGCCGGTCTACGAAACCGGAGGCCGCAGGTTCAAGTCCTGCCACGGACATTCGCACGGTTGGGTAGCTCAGTTTGGTAGCAGCGCCGGTCTGAAAAGCCGGAGGTCGTTGGTTCGAAGCCAACCCCAACCATTCATTGCGGTGATGTAGCTCAGCGGAACAACAGAGCACTGGTTTCCGAAGCCAGAGGCCGTGAGTTCGAATCTCACCATCACCTTGATTTTTGTGTGGCAGTTCAAACCGCCGCTGTTTTGCCGCAGATGAGCGCAGAGAAACGCGGCTGTCAGCACGTATTGATCGGCGTTTTTCAGCGTTCATCTGCGGCAAAGCGTTTTTGGGTTCAGTTCAATTAGTAGGGGCTGGGGTTGAGCAAATGTCCCGGATTTTGTTATTATCCCGCCGCTTTTGAAAAAGTAGCTCAGTGGTAACACAGGGCTGACGTGGCGTTGATATGTTGAGCGGGTCTGTGGTCGAAATGGATGAGGCACTCGTCTTCTAAACGAGTTCTATGCAGGTTCGAGTCCTGTCAGACCCTTTATTGTGCTTGCTCTTTTTGTGTGGGAGCGGGCGCTTCGGAGAACGTCAAGGTTATGATTCACTCCCGCAGAGTACTCCTGTTAAATGCTTCGTATGAGCCGTTGAGCGTGGTCAGTCCGCCCAAGGCGTTGACGCTGGTTTGGCGGCACGTGGCCGAAGTGATCGAGAAAGACCCCGGCCACATCCTGCGTTCGCCGCGCTTCGTGTTTGATGTGCCGTCGGTGATCCGCCTGACGACTTATGTCAACGTGCGGACGCGGCAGAATCGCGCGACCCAGCGCCATCGCATCCTGGCGCGCGACCGCAACCGTTGCCAGTACTGCGGCAAGAAGGGCACGCCCTTTGATCTGACGCTCGATCACATCATGCCGCGTTCGCGGGGCGGCAAGATGGTGGCCGAAAACCTGGTCACGGCTTGCCAGACTTGCAACAACCGCAAAGGCGACCGCACGCCCGAAGAAGCGCGCATGCCTTTGTTGATGAATCCGGCGGCGCTGTTTTACGGCTTGGAGCGCGTGGCGCTGCAACAGGCAGCCGAGCGGCGGCCCGAATGGCGCAAGTACTTGTTCCTGGATGAAGAGTACGAGTACGAGGCCATGCGCGCGTAAGCCGGTTTAGCGCTGGAGAGGAAAACGCTGGCACAACAGTTCGGCTGCTGTGCCAGCGTTTGTTGTTTGCAATTAGATCGGCTTGCTATTGGACTTACGGGAATGGTGTTGTGTCCGTAGCCCGACCGTAAGTGAGGGCTCCATTGCAAAGGTGCTGATTGACGCCACTGGGCACATTGCCGAGGTCGCCCTCGCTCACGGTCGGGCTACGGACACCGTACGCACAATCGCAAACCGATCTAGTGAAATGGTCAAAGCTACGGAAAAGAAATCCAGATGAGCGATGAGTTGATTGCGGTGCGGCGCGAAATGCCGTTGGGCTGGGTGATCGTCAATCGCCCGGCCATGCGCAATGCGATGAATGCGGGGATGTGGCACGCGTTGGGCGTGGCGGTGCAGTCCTTGGTAGACGATGCCGACGTGCGCGTCATTCTGCTGACCGGCGCGGGCGAACAGGCGTTTATCGCGGGCGCGGACATAGCCGAATTGAAAGCACAGACCGAGAACGCCGAATTGATTGAAACGAACATACGCGAATCGCTCACCGGGTTGCGCGCTATCACCGCCGCGCCGAAGCCGGTCATCGCGATGATCAACGGCGCGTGTTTTGGTGGCGGTGTGTTAATCGCGGCGACTTGCGATTTGCGCTTTGCCAGTGCCATCGCGCAGTTCGGCATTCCGGCGGGGAAGCTGGGGCTGGCATATCCATTTGATGAAGGTGTCGTGCGGCTGGTCAATCTGATCGGCCCGGCAAATGCGGCGGATGTGTTGTTGTCGGGCCGCGCGTTTGATGCTGAGGAAGCTCGGCAAATGGGCCTGGTCAATCGCGTGTTACTGCCTGGAGAATTGGAAGCATACACGCGTGAATATGCGTTGAAGCTGGCCGCGACTGCGCCTCTTTCGTTGGCCGCGCACAAGCTGGCAATTCAGCAGGCGCAAGTTTCAGATGCTGGGCGCAATCGTGCGGCGTGTCTGGCCGCCATCCAACTTTGTTATGAAAGCGCCGATCACCGCGAAGGTTTGCAGGCATTTCTTGAGAAACGTGCACCGCGATTTCAGGGGCGCTGAAGCGTTGGCGGAAGCGCTGCTTGACAGTTTTGCGCGCCGTTTGTTACTTTGCCCGCTCTTGCAAAGGACTTTTAGGCTGGTAGCTCAGGGGTAGAGCACTACATTGACACTGTAGGGGTCAGCGGTTCAAATCCGCTCCAGCCTATTCTTTAACGTGCCCAACAGGGCGCGAATCATTTGTTCAACGTCAGCTCCCGAAGAGTTGCCGCGAGTATGCAGAAACGATTTACGACAAATCGAACTCGATAGCCGCGCGGGATCATTCCCAAACGATCCGCGTGGCAAACGCTGCATGGCAACCGCTGGCGTAGGACCTTACCTGAAGCAGTAATTCCCGTTTGTTCGGAAGCTTTTGGGACTGTCCGTCAGCAAATATGAGATTTGAAAGCTGCACCTTGTAGCTTTCAGGCTTGGGCTTTGCCAGTCGTGCAAGGCCAGCCGATCATTTTTGAGTGAGACAGCAGTGAGCGAAATACAGAATCAAGCAGTAGCGGGCGCGGCTCTTTCCGCGTTCGATGCAATCAAACAGCAAGACCGCGAGGCCGCCAAACGGGCCATCGCCGCGCGCCTGTTTCGCAATGGCATCAAACAGGACGCGCCGGTGGATTTGAGTTACGTGTTGCAAGCGGGCGAGACGGTCGAGGCGTTGACGCCTGAGGCTGGTAACGACGCGCTGGAAGTGTATCGCCATTCGACGGCGCACCTGTTGGCGGCGGCGGTGTTGGGTTTGTTTCCCGGCACGAAGCTGGGCATTGGGCCGGCCTTGTTGGATGATCCGAAGGGCGGTTTCTATTACGACTTCCACCGCGCGGATGGCCGCTTCACGCCCGAGGATTTACCGAAGATCGAGAAGCGCATGCGCGATCTGGTCAAGCGCAACCTCGGATACAAACGCATCGAGATGACGAAGGCCGAGGCCAAGCAGAAATTCGCCGCGTTGGGCGAGCCGCTCAAGTGCGAGTTGATCGCAGAGAAGGCGGGCGCGACGGTCAGTTGCTACACCATCGAAGGGACGCCCTTCGTGGACTTCTGCCTGGGGCCGCACATTCCTTCGACCAACAAGATCAAGGCGATCAAGCTGCTCTCGATTGCCGGGGCGCACTGGAAGGGCGACGAATCGCGCCCGCAGATGCAGCGCATTTATGGCACGTCCTTCTTTTCGCAGGAAGAACTCGACGAGTGGATCAAGCAGAAGGAAGAGGCCGAGAAGCGCGATCATCGCCGCGTCGGGCCTGAGTTGGATCTGTTCAGCTTTAGCGACGCGATTGGGCCGGGCTTGGTGTTGTGGCATCCGAACGGCGCGCTGATTCGCAAGGTGATCGAACAGTTCCTGAACGATGAGCTTTACCGGCGCGGCTACAGCTTCGTGAACACGCCGCATGTGACGCAATCGGAGTTGTTCAGGATTTCGGGCCACCTGGAGCATTACCAGGACGGCCTCTATCCGCCGATGAAGGACAAGGAGAACGAGCAGATCGAATACCGGTTGAAGCCGATGAACTGCCCGTTCCACATCCAGATTTTCAAGGCGCGGCAGCGTTCGTACCGCGATTTGCCGCAGCGTTATGCCGAATATGGGATGGTCTACCGCTACGAACGTTCGGGCGTGACGCACGGGCTGATGCGCGCGCGCGGCTTCACGCAGGACGACGCGCATTTGTTTTGCACGCCGGAGCAGTTGAAGGATGAAGTGAAAGGCTGTCTCGACTTGGTGGATTTCATCTTCAAAGCCTTCGGGTTTGAATACAAAGCGGAATTGTCAGTGCGCCACGCGACCGAGCATGCAAAGTATTTGGGCGCGGATGAAGTTTGGGTGCTGGCTGAAACGGCCTTGACCGAAGCGTTGAACGAATACGGCTTGCCGTATCAACGGATGGAAGATGAAGCGGCGTTTTACGGGCCGAAGATTGACTTCAAAGTTGTGGACGCGATCAAGCGCACGTGGCAGCTTTCGACGATCCAGGTGGATTTCAATCTGCCGCAACGCTTCGGCATCGAGTACACGGGCGCGGACAACAAGCCGCACCAGCCGATCATGGTGCACCGCGCGATTCTGGGTTCGTTCGAGCGCTTCTTCGGCATCCTGATCGAGCATTACGCGGGCGCGTTCCCGGTTTGGTTGGCGCCGGTGCAAGCCGTGGTGCTGCCGATTTCGGATCGCTTCAACGAACAGGCGCAAAAGGTCGAGGCCGAATTGAAGGCCGCCGGGCACCGCATCGCGGCTGACTTACGCAGTGAGAAGATCGGCGCGAAGATTCGGGATGCGCAGTTGAAGAAGACTCCCTTCATGCTCGTCATCGGCGAGCGCGAGGCCGAAAGTGGCCTGGTGGCCGTGCGTGATCGCCTCAAAGGCGACACGGGCGCGGTGCCGGTGGCGGAATTTAGCGCGCGGCTGAAAGAATTGGCCGGTTCACGCGCTTTGACAACGTAACGGAGGGATGAAGGCTGAAGGCTGAGGGATGAACAAGCTGGTTCATCCTTCAGCCTTCAGCCCTCATCCTTCGACTTTATCGGAGGTAACCTATCAACACTGGTTTCAATCGTGGCGGCTGGCAGCGGCGCGAGCGCGTGCCCAGCGTGCGCATCAACGAACGCATTCGCGTCCGCGAAGTGCGTGTCATTGACGAAGAAGGCGAAATGATCGGCGTGATGACGCCGCAAGAAGCGGTGAAGATTGCGCGCGAGCGGCATCTGGATTTGGTTGAGGTCGCGCCGCAAGCGCAACCGCCGGTGTGCCGCATCATTGATTTCGGCAAGTATCAATACGAGCAGAAAAAACGCGCGCACGAGGCCAAGCGAAAGCAGGTCGTGATCGAGGTCAAGGAGATCAAGTTCCGGCCCGCGACCGACGATCACGACTACAATTTCAAGATGAAGCATGCCAAAGAGATTTTGCTGGAAGGGAACAAGGTCAAGGCGACCGTCCGCTTCCGGGGCCGCGAGATCACGCACAAAGAGTTGGGCATGCAGTTGCTGCAACGCTTGGAAAAGGATTTGGCCGAAAGCGGCGCCATCGAAGTCCGCCCGCGCGTCGAAGGCATGCAAATGACCGCCATCTTTGCGGCGAAGAAAGTGGACAAGCCGCAACACGAGAAACCAAAAGCGAAACCGGCTGGCAATCCGGCTGAGCGGCCGCCCGAACGCGCTCACGGCGCGGGGGCTGAGCGCCGACCAGTCCAACGGCCTGAACGGCGGCCTGCCCAACGGCCTGAGCAAAAGCTTGATCAAAAGCTTGATCAAAAGCTTGACCAAAAGCCTGAGAAGCCGCCTGAGAATAGATCGGCGGACGAGCCGAAACCCGGCGAGCAAGCGCCCGCCACTTAATTACTAACGGAGGACTTATGCCTAAACTGAAAACTCATAAAGGCGCGGCCAAGCGGTTTCGTATGACCGCGACCGGCAAAATCAAGCGTGGACATTCGCACGCGCGCCACATCCTGACCAAAAAGACCGCCAAACGGAAACGCCAACTCGACATTGACGGGCTGGTTTCAGAGGGCGATCAGAAGCGTGTCGAACGCATGCTGCCGTATGGCCGCAGCTAGGGTTTCAAATTCGAGATTTGAAATTTGAGAATGACTTTGATTTTTACCGGAGGAAACTATGCCTCGCGCAAAACGCGGAAATAAGCGCCTTGAGAAGCGCAAAAAACTAGAGAAACTGTCGAGTGGGTATCGTGGGACAAAGAGCAAGCTGTATCGTTCGATGCGCGAATCGGTGCAACGCGCGCTCAAGTTCGCCTACGTCGGCCGCAAGATCAAGAAGCGTGATTATCGCGCGCTCTGGATCATTCGCATCGGCGCGGCCGCACGCTTGAACGGCTTGAACTACAGCCAATTCATGCACGGGCTGAAGCTGGCCGAGATCGAATTGGATCGCAAGATTCTGGCCGACCTGGCCGTCAATCAACCGGAAGCTTTTGCCGATTTGGCGGCGCAAGCGAAACAGGCCTTGGCGAATAGTGACGGCCAGCCCGTCAAAGTTGCCCGCACTGCGGCCACCGCTGTGCCCGCGCCCAGCGCGCCTGCGGCAAAAGCCGCTGCGCCTGCGCCGAAACCAGCGCCAGCGCCGGTTGAAGCCGCACCGGTACCAGCGCCGGTTGAAGCCGCTGCGCCTGCTGAAGCTGTGGCAACGATAGGTGCGGAAGAAGGCGCTGAAGAAGGTGTGGACACAGGCCGGCTGTCCGACCTGCTCCGCATATTTGATATGACTGTGGACGATGACAAAAAGCTCAACGCCAGCGGCATCTGGCAATGCAGCGAACTGCTCGAAAAAGGCGCAAGCAAGAGCGGCCGTGCTGGCATTGCCGCCAAAGCAGGCGTCGAGGAAAAGAGCGTCTTGCGTTGGGTCAATCAGGTTGATCTGTTTAGCCGCGTCACCGGCATCACGGAAAAACTGGCGAACCTGCTCGAAGCCGCTGGCGTGGACACGGTCGTCGAATTGGCGACGCGCGTGCCCGCCAATCTGCACGCCAAACTGACCGAGACCAACGCCGCGCAGAATCTGGTCGAGGCTGTCCCGGCGGTCGAGGAAGTCGAAAACTGGGTCGCGCAGGCCAAGGAATTGCCGCGCGTGATTAGCCACTAGGCAAGCGGGCCGCTCAAGACCGAGTTGAATTCGTGATACCCAGGGCTTCGTGCGGAAACGTCCGCAGTCCTGGGTATTTGTTTACGCAGGAACACTATGTCAGATCGTCTCGCACAACTCCGCGCCGAGTTCCAACAAGAGTTGCAGGCCGCCGCCACTGAGGCCGAAGCTGCCGCGCTGCGCGACCGCTGGGTCGGGCGCAAAGCCGGCGTCATCACCGCCGAGATGAAAACGCTCGGCAAGCTGGCCCCCGAAGAGCGCAAGACCTTCGGCGCGCAACTCAACGAATTGAAAGACCACGTCGAGGCCGCGATTGAAGCGCTGCTTGCCCAATTCGCTGCCGCGCGCGAAGCCGAACAGTTGATCAAGGAACGCATTGACGTGACATTGCCGGGCCGCCGCATTGCCGCCGGGCACCTGCACCCGATCACGCTGCTGCGCCAACGCATCGAAGACATCTTCGTCTCGATGGGCTACGAGATCGAAGACGGGCCGGAGATCGAGACCGCGTTCTACAACTTCGAAGCGCTCAACATCCCCGCGAATCATCCGGCGCGCAGCCCGCAAGACACTTTCTATCTGGCGGGCGAACACGGCGAACGGCTGTCGCTGCGCTCGCAGACTTCGACGATGCAAATTCACGCGATGCAAAAGCGCAAAGCGAAAGGGCCACCGCTGCGCATCGCCGCGCCAGGCCGCGTCTTTCGCCGCGATACGCCCGATGCCACGCACAACCCGATGTTCTATCAGGTCGAAGGGCTGCTCGTTGATCGCGGCATCACGCTCGGCGATTTGAGAGGCACGGTCGAAGAATTCGTGCGCCGCCTGTTCGGGCCGGACACCAAGACGCGCTTCCGTCCGTCGTACTTTCCGTTTGTCGAACCGGGCGCGGAGATTGATTACACCTGCTTCAAATGCCACGGCGCGGGCTGCCGCGTCTGCAAGCAATCGGGTTGGATCGAAATGGGCGGCTCGGGCATGGTGCATCCGAATGTGCTCAGCGGCGTCGGCATTGATCCGCAGGAATTTTCCGGCTTCGCGTTTGGGCTGGGGCTGGATCGGTTGTGCGCGTTGATGTATGGGTTGGATGACATTCGGTTGTTGTATGAGAATGATGTGCGGTTTTTGGAGCAGTTCAGTTGAAGGTCTAACGAGCTAACAAAGTTTATGAAAATTGAAAAAATTCATATCAAAAATCTAAAAGGCCTTACTGATGTTCAAGTAGGGCTTAGCAAGAGTAGAAAAAGCAAGACCAGTGAAATTAACTTATTGTATGGTGCGAATGGGGTGGGCAAAACCACCTTGCTTGAGGCCATATCTTTAATAGGGCATGTTACAACCATGTCTCGATTACCTGTTATAGAGGACGAAACGGCACCCAAGCTTCGAAATTCTGCATTACGTGAAGCAGTTGGGAACGACTCCAAAATGGCTTGTGTCGAAGTTAGCAAAAACGGAAATGCCAGTAATAATGTTTGGGGAGTTTTGCGTAATTCCTTGATCGGAGGAATTGAAAATTGGTGGGAAGGTATAGCTACTGACCAAGACGAGCGATCTGACTATGTCAAACGCGACTCATCAATCCAATTTGAGGTAGCATTTGCAGGTAAAAGGCTGGAATTTTGGGTGTGCTTTCGTCAAGGTAGCGGCGAATCAATAACAAACATCCTATCAAGCAAATATGACGACTTAGAAATGGATGCTTACCTGGCGTTGATTTACAGGGAAAGAGATGCTGACCTTGTTGACGAGATGGTGGATCACCTAATATCTGTACGCTCTCATTGGATTAAGGGCAAAACAGGAAATGGTATTTTCCAAGATAAGAGTTTAATTGAACGCGGCATCTTAGGCAAGGCTGACAGGAATATTTCGCCTGAAAACAAATTGGGGTTAGTGTCCTACATCAACACAGACCTAAACAATTTTGGCCGAGGAAATGATATACGCGAATCTGTGAAAAATTTTCGCGAAGATTTCTACGAAGAGTGTTGCCGGTTAAATATCGACATAAGCAGCAATAGTCAGTTAACCCCAGCGCATGTCAAGAAACTTAAACTGTTGAATAAAGCGCTTGAAGAATTTCAATTTGAAGTCGTTGAACTGTATTCCATAAAAGATGAAACTCGAATTAAAATTAAGAAGCCTGGCTTTCCTTTGACTACCATAGATTCTCTAAGCTCTGGTGAGAATGAGGCGTTTATGCTTTTCTTGCTGTTTATTTGGACGATCGTTGATGGGTCAGTCGTTTTACTAGATGAGCCTGATCTTCATATATCTATGGGAGCCCGCAAAGGGTTCTTCCAAAGCATGTTTAGAATAGCTAAGGATAAGCAGTGGCAGCTAGTGATAAGCACTCATAACGGGATCGCTACTTTAACCGAGAATCGAGTTAAGCAGTACTATCTCAAACGCGAGATTATAAACTCCAAGGTGATTTATTCCGTTAAATGGGACGATGAAGAGATGAAACTTGTCGCTGAAAATAATTTAATTGAGGCTTATATTAGCCTTTGTGCAATCAATAGTAGAAGTAGCTGGTTTATTAAACTTCTGCTGCGATTCTGGAAATGGTATGGAGTGATGCTGAAAGAATCTACGATTGCTTGGCGATTTTTCTTTTATACTTTTTGCCTTTTCTTTTTGCTTTTCCCATTCATGCTTAACGTCTTGTTGCAGCGGCTGATTCCTGGAAAGGTGGATTTTATCATGGGAGCAATAGTTGTTGGGTGGCTGGCACTACTTCTCTTGGTTATCTTCTTTGAGATCGCCCGTTTCATGTTGCATTTGATAAAATTTCGTCGTGGCTAAATAGGTGGCGGCATTATGAAAGAAGTGAAATCTAGAATTGTACGCACCATGAAAAAATACATGCAACCACTCACTTTTATAGCATTTTTTTCACGGGTTGAGTTGCTTGTACTCTTTATTTGTGCGCCGTTTTGTCTAGGGGTCGTGAAGTTGGTGTCGGGCGTGCCACGTTATCTTGAAATACCAAATGCAGAATCGTCTGAGGTTTTACTTTACGCTTTGGGAATGGCAGCGTTACTTGGAGTCTACATTATATGCGTCCAGGTCAAAGTAAAAAGGCTGCACAGTGAACCGCACGTTCACGCAAGAATGGTGTTTGATGGGCTTTGTATTTATCTCTATGGAGCGCTTTTTGTAATTGCAAGTTTTGCGTTGGCCTTTAGTGAAAAAGGGGTTATTAAGGACGGAAGCGCGAGACTGAATTATAATTATTTAGACGCATTGTATCTTAGCTTTATTACATGGACGACAGTAGGTTATGGAGATACCTTGCCGTCCACAGCGGCAAAACCCTTTGCAGCAATGGAAGCATTTATTGGATACTGCTATATGGCAATGAGTATTGGGCATATTACGAATTTACTTGGGGCATCAAGTGATTCTGATGACAGAGCTGAATGATTCCGCATACTTGCAGGTATATTGATGCAGTCAATTGAAAGACGCTATCAAGTATTCCCTGGGGCTTCCCGATGGCGCAAATTACTATCGTTTGGTGGGCCGGGTCTGCTAGTGGCAGTTGGCTACATGGATCCCGGGAACTGGGCTACAGATTTGGCCGCGGGATCTCGATACGGTTACCAGCTTTTGTTTGTGGTATTGCTATCGAATTGGATGGCAATCCTGCTTCAGAGTTTAGCGGCACGTCTTGGTTTGGTGACACAGCGGGATTTAGCTCAAGCCTGCCGGGATTCCTATTCGCGCCCAGTCGTAATAACTCTTTGGATATTATGTGAGGTGGCGATAATTGCCTGTGACTTGGCGGAAGTACTTGGCTCGGCCATTGCATTAGAATTGCTATTTGGGCTACCTATGGTGTGGGGTGTATGTTTGACAGCGCTTGACGCCCTCTTAATCCTAACGCTTCAAAGTAAAGGTATTCGACTGATTGAAGCATTTGCCGCAATGCTTATAGCAGTAATAGCTATTTGCTTCGCGGTTGAAATTTATTGGGCGCAGCCTGTCTGGGCAACAGTTTTGCAAGGATTGCTACCTGACACGCGTTTGTTGGGCGATCGTGAGATGCTTTACTTAGCAGTGAGTATTCTGGGCGCGACGGTGATGCCACACAACCTTTATTTACATTCATCCATAGTGCAAACACGCGCAGTCAGACCGACGCCGGAAGGAATTCGCGAAGCTATCAGGTATAACCTGACTGACGTAATAGTCGCCCTTTCTTTCGCGTTCTTTATCAACGCCGCAATATTGGTTTTGGCTGCTTCGGTATTTTATCAAACCGGCCACCACAAGGTTGCCGAAATTCACGAAGCCTATAAGCTGTTGACGCCACTGCTCGGCTCCCCCTGGGCTTCGATTTTATTTGCTATTGCCTTACTTTGTGCCGGGCAGAATGCGACGCTTACTGGCACTTTGGCGGGGCAGATAGTAATGGAAGGGTTTATGGAATGGCGCATAGCCCCTTGGAAAAGGCGATTGCTTACGCGTCTACTAGCGATTATTCCAGCGGTAGTAATAACTGCATTTTATGGGGAAAAAGGCAGCGGCCAATTGCTGATCTTGAGCCAGGTGGTACTGAGCTTACAACTTTCCTTTGCGGTGGTTCCGCTGATTCTATTTACCAGCGACCCAAAGAAGATGGGAGAATTCGTTAATCCGATTTGGCTACGCCTTTTAGCTTGGGTGGCGGGGATACTGATTGCGGGGTTGAATGGTTGGATGCTCTGGCAATTCGCAAAAGAGTGGAGAGAATGACCTCTTTGCCTTGCACGCCTTACACATTAGTGACTTTCGCCTAACGCATGCATGAAAGCTGCACAGGCCAAAATCGAATACGGGGATTTCCAAACGCCGGACGCGTTGGCAGAGCGCATTTGCCGCAAGCTGATTGAGCGCGGTGTCGCGCCGCAAGTGGTGATCGAACCGACCTGCGGGCAAGGCGCGTTTGTCCGGGTGGCGGCGCGCGTCTTTGCGTCCGCACAACGCATCGTCGGTTTGGAGGTCAACGCCGCTTACCTGGCCGAACTGCGCGCGCATATTGGAACTGGCGGCAACGTCGAATTGCGGGAAGCTGATTTTTTTGCGGTGGATTGGCCGGAGTTGATTGCGCAAACCGACGGAACGGTGCTGCTGTTGGGCAATCCGCCCTGGGTGACGAATGCGGTGCAGGGCGGTTTGGGCAGCAGCAATCTGCCGGCGAAGAAGAATGCGCAAGGGCTGAACGGCCTGGACGCGCTGACGGGCAAGAGCAATTTCGACATCTCAGAATGGATGTTGATGCGTTTGGTCGAAGCTCTGCAAAAACGCGGCGGCGAGCTGGCCTTCATTTGCAAGACTGCGGTGGCGCGCAAGCTGTTGGGCTGGCTGCGCGAGCGCAGAGCGCCCGTGCGCGCGGCGGCAATTTTCAATATAGACGCCGCGCGGTATTTCGACGTGGCGGTCGAAGCGTGTTTGTTGCATTTGCAACTCGGCGGCGCTGAACCGCTTAGTGATTACGAAGTGTTCGCCGATCTGGATGAGCCGCACGGTTGCCGCAGCGGTTGGCGCGGCAGCTTGATGGTCAGAGACCTGGCGGCTTTTGACGAGACCAGCGAGTTGTTCGGCAATGGCGATTACCGCTGGCGTTCGGGGATCAAACACGATTGCGCGGAGGTGTTGGAGTTGAAACGCAACGATGGCTTGGTGAATGGGCTGGGCGAGATGGTGGAGGTAGAAGACGCGTTGCTCTATCCGTTGCTAAAAGGCTCCGACGTTGCCAATGGCCGGATTCAGGCGACTAAGCGTTGCCTGTTGGTGACGCAAAAGCAGCAGGGCGACGACACGCGCGGGTTGCGGCAGTTTGCGCCACAGACTTGGGCGTACCTGGAAGCGCACGACGAATTTTTCGCGCGCCGCAAAAGCCGTATTTACCGGAAGCAGCCGCGCTTTGCGATGTTCGGTGTCGGCGGTTATAGCTTTGCGCCGTGGAAGGTTGCGATTTGCGGTTTGTACAAGAAACTGGCGTTTCAATTGGTGGGGCCGCTGGCTGGCAAGCCAGTGGTCTTTGACGACACGGTCTATTTTCTGGGTTGCGAAACGCGGGCGGAAGCGGAAGCGCTGTTGAACCTGTTGCAAGCGGAACGGACGCAGCGGTTTTTGGATGCGCTCATCTTTTGGGACGAGAAACGGCCGGTGAAAGCGGCTGTGTTGAATCAGCTACGGCTGCGGCATCCGTTAAAAGCTGCCGCCGGTTTGTTTGATTGAGCGGAGACGATTATGCGGGAATTACTCGACGAATTCAGACAAACGATTGCGGACAGCTATCACCAACTCGCCCGCATCAGCGAGGCCGCGAGCGCCGTCAAACCCGCGCCCGGCAAATGGTCGCCCAAAGAGATCATCGGCCACCTGCTGGATTCGGCGTCGAACAATCATCAGCGCTTCGTGCGTGTGCCGCTTTACGACGACCTGGCATTGCCGGGCTATGAGCAAGAGCGTTGGGTGGCGGCGCAAGGCTACCAAGCGACGGCCTGGGCGGAGTTGTTGCTGTTCTGGAAAAGCTACAACGAACATTTGCTGCGCGTGGCGGCGCGGCTGTCGGCGGAGAGTTTGGCACGGACGGTGCGGATTGGCGGGAGCGACGCGGTGACGCTCGGCTTTCTGGTGGAAGATTACTTGCGGCATATGCAAAAGCATCTGAGGCAGATTTTGGGTTGAATCTGAAACCGTGGAGGTTGGAGATGAACAGCACCAACTCAATCAAGCGCGCTGTGGTTAAACGTGCGGCCAGCACGATTTTCGCCTTGCTGGTGTGCGGCGTCTTGTCCGTGAACGCCCAGGAACTGGAGGCGAAGTGGAAACTGGCGAAGGTTAGTTTCGTCGGCTTGCAGACGCAGAAACCGGAAGAGATGACCGCTGCCAGCGGCTTGCAATTGGGCCAAATCATTGATGTCGCCGCGATCAAAGCAGCGTCTCAGAAGCTCTCAGATTCCGGTTTGTTCAAGCGCGTAGCGGCGCGTTACCAGTATCAGGGCGAAAACGTTGAGGTGATCTTTACGGTCGAAGAAGCGCCCGCGCAGAAAGCCACGTGCGTGTTTGACAACTTCGTCTGGTTTTCCGATCAGGAGATTGCGTCCGCCATCAAACGCGATTTGCCGGATTTCGACGGCACAGCAGCCTCCAACGATTACACGGTTGGCCTGATCAAGAAGGCGTTGGCGCAACTCATGCAGGAACACAAAGTGACCGGTGAGGTTGCTTATGAACGCAACGAAGACACTGATGGCGGGCGTTCATACCAGGTGTTTACAGTCAAAGCGCCGAATCTGAGAGTTTGCGCCGTCCAGCTTGCGGGATTGAAGGCGGATTTGCGGCGTGAACTGGAGAAAGCCTGGCAGTCTCATCTGAACACAGATTATTCGCGCACTGACAGCAATAGTTTTATGCGCGCTGCGTTGCTGCCGGTCTATCAGAACAACGGTTATTTGAAAGCGCGCTTCGCTCCGGTGCAGGCGCATCCGGCGTCCGGCGGCGAATGCAATGGGGCAGGCGTCGTGGTGACCTTGCCGGTCGAAGAAGGTTTGCAGTACCGCTGGCAAGGGGCCGTCTGGGCGGGCAATCAGGCGTTCAACACAAAAGAATTGGAAGGCGGGTTCAAGCTCAAGCCGGGCGACATCGCCAATCTGGATTCGATTGAAGATAGCTTTGGCTGGGCGCAAGCGCAGTATGGCAAACGCGGCTATCTGACCGCGCGCATTGTGCCGCAGCCGGTGTTTGACGACGCGCAACAGCGCGTCAGCTATCAGGCGACGGTTACTGAAGGGCCGCAATACCGCATGGGCCAGCTCGTGTTGTCGGGCTTGACTGAAGGTGAAGCCAAACATTGGCAGGGCCGTTTGAAACTCAAAGCGGGTGACATCTTCAATGCGCTGACGCTCGGTGAGTTGACCCAGGAGATGCGGCAAGACCATGCGATCAAGGATTTCGATCTGAAATACAAACTGGATCACGACAAGTTGAGGGCGGATGTGGTGATTGAAATCAAAAAGTAACTGAAGCCTGTGCGTAAAAGAAATGCCTACAAAGTAGCGGAAATAGATACGCGGATGACGCGGATGCAGCGGATCAGCGCGGATCAACCCGAAAAAGAATCCGCGGAAATCCGCTGCATCCGCGTC
>JAYUCP010000363.1:0-10499 GCA_043740245.1 Acidobacteriota bacterium | reverse complement strand
CGCCAATCAGCGTCACCAGCACGTCTTTCATCAGCATCGCGTACATGAACGACAACAGCGCATTGACCGGGTCGCGCGGGGGCCGCCGGTTGCGCCCGTTGAAATCAAAGGCCGGTTCCGCCTGGCCTTCCGGCGTTTTGAACATCTTGGCGAAATGGGTGAAATAGGTGCGCGCCGCCGTGCCTTCCAAACCCAACAAAGTTTCCAACGCCTCGGCCCCTTCCGCCTTGCGCCGCATCTCGGCCAGCATGACCAAGGCTTCCACGGGCAGTTCGCGCGCATTGCGCCTGAGCAACGTGCGCTGGTTGCGAATCTTGCCCACAGTGAAGGCGCGCGCCAATTGCAAACACGTCCCCGCGTTGTCAGCCGCCTCGAATTGCCGCCGCCGCAATTCGATGTTCTTGTGCGGCGGCGGCGTAGTCACCGCCGCGAGCCAGCCGCCATACGACAGGTGCAAGACCGGCACCTCGCGCGCCGCCAATTCGCGCAACGCCTGGGCCGAAAGCTGCACATTGCCGAACAGATTCAACTGCGCCGTCTCGATCAACCGCGCCTCGTTGACGGCCTTGCCCCCTTCACTTTTGGGGCTGCGGATCTCCAACACCTCGCCCTTCAACCCCACGCTGTAACCCTGCCCCTGCACATAGACCGCCAACCGGTCATCGCGCGCCGCGACCAGCCTGCGCGGCTCATTACGGATTGCGGATTGCAGATTGCGGATTTCCGTTTCTGTAGTTGACGCCTCCGGCAACTGCCCACTGTCCACTGCCCACTGCCCACTTTCCTGCCGCAACAGATTCACCTCGTCCGGCAAACAAATGCCGACCAGCGAACAGCGCGGACATTTGGGCGAATCAACCAGCGGCGGCGGAATCACGCCCGCGACCGCCACGCGCCGTGCTTCGGCCAACAACGCCAACGTCCGCGCGATCAACTCATCGGTCAATGGCACCCGCACGCGCTGCTGCGACGCGGCGAAATACAACGCGCCCTCGTCACATTCATACCCGTGCTCGCGCAACAACAACCCCTGCACACAAACCTGCACGCGCTCCGGCTCATAAGCGCCTTCCGGCACGTATTCAGGATCAGGCGGCGCACCGCGTTTGTAATCCACCGGAATCACGCGCCCGTCATCGCTCTCAATCAGATCAATGCGCGCCGTAGCCCCCAACACATCCGACCCGACCAGCACCGACCGCGCGTGCAGCTTGACCTGCCCGGCCAGGTTTGAAGCCAAATCCTCCGGCTCCGGCACCTTGCCTGCTTCCTGGTCTACGCGGCGATGGACGAAGCGCCCTTCCAGCGTATCCACCGAATGCGCCCACTCCTGCTGCACGTGCTCCAAGTAAAAGAGACGCGGGCAATAGGCGAACTCGTTCAACATCCGCGCGGGGATTTGCTCCAAGACATCTGCTCTGGCTAAGTTCATCGTGTACCTCCTTTATTCAACAGGCAGAAACAGCCCCAAGCCGAAATGACAGCCGAAGCCCAACGCCAGCGGCCCCGGAATCGGTTCGGCAAATTCGAGTTCAAAGCCTGCGAGGCCAAAGCCTTCTTCGCCTTTGAACCGGCGCGTCTGGAATTCCAGCCAACGCACCAGCGGACGTTCGTTCGGCGCATAGCCTTCAATGCGCTTGAGCGCGACCGGTTCCGGCAATCCGCGCAGCCGTAACTCGCGTACAAGTTGCGCTTCAGGCAAATCGCGCGGGCGCGGCCTCTTGCCACTGCCACGATTGGCAAAACGAGGTAATGAGAATGGCGTGACCGAGCGCCAGCGCCGCGCAGTTTGGAAAAGCGGAGTATTGAACGACACCGAATGGCCGAATCCGATGAGCAATGTTCGCACTTTCCAGGGACGGTCGAAGCGCGAAACACTTTGGACTGTTTTGAGGGCTTCCAAATCCTCTCCATCAAATCCGCGAGGTGCGTAAACGGTGACCTGATCTAGTAAGCCGTCATGATCTTCATCCGTAGCCAGGTAGTGGGCGTGTTGATGATCTGCTAACGGTTTTCCTGCCTGGGTCTTGCCAGTGATAGTTTCTGAGTGTGTGGTCCCAGTGCGTTGGTAGATCAACGCCCGCCGTAGTTGCTCAGCGAACGGCAGTACTTCACGAACATTCAGCGACGGCTGGGTTTCGAGCGCATAACGCGCAACCGTGAAATCTGTGCTTGGAAAGGTGAAAGGTGTCGTCATTGCCAGGTTAGCTGTTGGCATAAGCTTTTCCTCCGATAGATTGAGTTATTCCTGTTTGGTTCTGATCCAACCGATTTCCAGGTCGTAGACTTGCTCAAACTCAGTTTGTGCGTAGTAACAAATCTCGTCCTTGCGTTGTGCCGCTCGTTTTTCATCGTGAAAGTATTTGATAGGAACAGACAGCATGAAGGGACGGCAGTTAATCAGTGCAGCGCGCAACTTAGCGGCGCGCAAGAAGCTTTCTTCAAGTGTTCCAGAAGCATTGAACGCCCCTTGCTGAAGCGCGTTGTAAGCGCGCCATGCTTCTGCTGCTCGCCCATCTATTTCGATGAACACTTCCTGCGTTTGTTCATCCTCAATCAGACGGAAGCTTTCCAGCGCCTCGTTCTCGCCTTTTGATTTGCGCTTAAAACAAAGAGACATCGCACCGTTAAGAACGTCCAGGCTTTCTTGAGTGCTCAGCGGTTGAATAGCTTTGAAGTAAGCTTCGATGCCATCAATCAAGGCGTGTTCGTTCAACTGTGGTGGCAGGGATTTCATGACCTCTTCGGTCTTGTTGAGTTCCAGCGTGTCGTAGATGAACTCAGCAAATGATTTGCCATTGTCAGTCGTCACCAAATGAACATAGACGTTGCCAACTGCATATTCGCCATTGCGATTGCAACGTCCTGCCGCTTGGACGATAGCAGGGAATGGCGCGAAGTCCCGGAACAAGACCGGGAAGCTGAAATCAACACCCGCTTCGACCAATTGGGTCGAAACGACGATCAGCGGGCGCATGCGATTGCTGCGGTCTTTCGCGTAGGCGATGCGCTGCGCGCGTTCGTCCGGAATGATGTTGGTTGAAAGGTGAACGACTTCATGCGTCGCGGCGAATTTATCCGCCAGCAAATGGAAAAGATTGATGGCAGTGGCAACCGTATTGACCACGATCAGCGCATCCTGCCCTTGATGCTCACCATTCAGCTTTGCGGCGATGGCATCAGCGAAAGCGCCAACAGTCAGCGGCTTTAAGTCAATGGTTGTAATTGTCCGATTCAAGCGTGCAAAGTAAGTTTGGTAGTTAGGGACGAGTTCGATTGTCGGAGAGCTATCGCCGCCCACCCCTTCTAAAAAGCGCGGTTGCGTAGCCGTCACCAGCAGGAAGCGCGTGTCAAAAAGCGCGTTCAGTGCGCGCATTGCTCTCCTCATCAAAGGCCAGTATTTGAAGGGGATGCTCTGTATCTCATCCAAAACAACGATGGCCCCAGCCAATCGGTGCAGCTTTCGCGTCGTGCGGTTGCGCCCGGCGAACAGGCTTTGGAACAACTGGACGGCGCTAGTCATTATGAGCGCACTGCGCCAACCTTCGATCATCAATTGCGACTGGTTCGGGTTGAACTCACGTTGGGCGTCGGCTTTGTCGAGATTTCCCGACGCTTCACCTTTCACATAGCGGAGTTCTGCCAAGTGATGGTGACGAATCATTATTTCAGAGGGCAAATTCCTTTTGTCGTTCCCCAGAGCACTAGCAAATAGCTCATCGTAAACACTGGCCGCTTGTTCGAGGATCGAGAGAAACGGCAGTGCGTAGATGATGGTTCGCTTATGCGGCGTGTGGCTTTGTAGTCGCGCACGCAAATGCAACGCACAATCCAGCGCGATGAGTGTTTTGCCCAACCCCGTCGGCAACGTGAGATTGAAGAAGGCTGTGTCCAGTGGTGCGGTTTTGATGATTTCAGCCGCTGTGTCCGCCACCTCTGCGCGCCAGGCATTGACACCTTCACCGTCGGCGGTTTTGAACTTGCTGGCACGATATTGGGCAACCCAGTTTGGACTCATCCCGTGATCGTTGACAGGCTTGCGGATTTCCACCGCCGCATAAGATTTGTCGGCATCAAGCAGCACTGAAAAAAGCTGTTGCACCAACAGCCAAGGGGCAAGCGCACCTATTTTGTCTTTCTTCAATCGCTCAAGCTCAATGCTGCTAATGTCCTGCCCGTCACAGCCGATGTCCAAATGCAGGGTTTGTACTTCGGCTTTCAGCAGCGCGTGTGTGACCGGCTTATGCAGCGTGAAGCCACCAACCTTTGCAACCTGCTTGATTATGAAATCGAACTCGGCAACAGGGCAGTCGTCTAATTGCTGTGTCAGCAATTTGATTTCTTCCAGCCCCAAGCTCAAATCCCGCTCCGGGTAAAGCAGATTGCCGTGATGGCGTCGAATGACCCAGAACGGAGCCAGCCGTAGCACACGCCCCAGTGAAGTAGCCTGTAGCTCTTTGTCGAGATCGCTTTGCTTCAACACGACGTAAGCGACAACTGCTCCGAGCAGGGCGTGGCGTGTGAGTGGGTCGGCTTTGAACTTCTCCTTCTCACGCCAGTCGTTCGTATGCAAATAAAGCTGAAACCTATTCGTCGCCTTGCCAAAATCGTGAAATGCTCCGGCGAGGAAGGCCAGCTTTTCCAACGCTTTGTTTGAGAAGCCTTCTGGCAAGCGTATGGGTCTTTCACGAATCAGCCGCTGTGCATAAAGGGCGACTTGCAGACAATGCGCCAACAACTTTTCGCCTGGATGCGCTTCCAAATGCAAAGCGATATTTGCTTGCGCGGCGACTACTTCGTTTAGCCCGCTTACTTCTTCAGGCGATAAAGCAGTGGCATCATCTATCGAATCATCTTGTGCGGTTAGCATGCTTCACTCCTTCTCAATTTGCTCAGAGGATGTTTGTACATTTGTGTTTGCATCAAATCCCACCGACGGCAGTCGGTGGATCGTTAAGATTCAACCTACCATCACTGCACCCAAGCTCCACGAATCCCACCGACGGCAGTCGGTGGATCGTTAAGGTCCAACCTGCCAGCCCTCCGTCAAGCTGGACTTTAACCATCCCCCAACTACCGTTGGGGGGATTGCAAAAAGGCTTTGCTACTGTAGGTCGGATTTTAACCATCCCCCAACTACCGTTGGGGGGATTCCACCGAATTTACAAACACCTTCTCACAGAGGCACAACCACGCCGTATTCGCCGAAGTCATAGGCTAGTAGTGGAACTTGTTTTGGTTGTACGGCTAGAAGTGGTCGCCGTGCGTCGTAACAAACGTCATGATAAGCAGTGACAATGCGTTCAGGCGTCATCTGGCGTGGCATCGCATTAACCATCAGCGGGGCAGCGTCAGGCGTTCTGACTGGCTGCGCCACTGCAAAAGGCGCGACACTGACAATCTTTGTCGGCTCGACTATCTCAATCGCCTTTGGAACTGCGGTAGCTATAAAGGCAAAATCCGCCAGCATTGAAGCCAAGCCAAGCGAGACGGTGTAAACCGACTGATGCGCCCGTACAAGCTCAGTCAATTGCTTTTGCAATTCCTGAGCGGGATGTCGGAAGAAAATGCGGTAACGCACATCCGCCAACACTTCCAATCGGATTTGTGTGTGTCGTGTAGTGCGAAACAAAGGGACGCCTTTTGTCTCGGTGTAATTGAACGCTATCCGCAGCGATCGTGGCCTTTGCTGGTTTGGCAAAGAAAGCGCCAATGTGACGGCTTCGTCCTGAAACTCCGCGAGATAGCTTCTCTTATCCAAGCCTAGAATCGCGCTCAGGATGCCGAAGACAGTCGGGCGCGGAGGGAAAGGCCAACTGAGTGGCGAAGACGTAGTGTCATATCGCCGAAAGTGCGCCATCTCCCCCCAAAGGTCGAAGATCAGAAATTCTTCGTTCATGGTTTTTACCTTTCAGGTGTGAGGCTCAATTCACTCCGAGGTCGAAAACTTCAACGCCCAATAACTCTTTGAGCTTTGCGGTTAGGCTGTCGAGCAAGTCGCCTTGATACGTCAACCGTAATGCCGGATCGTGTGCGACTTGAAGCGAGGCGATTTCAACGCGCTTGCCGAAAGGCATTTGCCCGCTTTGAGCGCGTTGCAGTTGTGCGACCAACGAGTCAATCGCCAGCGTGTAGTCATCCACTGAGCGAATGTATTTTTCTGAGACCAAATCCTCCCGCAGTTGCAACTTGATGTGTCTTTGGAGTTCACCGACAAACGACGACTGCTCAGCGTAATTGACCTTTAGCAACAAACGCGGCACATGTCCGAGTTTGCTGCGGCTGTGCAAATGCTTCGTGCCGAACCAGAGAGCTTCGAGCAGCAACGCTTCATCGCCTGTTGTCATGCCTGTCTCTTTTGCAGCAACCGGATTAATCGCTCCGTAAAATGGAATGAGCGAGTAGTGAACGAAATCTTCTTCGCGGAAAGTGGCCTGCCCCGCGCCAGCTTTAGAAGCAAATGCGCCTGTGCCTTTGACGTGAAAGACTTCGACTCGGTTAAGCGAGCGTGCCAGCCTGAATTGCGCAGCACCGGTAAAGGTGACTGAATCTTTTTCTAACGGAATCGTTGCGCCGAAAAGTCGGATGTCTATACATTGCGCTGGCGCATTCCTTCTGACCTCATCAGCCTTTGTGCCAAACTGCTTGCTGCGAGCTTTGCCATCCTGAATACCGCCACCAGACATCGCTATCTCACGGACGAAGACATCGCCGGGCGCGCCTTCACTGCCGTCATAACCGCGTTCGTTAATCAGGTAATCGCGCACGGTTCTTTTCAGGCGTACGTCGGTGACAAGGTTATGTCCCGTGTCAGGGTCGAGGCGCGGACAGTTCAATTCCAGGGGATCACCGTTTGGATTAGCTTCGGTAACGTCATAGACGAAGAGAATTTCGCTGCGTTGTTTGATGAGTTCGGACATAGCTATTGCTCCTGTTCTGAAGAGTTGGTTTTGTCTTTGGCCTTCGCGCTGAAGAGCGGTGCCTCGCACAGCCCCAGCGTGAAGAAGAAGTTGATTTCGGAATGAGTCAGTTTCCATGGCGAACCGGCGTGGCGGAATCGTTCTGCAACTGCTTTTTCAAGCCCCCAGTTGAAATGGTCTTTTTCGTATTCGACCAGTTTCGATTTCAGTTTCGGCAATAACCCGCGCATCTCTTCCTCATTGAGATTCAAATCTTTCAGATGGCGGAAGAACGGTTGCCGTTTGTCATATCGGTCTCGTTGCTCACGCAACACTTGTGCGCACAAAATCCCCATCAGATAACAAGCCTTCTGGCTCTCTTGTGCGAACAAACCGCCGAAGCTCTGAAAAAACTGCTCGAAACTTTCGTTCAAGTTGTCTGCGTTCAGACTCGGATAATCGGTCATAACATCTCCTACGTTGTTGAATGTGCTGTCGTTTAGTTCAGTGAAGCGCAGCAGTCCCAAATGCAGTAACCAGAAAGCAGCGGCTAATGCTTTATGTGTTGCGAATACCAGCCTGGGTTCATTCCCTTCACTCTGTTGCTCTCGCAATTCTTCCCGAATGTAGCGCATTGCCGCGTCGAAGAATTCACCCAAGTCGAATGGCTGCCCGTATATGACTCGCTGCACAGCTTTGAGAAAAAGATTGATTGGTTGATCGCCTTTGGTTTTGAGGCGTGGTTGATAAAGGTCTCTGAGCAAGCCGAAATTGATTAAAATTGCCCCGATCTTTGGTGACTTGGCCCATTCGCCAAAACACGCCAGTAGGTTGTGTTGCTCGGCTCGATCAAGAGCCACGGCAATTTCTGAAAGACGGCTTGGTAGCACGTTTTCAAGCGAGCAGAGAATTTCCAAGCGGCTTTGCTTTTTTCGGTAGAAAAGAAAAGTGAACGAAGCTTTGTTTTCTTCACGCGCAAGGCGATGAGCGAAGAGCATCTCCTGGTCGCGTTGCAGACTTACGTCAGTCGCTTTGCCAAGCTTGGCAAGCGTTCGCACAACAGTCTCTGTGTTGGTTGATTGCCATTCCGCGAAGTTGGGAATCAACAAGTACCTGATACCGCATAGGCTGAATGACAATTGTTCTTCGACTGCTTTGAAGCCACGTCGAACAGTTGTCTCGCATCCCGCACAAAGAGGCATGTTGCGCCAAGCATATTCCTGGATTTCCTTGTCGCTAAAGAATCCACCACTGACAAAGCCAGGCTTGTCAAAGGTGAAGTATGGCAATTTCAAGTCGGGTGGTCGGCAATAAACCTTCTCGCTCCGTTTGCCACAGCAAGAGCAGATGGCGTTTTCGCCCACTGATCTTTTGCCGTCCTGCTCACCTGTTTCAGGATTGACTAGCTGAAGAAAGTATTCGCGTAATGGCGCAATCCCGTGCGCGTAGTTGCGTGCCTGCTCGTTGGAGATAAGCAATGTGACGATTGCATTCTCTTTCTTGTCTGCGACTATCAGTTCTGCCAGTTGTGTAATTTGCAGCAACACATTCTCTTGATCGGCTTCAAGCACTTGCGCCATTTGTAGGCCAAATGTCTGGCCTTCTTTGGTCGTAGCCCCCTCACTCATCTCACGCAGATAAGCGATGATTTTCTTATTCAAGGCCGTTGCTGCAAATTCTTTGGGCGTCTTTTGTTTCTTATCTTTGGGGTTGGGCTTTCCCAGCTTACATGTAAGCGTTACGCCTGTCCCTGAAGTTCCACCACCTCTGTACAAATACTTGCCTTCACCTTCGGCATCGAAGCCTTCCAGCGTGACTCGTTTGAACTGATAGCCTGCTTTTTCCGGCAATTCTTCCAACTCAATGGCAATTACTTTTTTGAAGCTATCCGGCAGCTTCTCGGTCAGTCCTTCTTCAGAGAGAATCGCGCTGATGTGTTTGAATACAGAATTCATTTCTTCACCTCAAATTCTATCGTTTGAATACAACATCAAGGTTTCTTGTAACTTCTCCCGTACCATCTCCCGCAACGCCACCGGCTGCATCACTACCGCATGCTCGCCGTACTGCATCGCCTGCCTTGCCACTTGCTCCGTGTAGCACGCCCCAGCATCGCAAACTCGCTGTCGCCTTCATCCATCCTCATCCGGCGAGAGCTTACCGGCCATTGCGGACAAGTACGGGTCAGCATCCGAACTTTTTTTGCTGTGGCATTCACTCGCCAATGCCAAAGTCCGGGCAATCTCGGCGCGCAATTCGGCTGGGCTGAGCACTTCGACCTCTGGCAGCCAGCTCAGGATGAATCTGATCAGGCCGCGACCGCGCGCGACGGTCAGTTCAATCGTCGTGTGCGTGGCCGTGCGTTCGAGCTCGGTTTGCGAGGGGTGGAATTGGCGTTCGGCAAAGACGCGCGCGGTCGCATCCGTGGCGCGCAGGCGCACGGTGAGCGGCTCGCCGTGGATGCCGTTGAAACAGTAGCGGGTGAGATACGCTGCCAGGTTCCAGTCGGGTGGCAGCGTGAAGCGGTGCTCGGTCGGTTCGAGGTCGCGGATGTGGTCTACGGCAAACGGGCGCAGTTCGCCGGATCGGTGATCGTGGCCGATGGTTTTCAAGGTCGCGCCGTCGGGGTCGAAGTAGACAGCATAAGGATCGAACGCGCGTTCGGAGACCTTGCCGCTGGTCAGCGAATAGTAATGCAGCCGCAGGCGGCGGCGTTCGACGGCGGCGGTGGTCAGTTGGTCTATGGTCTCGGCGTGGGGCGCGAAGTCTTTGGCGGGGACGGCGGACGAGCCGAAGACGGTTGAGAGCGCATCGAGTTTGGCGCGCAAACTGGCGGGCAGGGCGGAGCGGACTTTTTGCAGCAAGGTTTGGCCGTAGCCCGCGAAGGGCGTGCCGAATTTGGTGCTGCCCGTGGCGGCGATGGATTGTTGGGCTAACAACAGGGTTGCCAGCTCTGCCGGCGTAAAAGGCGGCGGCTGGTAACGGTAGCCGTCGCGGAAACCGTAGCGGACTTCGCGCCCGTCGCGTTCTTCGGTGATCGGGTAATAGGTAGAGAAGATCGTGAAATCGCGCGAGATGGTCTTGGCGTCAACATTGAAGAGGCGGCAGAGTTCCTGCCGCGAATGCGGGCGTTCGGCCAGGGTGAGCGGGATGCGGATCAGGCGTTCGGTCATGTTTCCGCGACGCGAGGGCTTGGGTCTCTTCATCGGGTGTTCCTCACTTGGGGAAAAGCTGGCGCGCGCCGGGGCGTACGTCAGTCAGTTCAGTTCAGTTCAGTTCAGTTCAGTTCAGTTCAGTTCAGTTCAGTTCAGTTCAGTTGAGCGGTGGCGGTGCAGTTTTAGTTTGGGGCTTGTGCTGCTACGGCTTTGGCACGGCTGCTGTGGCTGTGCGGGGCGGAATATGGGCTAGGAGATGGATTTTTGCAACTGCTGTGATTGATTTGGAGGCGTCAGGTTTTTGGCTCATTGGCAGGTTGCGCTACCCGCGCGTGAGCCGTCTTGCTTGCTTGAAATCACCCCCGCGCAAAACGATTAACGCAGGACTTACGCAGAAGCACAGACAAACGCGGCGCAAAAGCATGGAGTTCAGGCTTCAGCCTGT
>JAYUCP010000362.1:0-26736 GCA_043740245.1 Acidobacteriota bacterium | reverse complement strand
GTGGGCTGCGGGCGGATGACGCGGATGCAGCGGATCAGCGCGGCTCAACCCGAAAAAGCATCTGCGAAAATCCGCCGCATCCGCGTCATCCGCGTATCGAAGCTCTTTCGGATAAAGACGCTTCGTTTCATCTTTTCAAATGTGTCCAGACTCAAGATCGCGGTGATGAAACGGCAAGCCGGTCAGCGGCGCGGCGTGGCGGGGTTCAATCGGCAGGATATGAAATTGGTTCGTTCTGACTTCCCGCTCAATGAACACTTCGAGGGGTTCGGTGAGCGAGTACTTGCCAGTGCTGATCTTGCTGGCAATCTCCCAATAGCTGGCGGGGCTGATCTCGATTTCGTTGGCAGGATCGGCGATCAGCGTTCTCGCGTTGGCGCTCAGCCTGCTGTCATTCAAGACAAACCAGAGGAAGGCGTGTGTGTCGAGCAGCAATCTCATGGCATGTAGTCGCTGAAATCCGCTAAATGCTCATCATCCTCTGCGTGAATGATGAGCCGTCCAAGCGCGCTGCCGGGCTGGCGCGGCTGGCGCGCGCGGGCTGACTGACCTACCAATTTGGCAACCAGGTGTTCGTCACACGTAATCGCCACTTCCTCACCGGGCGCGAGTTTGGCAACCAAATCGGCTAAATGTGTTTGCGCTTCTTCCAGCGAAATCGTTTCCAACATGGCTTCCACCAGGAATGCCGCGCGCCCTGCGTGCAAGGCGCACGGCATTTGCAAATTCGTCAACTCTTCAACGAAACCGCGCTGTTCCCAACGCTGTCCAGATTGAGTTTGAGATTCCAGTTCTGTTGCGATTTCATCATCGCCTCCCAGGTCACTTCCTTGCCGCTGTATGCCGCCTGGCGTCCGAGGATGGTGGTGAGCGTCGTTTCGGCGCCCATTTCGCATTCATTGTGGAACTTGCCGGAGGTGATGCTTTCGACCAACGCTTTCATCTTCGTGCCGACAGCCAGGCCCAGATCAACCTTGCCGCAATCAACCTTATCGGCGGTCTTCTGGCCTTCTTCGACCTGGTTGTAGTTGATGGTGGCGGGCCCGCCCTGAAAGGATTCCGACGCGCCCTTCGATCCGAAAAAGCGTTCGCCTGATTGCCGGTAGCCTTTGTTCTTGAACTGATTCGAATTGAAGCTGATGTGCACATCACCGGGGTACGTGTAAGTCAGTATGAAGTGATCGTTGCACAGGTAATCAGTGGGAACGCCATCCACCTGTTTGCGCAAGGCGTGCCCGGTCGTGCCCACGGCCTTGAGCGGATGCGTTTTGAGCGCCCAGTTGACGATGTCCAGAATGTGAATGTTCTGCTCGGTGATGATGTCGCCTGAGAGCGCCTTGTCAAAGACCCAGTTGCGAATGCGCGCATCCAGATCGGGCGAACCGGGTTTGTTCTTACGCGGCAGGTCATTGGTGTAGTAGAAGGTCTGGCCCAACACGATCTCGCCGATTTCGCCCGCGTGGATGCGTTCGACCATGCCGCGATAGCCCACGTCGTAACGCTTTTGCAGGCCGACATGCATGCTGACCTTGCCGTTGTATTTTTTGCCGATATTCATCACTTTCAAACAGCCGGTCACATCGGTCGCCACTGGTTTTTCCAGATACACGTGCTTGCCCACAGCCACGGCGGCTTCCAGATGTTCGGGGTGAAAGTACGGCGGGCTGGTCACCAGCACCAGATCAACGTCTTTCGATTGCACCAGCTTTTCATACGACTTCGCGCCACGAAAAATGTTCGCGGCGGCGAGTTTGGCGTAGCCTTTCGCTTCGCCCATTTTGTCGAAGCGCGCGCGCGTGGATTCGAGCCGGTCGTCGAACAAATCCATCAACGCCGTCACACGCACCTCGGTGTTGTTAATGAATTCGCCGCCATCGTAATTGCCGCGATCGCCGCAACCGATGATGCCCAGCCCCAACGAAGAATTGGCGGTCGTGCCGAAAACGGTTGCGGCGGGCAGGACCAGCAGGCCGACACCAGTTGAGGCCGAGGCTTTCAAAAAGCGGCGGCGCGAAGCGGCGTTATTGTTGGTTACGTTTGCAATGCGTTCTTTCATGATTTGTCCTCCAAATGCTGTGTCTGACTCATTGGTGATGGTGGTTAAGCGATGATTTGCATGATCGCTTCCAGTGGTTTCTTGCCGATGTTCGGCACCCGCGCCGCCGCCGTCGGATAGCCGACCGGGATCAACAGGAACGGTCGCTCGTTTTTCGGACGACCCAGAATCTCGCATAGAAAACCCATCGGATTCGGCGTGTGCGTCAACGTCGCCAGCCCTGCGTTGTGCAGCGCCGCCAGCAAAAAGCCCGTGGCGATGCCGACCGATTCGTTGACGTAGTAGTGTTTGAGTTTGCGCGCGCTGCCGTCAGCTTGCAATGCGAGGCCGTAATCGAGCTTGAAAACGATGATTAAATACGGCGCGGCTTCCAAAAATTCCTTGTGCCAATCGGTGCCGAATTGCGCCAGCGCTTGCATCCATTCATCGGGAAACCGCCCGTTGTAATTTTCGTATTCCTCAGCTTCGGCAGCCTGCCGGATGCGCCGCTTGATTTCAGGATTGCTGACAACGGTGAAATGCCACGGTTGTTGATTGGCCCCCGACGGCGCGGTCGCGGCAGTCTTGATCGCCAGTTCGATCAACTCGAAGGGCACCGGGTCGGGCGCGAATTCACGCACGGTGCGGCGGCGGCGCAGCAGTTCATAAAATTCAGCGGCGCGGCGCAACTGCGCTTCTTGCGGCAGCCGTTGAAAATCGAGCGCGCTGAATCCGTTTGCGGTCGCCACTTGCTTGCCTTTCGCGGTTGGTGTTTGAACGCGCGCATCATAGCGGCAGCGTGCTGAATCGTCTAGCCGCACGGCACCGCACCGATTAGAATCCCGTGCCATGAACTTCAATCGCATACTTGCCCCGCTGGCCCTGGCTCCGGCTGGCTTGCTTTGGCAATCCACGCTGGCGACGGCTTCGGCGTTGTTATTGCTGCTCTCCTTTCCGGTCTTCGATTTGAATTGGCTGGCCTGGCTCGCGCTTGCGCCCTTGTTGTTGGCGCTGAGCGCAGGTGTAAATTGGCGGCGCGCGTTGTGGCTGGGCTGGCTGACAGGGGTGCTGTTTACTTTCTTCGCCGAAAACTGGATCGCGCATTCGATGACGCGATACGGCGGCTTGCTGACGGGTGTGGCTTATGCGGTGGCGTTTTTATTCGCGGCGATTCTGGCGCTCTTTCCGGCGCTCTTCGCGGCGGTGCTGGCGCACTTGATCGGGCGATTCGGCGCGGTGGCGCTGGTCTTTGCGCCGTTGGTGTGGACGGCGACGGAGTGGGTGCGGCCAATGATGACGGGCGTGACGTGGAATGCCTTGGGCGTTTCGCAAGCGCGGTATTTTATGGTCGCGCGTTTGTCGCAATACGGCGGCGTCTATTTCATCAGCGGGCTGGTCGTGGCGGGCAGCGCATTTTTGGTGCTGCTGCTTAAAGCGAAAGAGCGGCAACCGAGGCGTGCCGCGAGCGCGCTGTTGCTCTTTGGCGCCCTTTCGTTTTGGCTGCCTGTCTTCCAAAGCCCAGTCAGGCAGGCTGCGGCGACCATCAACGTGCTCGGCGTGCAACCGAACATTCCCGTGGACATTCCGCTGGGTGAGACGTCGCGTTATTTGATGAAAACCATTGCGCTGACAAAAGAGGCCATTGCCAAACAGCCGGTTGATTTGACGGTTTGGGCCGAATGCCCGCTTGCGCTTTTTTACGACAACGATGACGCGGCGCGGCAACAGATCAACACGCTGGCGCGCGAAACGGGCAGCCATTTCATCATCAACAGCGTCGCGCGCACCGGTGCCGCCGGCAACGAAGCTTATTTCAACAGCGTCAGCACCATCAGCCCGCGCGCCGATGCGTCCGGCCAGCAGGCGCTAAAACGCTATGACAAGATGCGCCTCGTGCCGTTCGGCGAATATGTGCCGTGGCGGCCGCTGTTGGGGCGTTTTGTGCCCACGATCACCGGCGATTTCAATCCGGGGCAACAAGCTGTGGTGAATGCGCTCAAATTCAACACCCAGCGTTCGGCGCTACTGTCCGATGAAACCGGCAACGGCGCTAACCCGGCCATCGAACGCACGACCAGTTACGTCCGCACGGGCGCGTTTATTTGTTATGAAGCGGCCTACCCCGATTTGGTGCGGCGCTTCGTGCAAAATGGCGCGACGCTGCTCATCAATGTTTCAGAGGACGGCTGGTTCGGCCCGACGGCGGGGGCGCGGCAACATCTGGCGCACGCGCAAATGCGCGCCATCGAAAACGACCGCGATCTGGTGCGCGTTACCAACACCGGGATTTCGGCGCTGCTGACGGCGGATGGGCGCGTCGTGGACGCCTTGCCGCAATTCGTCGAAGGCACACAACGCTGGCAGGCACAGGCGCGCAGCGCGCAAACGTTTTACACACGACACGGCGACTGGTTTGCGGTGGGCGCGGCGCTGGCAGCCACGATCTTATTGGCGCTCAGCTTGCGGCCAACGGCGACAAAGCGTTGACAATTCATGCGACGCTGATTACTTTCTTTTTGAATTTATCCCGCAGTATTTATTATCACCCGCTCAATGGCTTTATCTGGCTGCTGGTGCTGTTGCAGCAGTTGACAAGTATTTGTTGAACCCAAACCGCTGGCAAAAACCGGCGGGCTTAACATCAACGCATGTGCATAAGGAGAACGGGATATGGAAAAAACCCTGACCTACGCTGACACTGAAGACTTTTTTAAACAACTCATCGAGATGGAAACGCGCCGTGAAGAATATGTCGTGGACACGGGCGTTGCAGAGGCGTCCAAGCTGCCCTTACGGCTGATACACCATGTCGGCATCAGCAAAGACGATGTCGCCCACGTGCAACACAAGGTCGTGGAAGAGAGCGCCTTGATGCACGATTACATCGAACCGTTCCTCATGAAGTTGAATGAGATGACCGGCAAATACGTCCCCGCGCGCGATTACGAATTCACCGTGCAGGCCGAGGATTACGACTCCATCCGTATCCACGGACGCCCGAAAGCTGCGGCCTAAAACAGTAGTCGGTGGTCGGTAGCCGGTAGTCGGTTAAATTTCCTGACTACCGGCTACCGGCTACCGTACCCGCATCCGCCGATCCGTTTCTTGCAATGCACTGCCGTATTTGCGCCCACCCCAGGTTACGCCATTGACGAATTTGCCGACCGTGCCGACGCGCGCGCCCTTGGCGGGCACGCCGCGTTCGGTAATGACCCAAACGCGGCCGGTTTCATCATCCAACTCATACGCGCCATAACCGAGCGCGCCGAAGCTGTTCGTGACGTTGCCGACCAGGGCGACTTCCTTGTTGCGGTAACGCGCCGGATCGTTTTGTAATTTGCCGATGGTGGTTTGTTGCGGGCAGGCCGTCAAAAGAAAGGTGCAGGCCAGCAAGGCGGTAAGAGCCAAAATGCGTGTTCTCATCGTTACTCCTCCTCAAGTGCAAAAGGTGAATGGTGACTTGCCGAAAAGAAGAGCGAAGGGGGTGACGCACTGACCTTTCCGATTCAGCCTCAGAAGCAATCGCTTCTGTCTCGCAGCGGCTCGAACTGGTTAGTCAGCTTTCGACCGGCGCGCATTATAGCCAAAATGCCCGCCTTGCATAGTCCTTTCGCAGTTATAAATCGCTCACGCCGCGAATTGGCATCCCCCGGCGCATCGTGTATCTTCGCGTTGCGTTTTCCCCCGCGCAATTTATCTGCGAATAAGCTGCTATGTTGCAACTGCCCAAACTTTACGCCATCACCGACACCCAACTTTCCAATTACACGCACGCCGAAATCGTGCGCTTGTTGCTCGCAGGCGGCGCGACGTTCATTCAGTTGCGCGACAAAGAGGCCAGCGCAAAAGAATTGCTGGACGCCGCGCGCGCCTGCCTGGCGCTGACACGGCCCGCCAGCGCCAAGCTCATCATCAACGACCGCGTAGACGTCGCGTTGACCGCCGGCGCCGACGGCGTGCATCTGGGCCAAGATGATTTGAGGGTCGCCGAGGCGCGCGAGATTTTGGGCCAGGAAAAAATCATCGGCCTCTCGACCCACACGCTCGAACAGTTTCACGCGGCCATGCGCACGTCGGCCGATTACCTGGCGGTGGGCCCGGTCTATGAAACGACGACCAAAGAGAACCCCAGCCCGACGGTTGGATTGGAACTGGTCGCCGCCGCCAAAGCCCTCACCGACCGACCGCTCGTTGCCATCGGCGGCATCACGGTCGAACGCGCGCGCGCCGTGATCGAAGCAGGTGCCGACAGCGTCGCCGTGATTTCAGCCCTTTACCCATGGCCCAAAAAGCTGGATTTGACGAGCAAGCCGGACATCACAGGGCAGGTGCAACAATTTTTGCAACGCTTGCATTGAATCAGCCGTCTGACCGGCTTCGCCTGCTAACGCGGAAGCGCTGCATCTGTTGTTGTTCAGCGCCGGGTGCGGCTATGATTGCCGCCCGTGATAACCAGCGAGGTATGGCTATGACAATCGCAGTAAGTGAGGTACTCAAACAAGCCGCCTTTCTTTCGTCGGCAGAACAAATGGAATTGGCTGCCCGGCTGACGGAGCAAGCGCGGCAAAGCGCCGCAGCGGAGCCGCCAGTCAGCGCCGAGGCGGGTGATGGTGAAGCGGAGGAGCCGTGGTTTAGTCTGTCCAAGCTGAATCGGCTGCCCCTGAATCAAGCTGTGACGATGCGCATCCGCGTTCGCTACAAGGGACGGCTGAAGCCTTTGCCTTACGACTTACCTGCTGAAGAAGTGGAAGACGAAGAAGCGTCTTTGCCGGGCACAAGCGAGGTGAATCATGACAGTTGCAATCAGTGAGATTCTCAAACAAGTTGAAGTTCTTCCCCTGGCGGAACAACTGGAGTTAGCCGCTAAATTATCGGAGCAGATGCGGCAAAACATTGAAGCTCTGCCGCACAATGGCAGCCCGGCGCAGGCTGTTGAGGCCGCGTCGCCCGCGTTACCCGACGCGGAGGATGACGACGATTGGCTGGACGGTTTCAGGTTCAACCCTGTGCCGCCGATAGACTCTTATGTCATTCAGGTGAAGTTTATTGATGGAGGGCGGGGGCAGCCCCGGCGCTACGATTTTGGCGACTTGTTCGACGATGAAGAGGAAGCAACGGAGGGCGTGGGCTAATGGCAACGGTGGAATCTTTCTGGGAAGTGGCCGCAGGCGCGGCTTTGCGCCAGGGCGAATATCTGGTCAATTGCCCAGTGCCCATGCTGAAAGAAAAACCGCTTTTGGACAGGCCAGAATCGTCGGTGTTGATTGAGCTATTTGACCTCATTATCGTGACGCAGAGTTGTGACCTGGAACAAGGAAAAGTCCGGATTGTTACTTCATGCCCGATCTTCCCGCTAGATGTTTATGAGACGATCAATCCAGAACTGAAAAGCAAAGGACGCTGGGAACAGGTGAGAAAGGGTCGTGTCGAGGGATTGTATTTGCTCAGTTCTCCGGTCTTTCCTGACAACAACCGCGAAGCATTGGTCGTGGATTTCGCCGAAGTTTACAGTCTTCCGTTTGGTTTGCTTGCCAGCCACGCGCAGGAGATTGGCTCCCATTGGCGCTTGAAATCCCCCTACCTCGAACATTTCTCGCAAGCCTTCGCGCGCTTCTTCATGCGCGTCGGTTTGCCGTCATCCATACCGCCCTACAGATAGCGCCGCCATCTCACATCGGTATGCTTACACCCGCTGTCATCGAACAACTCACGCGCATCGCCGGAGCCGAACACTTCTCGACCGCCGCTGACGTCATCGCCGCCAATTCGCAAGACGCCCTCAAACAAGTCTTCTGCGCCGACGCGGTCGTCTTCCCGCGCACTGCCGCAGAGATCGCCGCGATTATGCAACTGGCGAATGAGCGCCGTTTTTACGTCACGGTGCGCGGCGGCGGCGTGGGTTACACCGGCGGCGCAGTGCCGGTCAAAGGCGGTCTAGTGCTGGCGACGGCGCGCATGAATCAAATCCTCGAAATCAATCAGGCCGATCTGGTCGCCGTGGTCGAACCCGGCGTCACCAACTACGCCTTGCAACAAGCGGTCGAAGCGCAGGGCTTGTTCTATCCGCCTGATCCGTCGAGTTGGCGCGAATCGTTTATCGGCGGCAACATCGCGCTCAATGCCGGAGGCCCGCGTTGCGTGAAATACGGCAACACGCAACAGTTCGTGCTCGGCCTCGATTTCGTCACACCGACCGGCGAGATCATCAAGGCGGGCGGGCGCGTGCCCAAAAACGCGACGGGCTTTCACCTGGAAAGTTTGCTGATCGGCAGTGAAGGCATGCTCGGCATCGTCACGCGCGCCACGCTGCGCCTGTTGCCCAAACCGGAAGCCCGGCGCACGGCGTTGGCGATCTTCGCCACGGCACAGGCGGCCTGCAACTGCGTGGCTGACTTTACGACTTCGGGCATCCTGCCGGTCGCGCTGGAATTGCTGGATCGCACTTCGATCAACGCCATCGAGGATTACGAACCATCCGGCTTGCCGCGTGAAGCAGGCGCGCTACTTATCATCGAAGTGGATGGATTGAAAGAGGCCGTCGCGCGCGAAGCTGAGATCGTCCGCGCGATGTGCCGCAAACACGGTGCGCTGCAATTGCGCGAAGCCGCCAACGAGGCCGAGGCTGACGCCATTTGGGAAGTGCGCCGCAAGATGTCACCAGCGGTCGCGCGCACGGGTGTCATCAAACTCAACCACGACGCGGTGGTGCCGCGTTCGCGCATCCCGGCGATGCTGGCCTTTATCGAAGAGTTGAGCGCGCGCAGCGGCTTTCTGATCCCGACCTTCGGCCACGCTGGCGACGGCAATTTGCACATCAACGTGATGCTGCGCGACAAAGAAGAAGCCACGCGCAAACGCGGCGCGGCAGTGGTGCGCGAGATTTTCACGAAGGCAGTTGAATTGGGCGGAACGATTTCAGGCGAGCACGGCGTGGGTTATGCGAAAGCGCCGTTTCTGGATTTGGCGCTTGATAAGCCGACGCTGGAATTGATGAAGACGCTCAAGCGCGCGCTCGATCCCAATGGCATTCTCAATCCGGGCAAGCTGTTTGAGGAGATTGTGCCGGCGCACGAAGTCAGCTTTTTGAATGCCGATCAGCCGTGTTGTTAAGCCAGGTATAGATTCAGGAAAAGCCGTACCGTAGGTTGTCTAACCTGCGGAGCACTCATCTGGCGAGCCGTCTTGGAATCCAAAGGGCTTTTTATCCAAGTGCTCCGCAGGTTAGACAACCTACGGTACATTTCTTACGCGGCCAACAACCCTGCTACGAATAAAGAAAGCCGCGAAGTAACAAAGTTTGTTACTTCGCGGCAATGTGTTCAGCAGTTACCTGCCTGCCAACTTAGAAGGTAAAGCGGAAACCAAAGCGAACGTTACGGAGCCCCTGATACGAAGCAGGTTGCCCGTAAAGGCTGCTCACCGGATTGGTTCTGCCCGCCGTCGCCGCCGTGCCGCTGATACTCGCATTAGCACCGCTGGCCAGACCGGCGATTTGGGCGCCGATTTGACCGCTCAGGACTTTGTTCAGCACATTGGCCAACGTTTGCGTGTTGCTGTTGTAGGTCGGGTCAATGTCAGTCGACCCAATCGCATTGGTCACACGATACTTCCCGGTAACCAGGGTGATCGGGGTGTTCTGGTTGAAGGCATTGAGGACATTAAAGTCAAAAGCTACCGAGTAACGCTCCTTGATTCTGTAACGATGCGTCAAGGAGAGATCCGTTTGCGTATAGACCGGAGTTCTGCCCAAATCGCCCCGTTTTGACAAAGGAATCGAGGTGGCGCCGATACCCACAAAGGTCGTCACCGGCGTTCCCTGCAATGCTTGGTAGAAGAACGACAGGTCGGTGGAATGGCCTTTGCTTTCCCATTTTTCGAATGAGTAGCCACCATAGGCCTTGAGCGCACTCCTACGGTCGGTCGCCAAAAATCCGTTATCGGGATCGCCGGTCGCCGTGAAACCATTGACGGCATAGTCAAAGAAACGATTGGTCGCCGGCGAGGTACGTCCGGATTCGTCCGAACTGGCCAAGCCGGAATAGTTACCGTACAGACGACTGTAGGTGTAATTCACATTGAAAAAGTAGCTGTTCGACAACCGCCGGTTAAGCACCACTTCAAAGGCTTTGTACAGGCGTTGCGGCTTCGCCGACTTGACGTAGCCCGCCGCCTTGTCAAGTTTCAAATCGTAGCCTTCGCCCGGATTGCCGATGGGATAGTTTTCTGATTCGCTAAGCCCCAAAATGGCGTGGTCTTCGATCGCGGAGTCAATGTTCTTGCGGGTGAAGCGGGCCGACAAGACAAAGCTTTTCAAAAGCTCTCTTTCAACCCCGAACGTAAGCTCACTTTGACGGAAAGGCTTCAGATCAGGAGCAATGCCCGTGACGGGCAGTCCCAGCGCCGTGAACTGCGCCGGGGTCAAGTTGGACGGAATGCGAAAATCTCTTTGCAGTTGGCTTAGTCCGCCCGCGGTTGAAGGGTTGCCGCCGCCCAGGGGATCAGCCCACGTTCCCAAAATTTTCGAGGGCGTGTAGAAGCTGTAGCTCGGATTGGCGGCCGTAATGGGGAAGTAATCCGTGCGGAAAAAGTTGCCGCCAAAAAGTCCGCGTGGCAGGTTGAATTTCAAGCGGTCATAAAACCGTCCGTAGCTGCCATAGATTTTCGTCTTGCCATTGCCGAACACGTCATAGGCCCCGCCCAAGCGCGGCGCAATCTTTTTGCCCCAACCCAAGCGAATCGGCGGGATCGGTGAACCAGCCAAGGCGAAACCTTCGTTATAAGAAGGCAGGTCTTCCTTCTCGATTCTTACCCCCAAATTCAAGACAAGGCGCGAAGTCGGCTGCCATTTATCCTGCCCGTAAATACCTTGGTAGTTGTTTTTGGCGCTCCCTTTCGCGCCAGACCTGGAAAGCGTTCCCACTCCAATACAAGTAGCCGTTCCCAACGAGCAAGGAAGACTGACGCCGGTTCCGGCCTGCGCATAATCCTGGCCATAGAACAGCGTTACCGTGCCGGTGCCGGCATTGCCGCCTAAGACGTCATTGCTGGTGCGCCCGTATTGATAACCGCCCTTAAATTCGTGCTTGCCGCCAAAATCGCGCGGCAGGTAGCTGACGTCCATGCTGTACTCATTCTTGAGCGAAACATCGTACGAGGTAATCGAATTCGTCGTGAGATTTTGGAAACCAAGACCGCCCGGGCAGCCGGTCACAACGGTCGAATAAGCCGCTTGTGACCCGCCGCAGACATAGCGGGGTTCGTTGGCCAACGCGTAGTTGCCGCCTTTTTGATCCTGGAAGGCGCGGCCATAACGGAACGTCGCAATCAATTTGGCGGTCGGTGTATACAGCATCTGGCCTGTGAAATTGTTTGAGTTAATCCGTCCGCCTTGCAGCGCCGCATAATCACCGGAAGTAAATGAAGTCCCGGCGTAGGTGACGTTCACCGGATTTCTAGTACTAATGCTTGCGTCAGGAATGCCGCCGTGCGTGATGTCCGGATTCCACAGATAACTTACCGAACCGCGCAAGTTATTGAGAATCTGTGCATCCACTTTGGAAAAGGCATATTCGAAGCGCTCGCGTTGTTTGTAGGTAATCGGAGCGAGCGGCGTTCCGGCAGCCGACAGGCGCGGCGTCGAAACAAACTGGCCCGTAGAGAAATTCGCAGTGCTGGTCGAATTGATGAAATTCGAGGTGCGCGTGGTGCGAAAAACCAGCGGCGAATAATTACCCAGGAACCAGATGCGATCTTTCTTCAGCGGGCCGCTAAACGTCCCGCTCGGGTACAAGTATAGAAATTGATCCTTATTCTGTCTCAGCAGAAAAGTATAATCAGGGTTGGCCGCAATCGCTGCCGCACTGGCGCTGCTATTCACAAAACGCGACATGGCCGCTCTGGGGCGGGGCTGCAAAGCGTTGGCTTCAAAAGCTGAGCCAAATTCACCATGAAAAGCGTTCGAACCTGATTTGGTCGCGACGACGATAACACCGCCCGAAGCGCCGCCGTGCTCCGCTTCAAACCCGCCGGTTTTGATCTGAATCTCAGAGACAATCGAGTTCGGCATGGCATTTACCGTGTTCAGGACGCCGGTCAAATAATTTTCCAGCGGCAGGCCATCTACGATAAATGTATTTTCCGAGCCTGAAGCCCCGTCCACTTGAAACCCGCCGGAAAGCGGTTCCGCTCTGGTGGCGGGGGAAATTTGCAAAAGCGAAGTAAAGCGCGTGCCTTTGGGCAATTCCTCAATCAGCTTTGCGGTGATGTTCGTTTGAACTTTGCTATCGGAAGTATCAATACTCACTCCCAACGAATCAGTCGTCACCACGACCGATTCGCTCGTGGAGGCGACGCCCAACTTCAAATTGACCGACGTGGAATTCTCAATGGTGACGGTGACGTTATCCACCGTCGTCGCCGCGAAACCGCTAATCGCAGCGGTCGAGATTTTGTAGGCGCCGACAGGGATTTGCTGGAGGCGGAAGACGCCTTGACTGTCGCTTTGAACCGTCCGGTTAAATCCTACCGTGATACCTGTCGCCGTAATTTTGACACCCGGCACGACAGCGCCATTCGCGTCAGTCACTGTGCCTTCGATGTCACCGGTCGTCCGTTGTCCAAACGCCGTCGCCGCGAGGCAGAGGGCAAAGGACAACGTAATGAGGGTGTTCCTGATAATTCTTCTCATTGTGAATCTCCTATGGTGGCATTCGGTGGAACTTTTCGGCTTGCAAACCAAGCACTGACAGATCGCACGAATGCAGGGTTATAACTCAAAGCAAATTTCTGAAGAGTAACTCACGCTTTCACTCAATCAAATGGAGTATTACTCTTGGAAAAGCTCAACTCTTTTATCGAAGACGCGCGGCACGGCCTTACATGCCTGTCGCGCAGCTTCTCTTCTGTAGTCGCAATACCAAAGTTTTTTGCGCACGCGATGATTCAGCAATCAACCAATGAATTCAGAGCAAACGGGAGAATGGCAGCCGCGAAACGTATGAAACGGCTTTCGACTTTGCCATGCCAGCAGCGCCCGCCTGCTCGGTCCACCCTCATTTACCTGGTGCAAAGCTGATTATTTTTGGGCAATTGATTACGGTGATTTGTATCGTGATGAAAGGTGATTGCTCGAAACCTTGGACAGTTTATGCAATTTCCGGCTAACCGCAAGGCAAATTCCAAAAATACTGATTAAGACTTCCACCTGGCCTGGCTGAAAGCAGTCTAGCTTTCAAACGTATCCTCGCGGTTTTGACCAATATGCGTGGCGATGGCGCGCAGGATGTCCATCGTCGTGATGATGCCGCAAATCGTTTTCCCTTCGGCCACGACGACGCGGTGGATGCGGCGGTTGAACATCAGTTCGCAAACACGTTGCAAGGTTTCATTGGGCGTCACGGTGACGGCGTTGCCCGTCATAATCTGGCCCGCGGTGCTGGGCGACCAAGCACCGATGCTGGTGGTTTTGCGGATGACATCGGTCTCTGAAATCACGCCCACCAGTTCGTTCGCCGCATTCACGACCGGCGCGCCGGTGATCCTTTTTTCGCGGAATAACTGGGTGACCTCTTTGAGCGGCATGGATTCCGGCACGGTCACCACGTCTTTGATCATTACGTCAGAGGCATAAAGTGTCATCAGTGATCTCCTCGAAAGCGAGCCTTCAAATCGTAATCGGAAAAGGCATAAAGCAAAGCACAAAGACCAACAGGCCGATCAACGCCACCAACACCCGCGCCATCCCCAGCGGCTCGTCTTCATCCAGCACGGGCGGATGCCCGAAGCGCATCATAATCGTCAACAGTACCACCCAGACGAACCAGCCCATCCAGCCGCCGCGCAAGTAGGAATACACCGCTAACGCCACGACACCCAAGTAAACCGCACGCGCCACAATCCGATGCCCGCGTTCACCAAGCAAGGCATAAACGACGTGGCCGCCATCCAGTTGCCCAATCGGCAACAGATTCAGCGCCGTCATCAGCGCCCCCAGCCAAGCCGCAAACCAGAGCGGATTGCCGTCAATGTTGGGCGGCAAATGCAACAGCTTCGCAAACAGCTTAAAGAGCAGCGGGTCGTTGAAAATAATGATCTCGCCATTCGGCACGGCCGGCGCGCCCGCTTTGGCAAAGTAGTGCGCCAGATACGCCACCGGCAAGGCAAAGACGAAACCGGCCAGCGGCCCGGCGATGCCGATGTCAAATAACGCGCGGCGGCTGGGGATCGGCGCTTTGATCTTAATGACCGCTCCGAAGGTGCCAAAGATCGGCAGCGGTGAGGGAATGAAAAACGGCAGCGTGGCGGCGACGCCATACCAGCGGCACGCGATGTAATGGCCCATCTCGTGCGAGCCCAAAATCATCAGCAAGGCAAATGAATAAGTCAGCCCGGAGAGCAGCGGCGCTTTGCCGTCGCTCAAAAACAAAGCCCCCATCGTCGTCGTCGTGATGGCCGTCAGCACCAGCAAGGTCAGGTGCAAGAGCAAGCGCCCAAAACCCAGCTTCTCTGGTTGTGACGAAGGCAGCGGCATGTATTGCGGCAAGCGCTGCACAATGGTGGTGCGATAATACGGCGCTTCCGGCGCGGGCCCTGCTGGAAGCTGTTGCGGTGGAAATTGGTAAAGCTCACTCATAACGTTTGCCCGGCGCGCCGCTCATTTCTTGAACAACTTATCAAAGGCGTCGCGCGCGCCCTCTTCTCGATCGCCTTTCGTTGCGCCTTTGCTGAAAAGCTTGTCGAAATTTTTGCGCGCGTCGTCGCGTTGCACCGGTTCGCTGGCGCGTTTGGTCAACGGCAAGCGGTTGTTCGCCTGAAAGTAGTCGCAGAAATTGGCTTTGACTTTATCGCGCACATAATCGGCCTGCGGCTCGGCGCATTGATTGCTCTTGCCCGGATCGAAGAAGCGGCAATTCTTGCAACAATGCACATCGGCCTTGCAATGCGGACATTCATCGCTGCGCATTGCCTTCCCGACCAACTTGATCTCGCGTCCACAATTGTGACAAACCATAAATTTATCCGCCGACAATTTTCCCTGACGACCTGCGGAGCGGCCTGCTCCGCGGTGACTTTGTATGTGCGCCGATAGCTTGTATTGAACGAGGGTTGTAAAATCCTGTTGTGAGCGGCGGCGATGTTAGCACAGCCCGTTCGCAAGCGCCACGAACAGCAATAGATCATCAAGCGAGCCAAGCCAATGATTCCTATCACAGATAACACGAGCGCCGCGCAAGCTAAGTACGAATTGGAACTGGCGCTGTTGGACAACGCCGAATGGCAATTACGCAACGGCGATGTTGTGCTGGCCGAATTGCGCGGCGAGGCGCGCGCGGCGTGTGAATTCGGCGTCGAATGGGGCAAGCTGATTTTTGCCTGGTGGGACGAGAACAATGCGCAAAACTGGCGTGTGCTGAGTTATGAAATCACACCAGCGGAAATCACGTTGCGCGCTACGCGCAGTTTTGGCCGTGAGCTGACCACGCTGGTCTTGCGCAATGTCGCGCGTTGGCGCGCGCAGCCTGATGGCAGTGACGCGCAACGCCGGCAAGCCTACGCGCAATTGCTCGGCCCGCTGCTTAGCCAGCATTTCGGCAAGGCAAAGATTCATAGATTGGCTGACGCGCAACGCTATGCACGTTGGCGCGTGCAAATCGGCCAGCAAACGACGCTGGTGATTGGCGTCAGCGCCGCCGAACGTCAGGAAGAGATTGACGGCAGCGTGGCGGCGGGCCTGGTGTGGTTGGCCGGGTTCAAAGCTGGCGCGCAACGGCTGTGTTTCTGTGTGCCGGGCGAACGCGCGCAAACGGTCATCGAACGCTTGTCGCTGCTTGCTCGTCAACCTTACGGCGCGCGGCTCGAATGTTTTGCAATTGATGAAGGCGCTGAACAGTTGACGGCGGTGACGTTGGCCGCCCAGGCGGAACTGCTACACAACCATCCGCGCGAATTGCGCTGGCCCGCCGCGTCCAGTCAGGCCAACACTTGGCGCGCGCGGATTCTGCAACTTGCACCGGATTTGATAGAGGCGCGCGCGCATCCGCAACTCGATTGCGAAAGCTTCAGCGTGCACGGGTTGGAATTCGCGCGGGCGCAACAGCACGGTCTCGAACGCGCCAGCTTCGGCGTCGCGGGTTTGCCGGAAGACTTCAACGCTCCGGCCCAGGCCAGCTTGAACGAAGAGAATTTTGCGCAACTTGAAGCCTTGGTGCACCAACTCATTCAACACCGCCACGCACAACCCCGCGACCGCCGCCATCCCTTTTACCGGCTGCGCGCCGAAGCCTGGCTCGAATCTATGCTGCGCCGCGATATTCGCGTGCTGGATGCGGGGTTGGATGACCGCTTCGTCTATTCGCAAATCCCGGCCTGGCGCGCTGATGAACGCGCGGTGCTCGATCTGCTCACCGTCAATCATTTGGGCCGATTGGTGGTGATCGAAATCAAAGCCGCCGAGGACGCGCAATTGCCGCTGCAAGGTTTGGATTATTGGCTGCGCGTCGAACAGGCGCGCGTGCGCGGCGAATTTGCCCAGCGCGGTTTATTCGGCGGTATCGCATTGGCGGATGAACCGCCGTTGCTTTATCTGGTCGCGCCGCGGTTGCGCTTTCATCGCTCATTCACGACGATAGCGCAGTGCCTCGCGCCGGCAATCGAAGCCTATCGCATCGGCATCAACACCAACTGGCGCGCAGGCATTCGCGTGCACGAACGCGAACGCGTCAACACATCAACGGGCATCAACGCGCAGCAACGCATCTGAGCGGAAGGAATAGCTGATTTGCAACAAGACGGGATTCTGCTGGTAGACAAACCTGTGGATTGGACTTCGCACGATGTGGTGGCGCGCGCGCGCAAACTGCTGGGCACACGCCGCGTCGGGCACACGGGAACGCTCGATCCTTTCGCCACCGGCTTGCTGGTGTTGGGCGTGAATCGCGCGACGCGGCTTATGCAATTTTTGGTAGGGGACGATAAGGAATATGAAGCTGTGGCGCGCTTCGGCTTTGCCACAGACACCGGCGACTTGACGGGCACGCCGCTCACCGCCCCCGTCTCAGCGGCGCATTTGACGGTGGCGCAATTGGACGCGGCAGCCGCCGGTTTGCGCGGGCGGATTCAACAGCTTCCGCCGATGTATTCGGCCAAGAAAATCGGCGGCGTGAAGCTTTACGAACTAGCCCGGCGGGGCGAAGAGGTCGAACGCCAACCCGTCGAGATCGAAATCAAAGCGTTGGAGATTGTTGCGGCAAACACGCCCAATGACGCCCACGCGCGCGACTTCACGATCCGCGTCGTCTGCTCATCCGGCACATACATTCGCGTGCTGGCTGAAGACCTCGGCAAGCGCTTGAGCATCGGCGCACATTTGAGCGCGTTGCGGCGTACGCGCGTCGGCCAATTTTCACTCGACCAAGCCGTCACGCTGGAACGCTTGACTGAATTGGCGCAGGCGAAACAAATCGAGCAAGCATTATTGCCCTTGCGCAGTGCGCTGGCCTTTCCGGAAATCGTCGTTGATGCCGCCGAACAACGCGCACTGGCACACGGGCAGGCATTGCGCCGTCACGCAAATCTGCCTGAGAACACGTTGGCCAAGCTCTGTAATCAGCAAGGGGAATTGCTGGCCATTGCGTTTTACAACGCGCAAACACAAGCCTGGCAACCGCGCGTCGTTCTTTGTGAGCAGCCTGAAAAGGCAGTTTGAATTCCCACTTGCTTGTCCATTTCAAGGTTGTATACTGCGTGCGCCCAGTTGAGGTGCCTCGTCAGGTCTCCGAATCTGTCGTCATTAACCAGGAGAGCGGAACGTGGAATTTGACCTGAACAATCAACCAACTCCGACAAAGCCATCTGACTTAACGGCAGACCTCACTTCAGCGCATCCCCCTGAGTTCACAGCACGCAAAGCGATTAACCATCTAGGAGTTACTGGCTTCACGCCCCATTCAACCGGCGTTTTTGAAGCAGTGACAAGGAGAAGTACTACATCATGTCTGAGCAAGAGAAGCGTTTAAGTCTAACCGAAATGCTGGAAGCGCACCGCCGCGAGCGCGAGCGCTTGTCGTGGGAAGGAACCTTTCGCGAGTACTTCGAGATGGCCTCGTCCAACCCGAAGATCACCGCGCTCTCGCACGCCCGCATCTGCGACATGATCCTGGCGGCGGGCGTCGAGAAGCTCAAGGAAGGCACGCCCGATGAAGTGACGCGCTACAACTTTTTCAGCGAAGAGCTTTTCGGCATTGATGAGGCCATCGAACAGATTGTCGAGTATTTCAAATCGGCGGCGCAGCGGCTGGAAGTGCGCAAGCGCATCCTGTTGCTGATGGGGCCGGTCGGCGGCGGCAAATCCACCATCGTCACGCTGCTCAAACGCGGGCTGGAAAAATGGACGCGCAACGAACACGGCGCGCTCTTCGCCATCAAGAACTGCCCGATGCACGGCGAGCCGGTGCAATTGATCCCGCCCGAATTGCGCGCCGAAATCGAGAAGCATTACGGCATCTACATCGAAGGCGATCTCTGTCCGCAAACACGCTACATGGTCGAGCACGAATACGGCGGCAAGATCGAAGACGTCAAGATCGAGCGCATCTTCTTCGCCGAAAAAGACCGCATCGGCATCGGCACCTTCGCGCCCTCCGATCCAAAATCGCAGGACATCACCGAACTGACCGGCTCGATTGATCTTTCGACCATCGGCGAAGTCGGCGTCGAATCAGACCCGCGCGCCTACCGCTTCGACGGCGAATTGAATATCGCCAATCGCGGCTTGATGGAGTTCATCGAAATTTTGAAGTGCGACGAGAAGTTCCTCTATTCGCTGCTGACGCTGTCGCAAGAACAAAGCATCAAGACGGGCCGCTTTGCGATGATCTATGCCGATGAAGTGATCGTCTCGCACACCAACGAGAACGAGTACAACGCCTTCGTCGGCAACCGCAAATCGGAAGCCCTGCAAGACCGCATCATCATGATCAAGGTGCCCTATAACCTGAAGGTCGCGCAGGAAGAAAAGATTTACGAGAAATTGCTCGGCCAAAGCGACGTGCTGCGCAACATTCACATCGCGCCGCACACCTTGCGGGTCGCCGCCATGTTCGCCGTGCTGACACGGCTGGAAGAGCCGAAGAAGAACAACGTTGACCTCGTCAAAAAGATGAAGCTGTACGACGGCGAGGATGTCGAAGGCTTCAAGCTGAAAGACGTGAAAGAATTGAAAGGCGAGACCGTGCGCGAAGGCATGGACGGCATCTCGCCGCGCTATATCATCAACCGGCTGTCGAATGCGCTGGTCAAAGACGGCGTGCGTTACATCACCCCGATTGACGCCTTGCGCGCGATCAAAGACGGCTTCGATCAGCACACCGGTATTTCGGCTGAGCAGAAAGAACGCTATCTGAATTTGATTGCGCTCGCGCGCCGCGAATACGACGACATCGCCAAGAATGAAGTCAACCGGGCGTTTGTTTATTCGTATGAAGAGATGGCGCGCAACCTTTGCAATTCGTACCTCGACAACGTCGAAGCGTATTGCAACAAAGACAAACTCAAAGACCCGTTGACCGACGAACCGATGGAGCCGGATGAACGGCTGATGCGCTCCATCGAAGAGCAGATCAATGTCACCGAAAACGGCAAGAACACTTTCCGGCAAGAGATTCTGATCCGCATCTCTTCGTATTCGCGCAAAGGCAAATCATTCGAATACAGCTCCCATGAACGGCTGAAAGAGGCCATCGAAAAGAAAATCTTCACCGACCTGAAAGACGTGGTGAAGATCACGACTTCGATCAAGACGCCCGACGCCGACCAATTGCGCCGCATCAACGAAGTCGTGGATCGGCTGGTTAAGGAGCGCAGTTATACCGTCGAGAGCGCCAACGAATTGTTGCGTTATGTCGGCTCATTGCTGGCGCGTTAAATGGTCGTCAAATTGAAGAAGCGAAAAACGCAATATCGAGACCTGTCGTTCGGGCAACCGTATGTCGTGATCGGTATCGAAGCTGATGACTTTAGAATCTTGAACGACGTTGGCCGTCCTTTCCTGTACCCGCCCGAGTTGTTTTCGATCACCGACGCACGCGAACCGGAGGATTGGATAACCGAATTCGGTGCTGATGGAGAGCGGTATTCCTATCCGCAAGCGCTCAACAAGTCCGGTTTCTTTGAAGATTTCTTCGACCAAAACGCAAAGGCCGTCACAACCTTCTGGCGCGTGGTAAATCAGCGGCTTGCCATAGCCAGCGGCGCCCACTCCTTCAGCTTCGCGACGGCGCAAGGTCGCCTCAACTTGGGCGTCCGGTAACACCTGCCAGCAGCAACCAGTGAACGACGCCGCACCTAATCCGATCACACAATGAGCGCACGCGCCGTTACTTCAGCGCACCTTTGGTCACTGTCTCAGCCTCTTCAATCGCCGCGTCCAATGCGCGCTGTTCCTTCGGGTCGCTGAGTTGCGGGGCGAACGCGCGAAGCTGGACGATTTGCTTGGTTACGCCTTCTTTGAATTTCGCCAGCGCTTTCGGAATTTTTTCATTCCTTGCGCCGCGCTCATACGCGTCATCCAGCTTCTCTTCGGCTTCTTCGAGAATGCGCTTGTAATCGCTCAACAATTCCAGCCGCGTGCCTTTCGGCAGCGGCCCCCAGGTCTCTTCCTCTTTCGGCTTCTGCGTCGCATTCGGATTGGTCAGCACCAGCAAGCGCCGGTCGGCGGCTTTGACAAAGACCTGAATGCGCAAATCAATCTCCTGCGCCTCGCGCACCAGATCAACCTCTTGCTCAGTCAAGTGATCGCGCTTCTGCGCCTGCACAGGCAGGTGTAGCAGGAAAATAAGACCGAGCGCCAGACTGACATTCTTAAGCATTTTGCTGATAGTTTGCGACATAACGAATCCCTCCCAACGGGTTACTGTTTTTTGCGCTTTCCCTGCCCTTTTTCAAGCTGCCGCTTCAACGACGGCAGCCGCAATTTCACCTTGTCAATTTCCAGTTGATTGTCCGCCGACGCCAACGCGAGAAACTGATCGTAGACTTTCTGTGCCTGCTCCAAATCGCCCAGCTTGTCGAAACAGATGCCTAGAAAATAGAGCGTGATCGCCGCGCGCTTCTGTTCGCGCTGCTGATTGAGTATCCAGACAAACTCGCGCGCCGCGTTGGCGAAATCATCCAACTCGAACAACGCCGTCGCCAGATTGGTATGCGCGAAATAAACCAACTCCACTTTCGGATTCGCCGCCAACACACGCCGCAACAACGGCACGGCTTCTTGAAAGCGGCGCAGCTTAATCAACGCCGTGCCCATCCCGATCTGATGCGCGGCATTCTCCGGTTCGAGCTTGGCGGCGGCGCTGTATTGCTCCAGCGCTTTTTCCGGCTGCGTTGGCAAATACAACTCAGCCAATTGCGCGCGCACGTCGGCTCGGTTGGGCTGCGTTTGAATCAGGGTTTCAAGCTGTCCAACCGCTTCCTTGCCCTGACCTGACTCAATCAACAACGCGGCCAGCGCTGTCTGGGCTTCCTTGTTCGTCGGCTCGTCCTTGAGGACTTGCTGATAGAGCGTGATGGCTTCGTTGTACTGTTTGGCGCGGGCGTGCAGTTCCGCCAGCCGCAGCTTGTCTTGCAGACGCGGTTCGACGGCGAGGGCGGCCTGCAAATCGCGCCGCGCGCCATTCAGATCATTGCGCCGCGCGAACACCTCGGCGCGATAACGCAATGCAACGGCATTCTGCGGCTCGCGTTTCAACACCTCGTCCAGCACGGGCAGCGATTCGTCGTACCGCTCTGCCAACGTCAGCGCCTCGCCCAACAACGCCAGCGTCGCCACGCGCTCATCGCCCGCCGCCAGCGCAGCCTTGGCTTCGTTGATTGCCTCCGCGCGCTTCCCTGCCGCCAACAGGACTTCGGCCAAACTCGCGTGCGCGCGCGCCGCTGATGGTTGAAGTTCAAGCGCGCGCCGGAACGCCTGCTCCGCCTCATCGAGTTTCGCTTCGGCCAACGCGCTTTCGCCCAACACGATCTGCGCGCGCGCGCCAAGCTGGCGCGACTCCGGCGAATCGGCGAATTCTTTCAGTTGCTGGATGACGTGCAGGATGGCTTGGCGCGCCTCGGCAAACCGTTTGAGCGCGTAATAAGCCGTGCTCGCCTGAAACTCCGCCTGCCACAAGGCCGGATCATGTTTTAGAGCGTCGTTGTAATACGCCAGCGCCTGCTCCAACTCACCGCGCTGATGCGCAGCCTGCCCGGCCTCGAACAACGCCGCCGCCTGTTTGAGCGGGTCTTGCGCTTCCGCCTTTTTCTCAGCCCCGCCCGTCTTGGCCGCAGGCTTGCCGCGCCCCGGCTGTTGCCCAAACGCGGGCGCAACAGCCAGACAGGCAGCGATAAAAATCAGCTTTGCCTTGACGATGGATGACATGGTTTTTTCAGGATTCACGAGCGCGGCGATCATAGCACGAGAACGATGGCGGGCCGCAAACGTGCGGAAAGATTGGCCCCGCTCCATCACAAACCGTTACGCAACCCTCCTTCATGAGAAGAGGCCACGCAAGATCGGGCGCCAGTGCGGGTCCGACAAGATGTCTGTATTGTCGCTGATCATATCAACCCCGCCGATGAGACCGCGCTTGGCAATCCGCTGGACTGCTGGATCGGCGATCCGGGCGCGCAGCGCGTCTGCGAAACCCTGCAGCGCGATCACCTTGAATGGTCGGCCAAAGAAGTCCCTCACCGTTGCCGGAAGGGCTTCGGTGATTTCCAGCGCATTGTGCATGGCCGCCACCAGTTGGTAGGCCTCAGTCAACCCCTGCTCGCGCTCGGCCCAGGTCTCGGCGAATTGTGCTCGACGTAGGGACGGTGAGAGCGTCTGCGCGCACGCCAGCCGAGCGAAGGCTGTCCCGAACCATTTTGGGTAAGGCGCATATTGCTCCTCCATGAGAAAGCAAAGCCGCATCAGATCACGCACCAAACGTGAGGAGATGAGTGCTGATCCGAGTTCATCACCCACCAGACCAGCGCGTCCCATCAGATGCTCTTCCTCTCCGATCCGACTCCACCCGGAGGCCATGAGGTAAAGCCGGACATCCGGTGGGTAGTACCTGAACCGGTCCCGCACTGCCTGCAACCCAATCTCGTCGTGCCCAAGCTCGTCATGAAAGACGGCACCCGCCGTGATCGTCCGAAGTTTCTGCTCAGGGAAGCTGAGCCAGTCAGCCGGTTCGATTGCTCGGTCAAGGTCAAACCCGAGATAGTTGAGGAAGAAGCCGCGCAGCGTATGCACCTCGACGCGATGATTGACGGGGCCACTCTCGATCTCTTGGAGGAGCTGAGTATTGTTGTCGTGCGGATCGGGCTCCGAGTAGTTGGTCGAGTAGCCGCGGAATTTCGGCGGGAGCTTTTGCCGCAAGGCTTCGGTGAGCGCGTCCGCTTGGCGCTCGTAATCAGGCTCGCGGAGAAACAACATCACGCGCGGCCCCCAGTGGTGGTCAGCCGACATCTCGGTGTCAAACCCGAGCACTTCTGACCCGGTGCCGATCAGTGCCGCCGAGTAGGGCAGGGCTGAAAAAACCGATTCGAGTATCGGCCTGACGGCCTCAACATAAAATTTCGCGGCTAGTTCAAGGCCTGGAATAAACTCCTTCATGGCTCATTGATCGTAACGTCGGCTATGCGAGCATAGAAGAGAGGATAGTCATGGCGGTGGTAACTGTCCATCGCTCATCAAGCAAGACAGCCAATGAGTGACTGAACGGCTACCTGATCGCCGCTCTGTTGGGAGATGTTTCCGGCGCTGCTTTCATTCGCTGCTTTCATTGACAGCCATTCAAACAGAGAATAGACTCCCCCTGTTCCTGATCTCTTACCGGTTATCGGCAGTTATTGAGAGCCTAGAAAATCAAATATCTATCCCGTTTTTTTCAGCCCGCGGTGCTCGTTGGGCGGGGAATCCCAAGTCCTTACAATCTTCTCGACAACTCATCTGACTATCTCAGGAGGTTGTCAGCACCAAAGTCGTCCGCAACCAAAGGAGCACGATATGCAACACATCGTTCACAAAAGATCCACTATTGCGATTTGTCTACTCACATTGACAGCTTTCCTCGGAGTGCTCGCACTCCCCGCTTCAAAAAGAGTTGCTACAGTGCCAGTCTATGCCACTTCCAGTTATAGTGACCCGATCCTTCTTGCAGAGATAAGAGATGCTCACAGTTCTACCACCAGTCGTTACTATTTAAAACCGCCCCTTACTTCGATGGTTTTTGCTGTGGGGTACGACTCTACTGTTGTTTCTCCATTGACAATCGGGGGCGAGTTGCGCTTTGCATCAGGACAAACTGGATACTATGACTTCACTGCTTCTAACAGTGCGAACTTCAATGCTGTGATAAGCCACATTACTAATGGAATAGACGAAGACATTTGGACGTGCGCCTATAGTGTAGATAGTAATAATGCACTTTCTTCGCCAAGTGGTTGTAGTGGAGGGCCGGAATCAGGGAGGCTAGACGGCATCAATAAACCATCCGATTTGATTGGGAAATCCGTTGGCTTTATCAGACTAATTGTGAATAAGGTAAGTGTAAGTACCTCTGCTGATAACTTGTCTGATACAGAAGAACATGATGTTATCTGGCAGTTCTGGGATGGAAGCCCGCTGTCCAGTGGTGGGGGACAACGCTCTGATGTAGATGACTTCCTAATGTTTGCAAACCCATTGCAAGAAAGCACGGCTCTTCCTGCCGGTTCGTCAAGCTTCCCAATAACTATCATCTACGGGACGACCATAAGCACTTCTACATTCCAGGCTACTCTAAACGGACAGCCATTCGGTGGATTCCATCCTGTGGCTGGTACGAGTGAAACTGTTTCTGTCCCGCTTTCTCAAGGCCGAAATGTACTGCTTCTTACCGTGGATGGAGTGAGAGCTGATGGACGTACAGCGACAGATAGAGACCGACTAATATTTCTCGTCCCATAAAACTTTAACCTCCATGCTCCACCACAAGATTGCAATTCTACTGTGCCTAGCAACAGGCGCAGTTTAGTCATCGTTTGGTTTGTCTCTTTCCACCCAATTCATTTGGAAGGCTTCAATAACTTCGCTTGGCTGACTCGACTGAAAAGTCCCGCAACAAGGTTGAAAAATTATCGCAGGAGGGATCAAAATTCCTAACCGTGCGAGCAAACTCACTTCTCCTTTCAACTGTGCTTTTGGCCTTATTGCTGTGCGCCATCGCCAGCAGCACGCAACGCCGCGCAGCAGCGGAATCGGCGCAATCCCGTATGCGCCGTTTGCTGAGTCTGCCGCGCGCGAAGGCTCCGTTAGCGGCTGAGGTGTTGCAGCCGCAGCGCCAACGGTGATGTCGCCATTGAGGACTTGCGGTTGCAGCGCCGAGCCGGACGTTTGGGTGCCGGCAATGGTGGTCAAACCGCGCGCGGCCACACAACCGCTGCCCGCCATCATCTGTCTGCCTGGCACGGGCGGGGCGCGGCAACAACTGGCCGCGACGCGCGGTTGCAATTGAGCGAACCCACGCACGGGCTGGGCGCGGGCCTTGGCGCGGCAGGGCTTTCTGACCCTCTCGCTCGATTATCGCGGTTCGGCTGGGCGCGCGGGCAGAACATCTTCACCGACGCAGTCAGAGAGCAGCTCGAAGGCCGCAGCCAGATGGGCTTGCTGGTCTACGAAGTGATGCGCGCGGTGGATTACCTGTTGACCAGGCCGGAACTTTCCCGGGGATTCGCGTATTGATTCGAGTGACACACCTTAACTAAAGGCTTTCGTCATTTCTAAAATCTGAAAAATAAATAGAGCTTTGTGATGCAAAGTTCTTGACGATCCCAAGAAAGTATTTTATAAGCCTTCCTGCTTCCGTAGCGCGGAAGCGCAAATCGTTGGCAGAAGGGAAGCGCAACTATGAAAATCAAAATATTATTCGCTGGCTTACTGACACTGGCGTTGTTCACCGCAGGCTACGCACAGACGCTGGACAAAGCCAAACTCGACCAGTTTTTTGACCGGCTCGCCGAAAAGAATAAGGCGATGGGAAGCCTGACCATCGCCAAAGACGGCAAGGTTCTTTACACCCGCGCAATCGGCTACAGCCAGATCAACGGAACTGAAAAGAAACCTTTGACTGCGGCGAACAGATTCCGGATCGCTTCGATCACAAAAATGTTCACCGCCGCGATGATCTTACAGCTCGTCGAGGAAGGAAAATTGAAGCTGACCGATACCCTCGACAAATTCTTCCCGCAGATCCCGAATGCCAAGAAAATTACTATCGTGCAAATACTCTCGCATCGCAGCGGTATCCCTAACGTAAGGCGCGATCAGAATTCTCAAGGCAACGTGAACACGACTCCAATAACGAAGGATGAAATGCTCGCCCTTATCGCCAAAGCCACGCCTGATTTCGAACCGGACTCAAAGCAATCCTACAGCAATTCTGGCTATTTCCTTTTGGGTCTGATCCTTGAAAAGTTAACCGGTAAACCCTACGAGGAAGCTCTCAAGGAAAGAATCACCTCAAAGATCGGGCTCAAGGATACATACACCGCGACCGGAAATATTGATGTGGACAAAAACGAAAGTCTTACCTATTTGAACGTCGGCGGCGACTGGAAACAGGTACCCGAAACCCATCCAAGCATCCTCTTCGGCGGGGGCGCGATTGTTTCGACACCGAACGACCTGGCCAAATTCATCC
>JAYUCP010000361.1:0-4350 GCA_043740245.1 Acidobacteriota bacterium | reverse complement strand
AACACGGGGAACACGGGGAAGAACAACCACAATTGACTGGCTTTCCCCGTGAACCCAGTGCCCCCGTGGTTTGGCAGGGTTATTTCCGGGTCATTCCTAAGAGAATTTCGTGTCCACGAAAACGGGACCACCTCAACCGCCCTGTGCGGGGCGAAATACTCGCACGAGAAGCCGCATAGCGGACGCTATAGCCGCTGGGGTACGAACCCCGGTTCGGTGCGTATCGGCGAGCATCGTCTGACCGTTATCGTGCCGCGCATCAAAGATCACGAAGCCGCTCAGATGGTGACGTTAAAGAGCTACGAACGGCTGCGCGACACCACGCTGGATGAAGAGTACCTGATGCGCGGCATCCTGCTCGGTTTGTCAGTACGCGACTTCGCCGACTTGCATACGCAGCCCAGTGCGCGTGCGTTAACCAAGTCCGCCGTAGACCAGGCTTTTATCGAACGCAGCGCCGAGCGTCTCAAAGAATTCGAAGCCCGCCGTTATGACGACGTGGAATTCGGCGCGCTGTTTATGGATGGCAAATACCTCGTCGGCCAGCAGATCGTGCTGGTGCTGGGCGTTACGCTGCAAGGCCGCAAAGTACCGCTGGGCTTTGTCCAAACGACGAGTGAGCATCATTTGCCGTGTACCGATTTATTCAAACAACTGTTGCGCCAAGGACTGCAAGTCCGCGCCGGCTTGCTCTTCATCCGCGACGGCGCGCAGGGCTTTCACAAAGCCGTCACGGACGTGTTCGGCGCGCAAGCGATGATTCAACGTTGCCAGTGGCACAAGCGCGAAAACCTGTGCGGCTACTTTGCCAAAGACCGCCACGTTTGGTTGAAACAACAACTGCACAGCGCGTGGGCGCAAACCGATTACCAGACGGCGCACACGGCGTTGACCGACTTGGCGAAAGACTTGGAACGCGACAACCGTTCGGCAGCGAATTCCTTGCGCGAAGGCTTGGCCGAAACGCTCACCTTGCAACGACTCAAAATGACGGAATTCTCCCGCAGCTTTGCTACGACGAATTGCATCGAGAACCTGAACTCGCAACTAGAAAAGACGACGCGCAACGTAAAGCGCTGGAGCAACTCCGACCAACGCCAGCGCTGGATCGCCGCCAGCCTCTTGGAGGCCGAACCTCGGATGCGTAAAGTAGGCAACTATCAATTGACTGCCTTACCTGCAACGCGCAATCGCGGCAGCCGTTCAACCGCAGAATTTCAACTAAAAAGTAGTCTGTTGGCCGCTCTGTCCGACCCCGCCTACAGACCGAATTTCAACTAGGATTTGGACAACGCCTGCAGCTTCATCCACTCGGATTGCGCTGCCCGGATTGTCAGGGCCGCAACGGCGTGTGGCACGGCGGCGCGGTCACTTTGTCGGCTACCGCTGCAAAGGACTGTGACCGTTACTACACGCTGTTGACGGAGACGGTCTTTGCCAAAACGCGGCAAACGCCCGCGCAATTGGTGTTGCTCTTGCGCGGCATTGCGAAAGGCGAACCGAAGGCGCGGCTGGCGCGGGAGCTACAGCGTTCGCGCAAACAGACCCATACGTTGCGCCAGCGTGTGCAAACCAATCTTTACGACCAGCAAGCGCGCGGCGTGCTCAGCGGGGCGGTCTTTGAAGCGGATGAGTTGTACCAGAATGCGGGGGAAAAAAGTACGCCACATCCTGAGCCAGATGATCCGCCGCGCCGCCGGGCCAACAAACAACGCGGGCACGGCACCTACGATAATGACCGGCCGCCGATCTTCTCGGTGATTGAACGGGAGACGCAGACGTCGCGCTATTTCGTCGGCACCAACGCGGGCGCAGACGATTGTCAACGCGTCATTGAAAGCACCGTGCCCGCGGCTGCTGTGATTCTGTACACCGACGAATGGAGCGGCTACCGGCGTGTGGCGGCGGAACTGCAGTTCACGCACACGACCGTGCGCCACGGGCGGGATGACGACGGCACGCGCGAATGGGCGCGCGATGACGACGGCGACGGGCAGCGCGAAGTCCACTGCAATAGCTGCGAAGGCGGCGACGCGGCCTTCCGCACTTACTTGCGCGGCTTGCGCGGCGTCCACAAGCAGTATCTCAAAGATTACGTGGCGACCTACGAAGCCATGTTCAACGCCAAACGCATCAACGCCGCACTCATCCGGCGCATGTGCCGGACAGCGACAATGCAAACTGGCTACACATGAGCCAAGCTTTGTTGTTTTTCGGTACAAATAAATCTGCTGTTAAGAAAGCCGTTCACTGCGCTTGGGGCTGGGCAAATAGCGCAGCAAAGGCCGCACGTGGGTCAAGCCGCTGGACCCGGCGCGTATCAATCCAATCGCCGACGACCTCCATCGTTTTTCTAACAGCTTGTTTCTGAACCTTTTGCTTGGCCCTGATTTGTTGCCGCTCAATCACTTCTTCACGCTTGATTAACTTTGCCTTGGTCATAACCTTCCTCCTTCAACATCCCTTTGGGTCTCGTTGTCAGCTTAATGATCTCTGTTCGCTGAATTATTCAAATCGTCTCGCCTTTTTTTTGGACTTCACCAACTTCAACGCAATCACGGTGCCACGAATCGCTTCCCGTGCAAGATTGCTTCAGACTGGTTCTTAACTGTCGAGAAGGAATACGGATAAATTGCCAGGCTGGATTATCAAAATATCGTTCTTTTCAAGCCCAAGCTGCCGACAAGATTCTCAATGCAACTCGTTCAACGAAGTGGTGCATCAGAAGCGCCGTAAGCAGACGAAATAGGCTTAGACCAAATAAATAAAAAACTTGGCTCGGATTTTTCAGGTGTTGTGCTAGACTGCAAGTGGAGCTAATCCTAGCCAATTGACTCGTTACCCCTGCTAGTCCTCCTGAAGGAATCCCAGGTCAACCCAAGCAGAACAAATCAGACACTGCTTGCGTTACTAAAACCAAGAGTCAAGGCCACCCTGAATTCACCCGGTAGAACTTTAATGTTCGAGTTTGAACCGATTCTGGATTCTGGCAATTCACGAATTTGCCTGTCTTGGCACTGTCGTGCGTTGGCTGGCCCAAACAACAATAAATTTGAGAAGGTGATGAATATGAGTAAAGCGAAACTGATCAAGAAAGACTCTCCGTTGCAAGAGCAATTGCTGCAACAACGTAAACAACGCCGTCAAAGGGGGAAGAAAACTTCTACCCCGGCTCGCACTGCATTTGAGATCACAACCGATTGGTTAAAGTCCAAGAGTAAGGAAACGCCCAGCGCCCGTCAGGCTTTTGCCGCGCTGTTTGCTGAGCCCGACCCGCAATCCGCCTGATTGAGGTGAACCGTTCCAATCTCTCCGACCCAGGTGTGTTGCCACACAAAGCTATCTACCAACGAAAACGAATACAGTGATGAGCCGAGCTTTAGGAGTAAAGCCCAAGGCTCATCACTACAACGCGGTAGTTCGATTACCGAATAGCGAAGCTGTGCGCTGAAATCTTCTGCGCACACTTGTAATCGCTTCCGCCCAACCGTTCTCTCAGCTACAATCCGCCCGCAATCAAATCGGGCGGCCTTCCGCCGCCACAGCATCAAACAAGGAGATAGCAATGAGTAACCTTCAACCGAAGAAGGAACACAAGTTCACTTTCGGTTTGTGGACGGTCGGCAACCCCGGTCGCGATCCTTTTGGCGACCCCACGCGGCAACAGCTTTCGCCCGTCACGATGGTCGAGCAACTGTCGAAACTGGGCGCGTACGGCGTCAACTTTCACGACAACGATCTGGTGCCGATTGACGCCACGCCCGCCGAGCGCGACAAGATTGTCAAGGAATTCAAGAAGGCGTTGAAGGACAACGGCATGGTCGTGCCGATGGCGACCACCAATCTTTTCAGCCATCCGGTTTTCAAGGATGGCGCGTTCACCTCGAACGATCCGCGCGTGCGGCTTTACGCCATCCAAAAAACCATGCGCGCGATGGACCTGGGCGCGGAATGCGGCGCGAAGCTTTACGTCTTCTGGGGCGGGCGCGAGGGTGCCGAAGCGGACGGCGCGAAGGACGCTTGCGAGGCGATCAAATGGTTCCGCGAGGCCATGAACTTCCTCTGCGAATACTCGATCTCGCAGAAATACAGCTACAAATTCGCGCTCGAAGCCAAGCCCAACGAGCCGCGCGGCGACATCTACTTCCCTTCCACCGGCGCGTATCTGGGTTTCATCAACACGCTGGATCATCCCGGCATGGTCGGCGTCAACCCGGAAGTCGGCCACGAGCAGATGGCGGGTTTGAACGTCTATCACGTCGTCGCCCAGGCATTGGAAGCGGGCAAGCTCTTCCACATTGATCTCAACGATCAGAAAGGGCCGCGCTTCGATCAGGATTTGCGCTTCGG
>JAYUCP010000360.1:0-10513 GCA_043740245.1 Acidobacteriota bacterium | reverse complement strand
CTTTCGCAACATGAGTAAGTGCGTTACACCCTTATTCTATGCGGCTTTGGACTCACCTGTTACTCTTTTCAAAGAACGTTAGCCGTGGATTCAGGCTGTAGCATGCCCGCGCTCATCGAACAATTCGCACGTGGAGGAATATTCATATGACTGCGACCGCAGAAAAAGCCTTGCAATCTGCGATTGCGCCAAGGCCGTTCAAGTTGATTGATCCCGAAAAACAACTCGAATGGGTGGACGGCCGCGCTGTGATAAAAGAGGCGTCAGGAGCACGTCACAGCCGCATCGGCTTACGGTTGGCCGCTCAATTAGGTGAGTACTTGAAAACCAATCCTATCGGTGAAATCTATGGCGCGGATACCAGCTTTACTTTTGGGGAGAACGAGCGGATTCCCGATATGGCCTTTGTCTCCGCCGCGCGTATTCCGCCAGAAGGAGACCCGGTCGGAGTCTGGCCGATTGCGCCTGACCTGGCTGCCGAAATCGTCTCGCCTAACGATTTGTTCGAGGCTCTCGAAGCAAGGATTCGTGATTACTTTGCCTCTGGTGTCCAACAAGTTTGGCTTGTCTCGCCGCAATTCGAGACAGTGACGATTTATGATTCGCCGGTGAAAGCTGCGATCTTGCACGCTGGCGATGAACTGACCAGTCCGGCGCTGCTGCCGGGCTTTCGCTGTCCGGTGGCTGCGTTATTTCAACCAGTAGTTCGCGCTTGATTGAGAGGTGTTTGATGAAAACGAAGCTGATGATTGGGCTGATAACCTTGATGTTGCTCGGGCTGGCGCAACCAGCGCGGGCGCAATGGCAGAACGGCAATCTGGCGTTGCGCACGAATGGCAACGTCTTTCAATCCGGCGATCAGTTGCGCGTTGAAGTCGTCGCGCTCGAAGCGATTACCGAAGCTTTCTCTACGCAAGTCGTCTATGCCTACACCGAGCCGGTTGAAGAGAAAGACGAAGACGGCAAGGTGACGACCAAACAGACCGAACGCACGCGCAAACGTGACACGGGGCCGATCATCGAGAATTTCGGCAAACACCAAACGCTCGTGCTCGATGACCGGTTTCATTTCGGCGACGCCAGCCCGGCGGGCTGGTACGAAATTCGCGTCTGCATTTTTCAGGGTTACAGCGGCAAGCTGATGACTGTGCTGCGCACCTGTGTTTACCACCAGAACGCCGGAGCCGACGTGTCGAGCGAGAACTATTGCGGACTTTATCTACGCGGCATCAAGCGCGTGAACAACGAAGTGTTTTGGACGTTTGACGGCTGGTTCAATGCGGATGCCCGTTACAGCGTGCTGTTGATGCGCAGCGGCAGAGTGCTCAAGCATCTGATCGGCGGCGTTTACACGAGCGGCGAGCGCGAACTCAATTTGAACTCGATTGAGTTGGATGGCGCGGCGGGGCAGAGCTACGACATTCTGTTGCACGATCATCAAAGCGGGCTTTCATCAACCTTGGCGCGGTCGGTGATTCCGTCGGCGAATTGAGCTTGGCTATGAAATACACTCATCATTTTCCTGTCGCACCCTCGCGCCGCGACTTTCTTACGCACGCGGCCAACGGCTTCGGATCGCTCGCCCTGTCTGCATTACTGCATTCAGAAACCGCCGCCAATCCGCAATCCGCAATCCGCAACCCGCAATCAGAAAATCCGCTCGCACCCAAGCCGCCGCACTTCGCCGCCAAAGCCAAAGCCGTCATCTTCCTCTTCATGGTCGGCGGGCCGAGCCAGATGGAGACCTTCGATCCGAAGCCGGTGCTGGATAAATTGCACGGCCAACAGATGCCGTCTTCGTTTGGCGAGGTGAAAAGCCAATTCGTCAAAGCTGGCACGCCGCTGCTGGGCAGTCATTGGAAATTCAACAAGCACGGCCAAGCGGGCATCGAGGTCAGTGAACTCTTTCCGCACATCGCCACTTGCATTGATGACATCGCAGTGTTGCGGTCGTGTTACACCGAAAGCTTTGTGCACGCGCCCGCGATGTATCAGATGACTTCGGGCCGCGTGTTGCCCGCGCATCCTTCGTTGGGCAGTTGGGTGACCTATGGGCTGGGCAGCGAGAGCGCAAACCTGCCGTCGTATTGCGTGATGACGCAGCCGGAAGGCTTGCCCGAAGGTGGCGCGCCGATGTGGGGCGCGGGGTATTTGCCCGCGTATTATCAAGCGACGCAGTTGCGCAACGGCGCGACGCCGATTTTGCATTTGCAGCCCTCGGCGGAAATCAGCCGCGCACAGCAAGCGAACCAATTGAAATTCATGCGGCGCTTGAACGAGTTGAACATGCGTGTCCCAGGTGGCGAAGTTGATAGCGAATTGCAAGCGCGCATTGCTTCGTATGAACTGGCCTTTCGCATGCAACAGCACGCGCCCGAAGCCGTGGATTTGAGCAAAGAGAGCGAGGCTACGAAACGCCTGTATGGCTTGGATGACGCCCAGACGCGCGAATTTGGCACGCGCTGTTTATTGGCGCGGCGCCTGGTCGAACGCGGCGTGCGCTTCGTGCTGCTCTTTTCGGGCGGCGGGCCGGTCAGCGTGCAATGGGATGCGCACGATGACATCAAAGGCAATCACGAGAAAATGTGCCGCTGGACAGACAAGCCTACGGCCGGGTTGTTGAAAGATTTGAAGAGCCGCGGTTTGCTCGATTCGACACTGGTTGTCTGGGGGACGGAGTTTGGCCGCACACCCGTTTCAGAGAATGGCAAAGGGCGCGATCACAATCCGACGGCATTCTCGATGTGGCTGGCCGGCGGCGGCGTGAAAGGCGGGCAAGTCATCGGGCAGACCGATGAAATTGGATTCAAAACTGTCGGCCCGCGCTTTCATCCGCGCGACATACACGCTACTATGCTGCAACTGCTCGGGTTGGATCAGATGCGCTTGACCTACCTTCACAACGGACGGAATGAACGCCTCACAGATTTCGGTGGTACTGTGATCGAGCAGGTTTATTTGTGACCCTTGACGAATGAGGTCACTACGGCTGACCGCTCGGGCGAGAGTGGCGCTGAGATCGTTACCCCGCTTCCCTTATTTACAACTTAAACACTAACAGAGAGATCATCCGAAAGGTGCCCAACGATGATTTGTCCGGAATGTTTCGCGCACGCGCGTCGAGTCAACGCCTATAGCCTGAGTTCGCAATTACTCTCCTGGCTTACCCCTTACGACCCCTTTTTCTGCGATGAATGCCGCTGGCGCGGCATGCTCTCAAAGGCCAAGGTGAGAATGGGGCCGTATTTTCAAGAGGCCTTGCTGGGCTGGGTTATCGGGATTGTCATTGCCATCAGCATTGCCTGGCTCGTGGTGGGCGACTTGCAAACCAACACCTTCAATCCAGCAGATGCCAGTACGGAAATAAAATGGAGTTGGTAGCTGCGGGTTTGCCTCGGCTACCAACTCCATTTGAAGTTTGCGGGATTTTGCTTTTGCCGTTGTTCAATGCACGCTGGCCGGTAGCGTCGAGCCGCTGGTGTCGGCGGCGGTGGCCCAGCCTTCGGCGATGGCGTTGATGAAGCCGTGGAATTGAATATCCTCGCCCGCCAATACCAACAAGACATCGCCTGGGAGTACTTGCGGATTTTCGACCTTGAAGCGCACGACCGTGGCACTGCCATTGGCTTGCTCGACCGTTTCGTATGTGAGTTGCTCGAAGTCAACCACCAGGGTTTGGGAATTGACCGGTTGCGTACTGTCAGGCATTGAGTTTCCTTTCGTATTTCAGCCAAAAATAAAAGCGCGAATTACCGAGGCATTCTTTCATCGTTGCGTAACCAGCGCAACCAACTGTTTTGGCGTGAGCTGTTCCGTCTGCGCGCGAAAATCTTCGGCGCGCCCCAGGCGGCGATAAACATCGGCGAGCGCGGTTGTATTGAACTTGCCGCCGCTATTGTGAATCACCAGCGGCGTGCAGGGCGCGAGCGTCACCGCCGTCACGAAATCGCCTGCACGCCGCAAGCCGGGAATCGGCAAACTCTCCAAAAAGGCTTCATCGCTCGCCGAATCGAACTGGCTGACATCCACCACAGTACGTTCGATGCGCGGCGCCAACCCGCGTGCGAGCAACGTCCATAAACCCGCCTCGCCCAAACCAATCACAGACACACGCGGCTTGCCTGCGGTTGCTGACAGCAATGATTGCTGCACATAAGCCAATGCTGTCAGCACGTCTTGCACACGATTGGCGGCGGCGGTGCGGTTATAGGTCGTGAAAAACTTGATGCGGGCGAGCGTGTCTTTGTCAGTGAAATTAGCAAAGACTTCAACCCTGACAACGGTCTGTTTAGCCGCGCGCAAGGCATCAATCAATTCTTGGGGCGTGTTACTGCCTGGCGGTGTCACAAGCAATGTAACAGGCGCGCCAACGTCTGCCGCTTTGTAGGCCTGAAGCCTCACGCGGTCATTTGCACTCAGGCGAGTTAGTTCGATTGTTTCAGCGCCGCCGGGCAAGCTTTCGCGCTTTGTTACGTTAATCTCGCCGGCCGTTGGGTACTCGGCCAACAAAGCATATTTGAACGCAGTGCCGAGTTGTTCGCGGAATTCGGGCAGCGCGGCGGCGTTGGCGGGTTGCAGCGCGGCCAGTTGCTGTTTGGCCGCAGTGATGCGAGCTTCGATCAATTGTTGCTCGTTTAACTCGTTGGCCGGACGCTGCCGCCCAAAAAACACCAGCAATTCGGGCAAGGCCGCGACACTGACGCCGCGTTCTTTGAGCGGCGTTGTTTCCGCGCGGCCTTTGAACCAATGCGCAAACCAGCCATAGACGGCTTCGCGGCTGTCCTGGTTGTAATTGTGCGGGGCATTCATTTGCACTGCTTGCACGCGCTCCTCAGCGCCGAAGAGACGATAGATGTTGCGCACGGCGGGATACTCGACATTCAACGTGTTCTTCGTCCAGTCGCCCGTCGCCGATACCATTAGCAGCGGGCGCGGCGCAAACAGCGCGGCAATCTCGACATTGTTAGTATCAATGCGCAGGTTCGGCGCATTCTCGCAAAGGCTGCCGCCTTGCATAATCGTCGAGACCATATTGACCGGCGCCGCCACCTTGATTCGGTCATCCACCGCCGCGAGTAAAAACGTTTGCGTCCCGCCGCCTGATTCACCCGTGCAGCCGATCTTTTCCGCATCCACTTCTGGCAGCGATAACAGGAAATCAACCGCGCGGATGCTATTCCAAAGTTGCAGTCCGAGCAGATTGACACTCCATAAAACTTCGCGCGCCGTGCCTTCGCGGTGGCCAATGGCAAAACGATGGCTGATGGCAACGCTGTCGTTGTAGCCAACCATGTCCCACGTGAACGCCACGTAACCCTGTTGGGCAAAACTCGCCGCGCGCAATGGGCCGGAATTCAGCGGCGTGTTTTCCAACCGCCCATAGCTCCAATGGCCGTGCGGGAGTAACACCGCAGGTACTTTGCCCGTTTGGTTTTTCGGGCGATAGAGATTCCCGCTGACGTAATGGCCGGGGAAGCTCTCAAAATAAACCTTCTCGATGGTATGCGTGCCACGATCAACTTTGTCGAAAATCGCGGCCTGAATCGGTTGTTTTGCCGGTTGCGGCCACAATCCGGCGCTTACCAGAATCTGTTTGCGCAAGGCTGCGGCGCGCGTTTGCCATTCTTCATGCGTTCGATAAGTGCGCAGTTGCTTGGTGTAATCCAGATCGAGATGGCGAGTCTCGCTGGCGCGCCGGTCGCTGGCTGGGGCTTGCGCCAATGCGTGGGCTGGTAAAAAAACAAGTAAAAGAAATAAGCAGCGAGTCGCCAATCGAGTTACTTGCGCATTATTGTTCTGTTTGTTGTTCAACGGACTCTTCCATTTTTCGTGCATGATCTTCGCCCAGCCTTTCTCGCAGAAATTTGACGGATGTTTGATAGGCATCATCTATCTGTTGTTTGCGGTATTGTTCGAATAAGACCCATTCACCTTGTACCAATACCTCTAAATTACCGTTGTCAGGGTTTTGCCGGGTAGGCATTGCCATAGCTTATTTACTCCTCAGTTTTGCCGGGTGTTTTTCCTATACGAATAAGCTGCACGCGGACGCTGTCCTCGCGCTCGTCACGTTGCCATTTTGCGCCGCAAATACGGCAAGCGAACAGCGCCTCGTCAGGTTCTTCTGTCTTGATGCGCGCCAGGAAACGCGTGATGTAAGCATTCACGGCGGCTCCGCGCAGACTCTGATTGTTGGCACAACCACATTCCATCGGATGATCCAATTCAGTTCACTCTGTTATCTTGATTGATTAAGCAGGGGCATCGTAAAGAGAGAAAGGCAGCGCAAAGCTATTTTGTTGTTGACGCGCCAAAGTCGAATATGTAGAATCCGCCCCGTCGTAAGCAACTGACTGCCAATAAACGTAACGCAAGTTTACGTTGCCCAACTTGAAAGAGTGCTTAACGGCAACCAGGTTGCATCCCTCCAAATGCTCCTCCCGCAAATTGGCCTAAAGCTCCCCGCTAAAACATCCGATATGTTGCCTATAACTTAGGATTCAGCGCCTTTGTTCAGTTGGTGTTTGTCGCCCTGGTGAATTGGTGTTGGTGGTTGAACAAAGCGTGAAACCCGTTTAGTTATCTAATCAGTTTGGTTATCAGGTATCCGGTTAAGTCAGGCGAGTATTCGTCTGGATAATTGACTGCCTATGCCTTGACTGATTTTCTTTACGGGTCTATTCGCTCATCTTACCAGCCTCTTTCCTGCTTCCCATCCCTGCTGAATCACTGCTGAATCACTGCTTGCTCCGTGGATAAAGTGTTATGCCACGAGTCGGAACGTTGATCGCGCAGAAAAGATTTAAGTTAATCGCTGTATGTTCCGGCGGCCAATCGTTGGCCGGATTCCGGCTTGGCGTCTATTTGTTTGTTATCACGCCGCGTGTGTTAGGTCGAGCCATCACCATCAAACTGTCAAATACCGGAATAAGCTGGCGCGCGATTCGATTTTTGAGTTAGTCCTTTTGAGTTAGCTAGGCTGTCAGCATTTGTCCAGGAGGCTACGGACAAAAGCTGGCACCGGCGATTGAGGTGAATGCTTCACGGGGATTCACCTCAATCGCGGCCCTGAAATAACAACAGGAGTACGCCGCTGCGGTAGAGGTAAAAGGCAATAGTAACCAAAGCTTGAGAAAAAAGGTGCCCCTTTTTCCAGCCCACGACTGTTGCCTTTTACCTCTGCCTCAGGGCAGGCAAGTTACCTCGCCTCCTTTTTGCCTACTCCTGCTCTGCCGGTCGGTGCGCGTTAAGCAAGCTGGCCGGCTTTTTTTATTTTGTGTCACAAATTAAACTCGGCGATTACCGGAGCATGATCCGATGGCCGCTCCAATTTGCGCGGCGCAGTATCAATCACACAGCTAACACACTTCGCCGCCAGAGGAGTCGTGGCCCAGAGATGATCTATCCGCAGGCCAAAATTGCGCCGAAATCCGCCGCCCCGATAATCCCACCACGAAAATAATCCGCGTTCCTGATGATGTTGGCGAAAGACATCCACCAAGCCCCATTGCGCAATTTGATTAAGGGCTTCGCGTTCTTCCGGGCTGCACAGAATCTTGCCATACCAGAGGATGGGATCGTGTACGTCGCGATCTTCGGGGGCGATGTTGAAATCGCCACAGATCACTAGCGGTTCTTGATTTGAGCAATGCTGTTCAAAGAAATTCTTCAATTGGCTAAGCCAGGCAAGTTTGTAGGCGTATTTTTCTGAACCAACTTCCGAGCCATTCGGGATGTAAACATTGATAATTCTGACGCCGCCAATCAGTGCCGACAGCAACCGGCGTTGCGCGTCGGGGTCATCATCGGGAAACCCTTTTTGCACCTGACTTGCTTCCGTTCGCGACAAAATGACGACGCCGTTGTAACTCGGCTGTCCAAAAATCTCGGCGTGATAGCCGAGTTCCTTGAAACTATCAGCCGGGAATTTATCATCCGTGCATTTAATTTCTTGCAGGCAGAGCACGTCCGGCTGGTTGGCTTTTACCCAGTCCAAAGCTTGAGGTAATCGCACAGCAATCGAATTAACATTCCACGTAGCGACTTTCATGTCTATGTTACTCCGCCTGGGTTGGGTGAAGCCTGGCAATTAAGTTATCGTAAATGGCAATGCCGATTACACCGCCAATTAAGGGCCCGACAATCGGCACCCAGAACCAATGGTTGCCCGCCGTGAAAACACCCGGCCCCCAACCGGCAATCAGCGTGAGCAACCGCGGTCCCAAATCACGCGCGGGGTTGATGGCATAGCCCGCATTCAGGCCAAAGCACATACCGATCACCACTACGAGCAAGCCGACAAACAACGGCGCGATGTTACCCGTCGGCGCATTGTTGCGGGCGTCGCCGATGGCGCGAATAACCAGCAGCAGCAGGGCCGTGCCAACAATCTGATCCACCAATCCGCCAGCCGTTGAAAGATAGGCTTGCGGGTAAGTTGAAAAAATTCCTGCCGTGCCTTTCTCGCCCAGAATCTGGCGCTGGCCGCCGTCAAAGGCGTTGAAGGCCTCGCGGTAAACCATCAGCGTGATGGCCGCGCCGCCAAAGGCCCCGGCTAATTGTGCGAGGCAATAGGGGATGACTTTGCGCCATTCAAAATCGCGGTGCACTGCCAGCGCAAAGGTGACGGCGGGATTGAGGTGCGCGCCACTCACACCGCCCGCGATATAGATGCCCATTGTGACAGCCAAGCCCCAGGCTAGGTTGATGGAGAGATACTCGCCGTTTTTGTGACCGCTCAGCACGACCTGGGCGACGACGGCTGAGCCAAAGGTAATCAAGACGAGGGTGCCGAGAAACTCGGCCAAGACTTCGCGTTTCAGATGATCTTGCTGCATAGCGCTGATGTTTAGTTGATGGGGCGGACTGTTGCTGCCGCCTGTTGTTGTAGTTGTTGTAGCGTCGCCGGCCCGCCGCGCGAACCGACGACCTGTTTGACTTCGAGTTTGTGTTTTTGAATGGCGTCCAGCACCGCTTGGGCGTGCGCGGGATCGTTGTCGGGGAAAATATCGCCGATAAATAAAATGCCATCGCCCGCGATGAAAAGTCCCAGCATTCCTGCCGCGTGACCGTTGGGAATGTCTACTGCTTGAATGGTGCGGCCGCCTCGCGAAAGACTGTGTTCGCCTTCGATCCAGAGGAACTGCGGTTTGTTTTTACTCTTGCTCAACGCATCGTCGTGCGTGTTCGCCGTCAGGAACTTTTCCAGAAAGTCCTTGGCGGCTGTTGACGCGGCGATGCGCACGCCCTCGGCCACATAGGCGCGCAACCCGGCCACGGTGTCGTAATGCCAGTGTGTTACACCGACAGCCACGAGTTGTTTATTGGGAAGTAGCTCTTTGGCCAGGGCGATGATTTGTTTGGAGCGCGCTTCGCCAGTCGGGGCTTCGACGATAAACGTGTATTCGCCCATCGCCACCGCCAGCGAGCCAATCGTGCCGCGAATGAAGTAGATGCCTTCGCCCAGCTTGTCGTATTTGAGCGGGGCAGGCGGCGCTTTCATGGCTTCGCGGTCACGCGCGACGCGCTCAACGCCCTCTTTCATCATGTCGGCGTGGCTGTTGAACCAATCGCCTTCGGGTTTGTTGAGTTCGACCCACTGATCTTCAATCGCCCAGTTACTCGTACCGTTCTGTGTGTTCAAGCCTTCGGTGCGCAGCGGCAGTTTGACGCCGTTGATCTCTTTCCATTTGGAGTAGCGGTATTCCAACGCCACTTTGCCGCGCACAGGCGCGATTTGATCGGTTTCGATTTTGGCAAGCAGCCCGGACGATTGATCCACAAACAGCCGCCAAGTGCGATTCAGATCGTTGAAGGCAATCACGGAATGCAGCCGGTCTTGAAACTTTTGATCGGGCAGCCGTTGCAATTGGCTTTTCAGTTCCAAAGCCGTGAACAGCGGCCCCGGAAAAGTCATGTGGCGATTGCGATGCTGGTATAGGTCAACCACCGCCGCGCCCAGATGGTTGTGGCGGTCACCGGTTAGGTTCGCGCCCCACGTGGGCGTGACAAGGTTGATGTATTTCGCGTTATCGAGTTTGCGCTGCCAATAGCGTCGGCCCGTCGTGAAATCCACCCAGGTCTCGGTGATAAACGTCTCGCGCGGCACACGGGCGAAATCTTCGTTGAAGGCGGGCAGGTAGCTTTGACCGATGTCCTGCCGCGTGTTGACGGCTTCGGCGTAAAGGGTCTTGATGCTTTGCAATTTTTCGAGCCCGCCAATCGCCGCGATGGCTTGCTGCAAAACTTCTTCGGCGGTCTTGTTGTTTTGCGCCAGCGCGAAGCCGGACAGTAGCGAGACGAAAAGCGCAAGCCGGATGACACCCAACCACATAAAGCCTCCAGAAAAGCTTGGTTTATGAATAGGACTGCGTTGTCGAATGGAGTGCGCGCATCATACTGGGGGGGTGGTGGTTTTGGCAAATTGCGAGTTGGCGATGTTAAAGCAAGTGTCAGACAGAATAACCACGGGGGACACGGGGAGCACGGGGAAACGCAAACGATATGTTTCCCC
>JAYUCP010000359.1:0-1748 GCA_043740245.1 Acidobacteriota bacterium | reverse complement strand
CCCAGCGCCAGCGCCTTGGCCGCTTGCAGGCCCGTGCGCATGCCGCCTGAAGCGATCAGGTTCAATCCGAGCGGTTGCAATTCACACACGCTGGCCGCTGTCGGCAACCCCCAGTCCCAAAACGCTTCGCCCAGTTCACGGTTGGCGCGATTGCGAATCGTCTCGACGCCCACCCACGAAGTTCCGCCCGCGCCCGATACATCCACCCATTGCACGCCCGCGTCCAACAATTGCGCGCCCGTCTCGCGTGCAAAGCCACAGCCTGTCTCTTTGGCAATGATCGGCATTGAAGATTCATTCACCAGCCGCCGCAGCGCCGCCAGCGAACCGCGAAAGTCATGGTCGCCGCGTTCCTGAATCACCTCCATCGCCGTGTTGAAATGAATGCACAACGCATCAGCGCCAATCGCTTCGGCCAATCCCACCGCCGCGCGCGTGCTCAACTCGCGCGCCTGCGCAATGCCGAGATTGCCGAACAGCAGCACGTTCGGCGCTGCAGCGCGCACTTGAAAACTGGCGGCGGATTCCGGATGCCGCAACATCACGCGTTGCGAACCGACGCCGAAACCTATGCCCCAACGATCCGCCAGCGCCGCCATTTCACGATTGAAGACGCCGACCTCATCCACGCCCCCGGTCATCCCCGTAATGACCAACGGATAGTTGAGCCGTTTGCCCAGGACTTCGACGCGCAGATCAATGTTTTCCAGACAGGCGTCGGTTAAGGCTTGCGGCGCCAATTCCACGTGTTCAAACCAGGTGGTCTTATGGCGAAACTCTACGTCCTGATGGGCGCAGAGATCGAAGTGGCTTAGCTTGCGATTGAAGATTTCCGGTGTGGTTGTCATGCGTGAATGCTCAACTGCCTGGCAACTTGCTCGATTGATGGCCTGTACGATAATTTGTGCTCGTTGGTTGGGCGCGCGGTTGAACATCTCAAGCGCGCGCCCGCTTGCAAATACGCGGCGATTATATGGTTCAGATTCTCCGAACTCCAAAAGCCTTCGCCCCCGTCTCATCTACACCTATCAATTCGCGTACCAGCTTTTATGAGGTCATAGTCAGCCCGCTGCGACGCCCTATGCAACAACGCTACACCCTGGCACTTTTGCTACTGTTTATCTTCCTGATTTTTGCCGCCACCTCGTTCAAGCCATCCCTGTTGGATGACGCCGATGCCGCCCATGCCGAGGCCGCCAAAGAGATGCTCTTGCGCCACGATTGGGTGACGCTGCACGTCAACGGCGTGCGCTATCTGGAAAAAGCGCCGCTGCTGTATTGGGCGGTCGCGGCGTCATTCAAGCTCTTCGGCTTTAACACTTTTGCCGTGCGGTTCCCCATCGTCAGCGCCATCGTGCTATTGGCCCTGCTGCTCTATCACTTCGGGCGCTGGGCTTATTCCGAACGCGCGGGGCTTTATGCCGCTGCAGCCATTGGCACGTGCGTTGGGATGTATCTGTTCACCCGCACCATGATTCCCGAAGCCTTGCTGACGCTCTGGTTCACGCTGGCGCATTACTGCTTCCTGCGCGGCTTTTTCGGCGCGGGAAAGCAGAAGCGTTGGTATTACGGCCTGTATGCCAGCGCCGGCGTCGCGCTGGTTACCAAAGGGTTGATCGGCATCGTCTTTGTCGCGGGGCCAATCGGCCTGTTCCTGTTGCTGACGCGCAGCCTAGGCGAACTGAAAGAGCTGCGCCTTTTGACGGGCGTGCCGCTGGCGCTGCTGATCGCCGCGCCCTGGCATCTGC
>JAYUCP010000358.1:0-26786 GCA_043740245.1 Acidobacteriota bacterium | reverse complement strand
TCGCCGCGCCCCACGCCGAGGCAGGTGCCGCCGATAAAAAAGAACGGCACATCCGCGCCCAACTGTGCGCCCAGGCGAAACAAGTCGCGCGGCTCGATCTGCAAATCCCAAAGTTTGAGCAAGGCCAATAACGTGACCGCCGCATTGCTGCTGCCGCCGCCCAGGCCCGCCGCCATTGGCAATTGTTTGTTGATCGTCACGCGCACGCCCTTTGTGCAACCGGTGAATTCCGCCAGCGCGCGCGCGGCACGATGAATCAGATTGCTTTCGTCCAGCGGCAATTCAGGATGCGTGCTGTGCAATTCGATGCCGCGCTCAATTGATTCAAAGGTCAGTTCATCGCCCACGCTGAGTGTTTGCAGCAACGTGCGCAATTCGTGATAGCCGTCGGGCCGTTTGCCCAGCACTTCGAGCGTCCAGTTGATTTTGGCGAATGATGGAAGCGTGATCGTCATCTTGAGGTTCGCGGTTTCACTGCGTGCGCCCCGGCTCAAGTCGCGCTGCCGTGGCTCGTTTGCGTACCCGCAGACGCCGCCGCAGCCATTGCTTCAAATCCTGCTGCGCGGTGAAAGCTGCCATTGCCGCGCGCAGCTTATGCCTTTGCGCCATGGGCAAGCGGTCAATCTCCGCTTCTGTCTCTGGCTCAAGTTTTCCGAGCTGGCGGCGCAGCGACCCCTGAAGCAATCCCATCAAGATGATTCGTTTATTAAGCCACAACCGCAAATCACCCGGCTCCGCAAAACACTGGAGCGCTTCAGCCAGGTCGGCCAACGGCGCCGGCGCAAGGTCTTCGATTTCTTCCCGTGTTTCCTGGTCGAGCTTGCCAAACCTAAACGTCAACTGGCGTAGCACCACCTGCGTCATCCCTTCGTGCTGCCCAGCTTGCCAGCCTTCTTCCCAACCCGCACGCAAACCGCGCGTATAGGCTTGCTGCTCCCAACTCATCACGTCCGGCATTTTCTTCGCCTCATCAGATTCAGGTTGAAGCTGTTCGCGCGCCTCAGTCACCGCGCGTTCAGTGCGTGCGCCCGTTTTTACTGGCGGCGCGCTCGCGTACCCGCACATGCCGCCGCCACCATTTTTCCAGGTCTTGCGGCTCGCTGAAATCTATCAAGTCCGTGCCCAACTGCTGCAACTTCGCCTCTGGCAGTTGTGTCAAGCGTGCCCGCACTTCTTCATCCAGCGTGCCGAACTTGTGCGTCAACTGCTCCAGCACAAGTTCCTGCTTGCCTTCCTGCTTGCCTTCCTGCTTGCCTTTCTGCTTGCCTTTCTCCTCGCCCGCTTCAAGCCCCCAGGCAAATCCGCGGCGTTCCCAACTCGTCATAAATGGCATCTTCTTTCCCTCCGCTTTGAGTTCATAATCCAGTTGCTCCTCCAACTCTACTGGCAACACCATCACCCAATCAATAAACCGCAACAAGCTGTTGATATACTGCTTATCAGCGCCGCCGCGCAACAGCCCGCGCATCAGCTCCCGCTTCGCCGCCAGCTTCTTTTGCGCGTTGCCTTTGGCCTCCAACATCTTCAACTGCGCCAGCACCACCCACGCAAAGGGATTCTGACTCGCCAGCAATTCGTCCTCGCGCCCGCGATAGTCGGTGATGCGCGCGACCGGAAATTCGCAGAGCAGCCGGAAGCCCCAACGCGCGACTTCGTAGCGGCCCACGCGCGCGCCGCCGCCCCCGGTCAGGATGACCAGGCTGATGACCTCGCAACCGTAGCGGTCGAAGATGCGGTAGTTGTAAATATACGTCCGCCGGTTGAAGAGCTTTTCGGGGCGGCCCTGAATTTCCAGGTGAATCAGCAGCCAGGCCTCGCGCCCGTCTTTCAGCCAGACCTTGACCAGTTTGTCGGCTAGGCGTTTGCCGCCCGCGTGCGCGCGGCCCAGCTTGGCGAGTTCCTTGTCGAGGAATTCGTAGCCGCGCGCCCAATCAATGTCGGTGTAAATCAGCGGGAAGAAGAACGCCACGAAGCTTTGAAAGAAAGCATCGAGCATCTCCTTCCAGCCATTGTCCTGCTCGGTTTGAGCGGCCGTGTCTTTGGCTGCTGGCTGTTTCATCGTGTGCTCCCGGCGCGTCAACGTGCGTCTTTCAACTTACCCTTCAACCGCGCCGTCTCATCCGCTTCCAACGTGTATTCCAGCGCCTTTTCCCAATTGCGGCGGGCCTCGGCGAGTTTGCCGAGTTTGTGCAGCACGTCGCCCAGATGTTCGTGCAGGGTGGGGTTGCGGCGCGTTTGCGCGAGGGCTTTTTCCAAAGACTCGCGCGCCTTTTCGGCATTGCCCAGTTTAAATTGCGTCCAGCCGAGACTGTCGAGGAAGCTGCCGTTGAGCGGTTCGATGGCGACGGCGCGTTCGATCAGCGCGAGTGCTTCGGGCAAACGCTCGCCGCGTTCGGCCAGCAAGTAGCCGAGGTTATTCAGCGCGGTGGCATTGTCCGGTTCGCGTTCGAGCAACTCGCGCAAAATCTTTTCGGCTGCGTCGTGCTGCTTGGCGCGGTCCAGCACCGCGCTCAATTGCAACTGCGCGTCGTTGTCGCCGGGGTTGAGTTCGAGGGCTTTGCGCGCTGAGGTTTCGGCGTCTTTTAACTGGCCGGCCTGCATCTGCACGTTGCTGAGGATCAAGTGCACGTTGGAGTCTTCGGCGGCGCGTTCGGGCTGGCCGGTGAGCATGTTGCGCAACAAGTCGGCGCTTTCTTTGTAGCTTTTGAGTTCGTTCAAGATCAGCACTTCGGTCAGGCGCAATCCGCGGTCTGCGGGGGCGCGGCGGATGGTGGCGCGCGTGAGGTCGAGGGCCTCGCGGCGTTTGCCTTCTTCGCGCAGGCTTTCGATGGTGAGCGTTTCGATCAGCGGATTCTGTTCGTCAATCGCCCGGCGCGCGCGCGTGAGCAAGGCTTGCAGCTTGGCCTGATTGCCGCTGCGGCGCAGCAGGCGCGCCATCTTGCCGACGACGTGATTGAAGAGGGCGGCGGTTTGTTCGTTGATGGGGCCTTTGGCGGTCAGCGTTTCGTAAAGCTGGTCGTATTGCGCCAGGGCATCGTCGGTGCGGCCCAATTCTTCGTAGGTGTCGGCGAGATCGAGCAGCAGGCTCGGACGCGCATTGGCTTCAGCACGCGCGAGTCCGGCTTTGAGCGTTTCGACGGCGGCGGCGCGTTGTCCGGCGCGGCGTTGCGCGGTGGCCAGCAATCCGATCAAGCTGGCGTTGGCGTTTTCGCCTTTGGCACGTTCACGCAGCTTTTCAATGGCCTCGGCGTATTTGCCGGCGCGCAGCAGCGCTGTGCCGTAACCGATTTCCAACGTGGCGCTCGGCGCAGTTTTTGAAAGCCGCGCATACAGTTTCAATTCTTCATCAATCTTGTTGGCGGCGCGGATGGCCGAGATCAGGTTGCGGCCGTAGTCGTTGTTTTCAGGATCGAATTCATAAGCGCGCCGCGCGGCATCCAGCGCCTCGCGGTTGCGGCCCTCGCGCAAATAGGCTTGCGACAATTGGGCGAAGGCGCGGTCGGGCGTGAGTTCGGTGTTGGAGAGCCAGTAATAAAAATTCTGATCGCTGGGCAGCGGCGCACTGGCCCAGCGTTCCAGCGCGTGCAGTTGGTTGGCCGCGTCGTTTTTCATGCCGTACAACTCGGCCAGCAAGGCCCAGGCTTCGGCATTGTTGGAATCGAGTTTGACGACGGTTTCGTATGCGCGCGCGGCGCGTTCGAGTTGGGTGGCGACTTGTTGCTGGCTTTGGTTGTCGAGTTTGATGACGGCGATGGACAAGCGCGCCAACAGCAGATGCGCGCCCACGCAATTGGCGTCGCGTTTGATGGCTTCGACAGCCTCGCGTTCGGCGGAGCGTTGATCGCCTTTGGCGAAGAGATAGAGTTCGCCCAGATCAACGCGCGGCTCGGCGGCTTGTGGATCGAGCCAGATGGTGTCGCGGTAAGCTTCGATGGCCTGGTCAATCAGCTTGGCGTCGCCGCGCAGGCGGAAGGCTTCGGCCTTCAGGCGGCGCGCTTCCATAAAACGCAGGAAGGCCTGTTGGCGCGGATTGTCGTTGGTTGTGCGTTGCGCGGCAGTTGGCACAGTGGTTGGCGCGGGCGGACTGCTTTGCGCAAAGACGAGGCCGTTGAGGAACAGACTGAGCGCAAGCACTCTGAATAGGGCGCGCGAAGTGGCTGTCAGTTTTTGGTTCAGCATCAACATAGTCCTCAACTTACATCACGTAGCGTTTTACTGTTTGGCGTCCGGCATCTCACCTTGCTCACTCGGCATATTCCGGATGCGCGGTTTCAGTTCATTCAATGGCACGCGCAAACTCACTGCTTTGTCGCCCAGCCAACGCTCGTATTCCTGCATCGTCTGATCGAGTTCAGGGCCGTTGGCGGTTTGTTTTTGCAAGGCGGCCAGGCTCGCTTCCAACTCCGCTTCGCTGCCGTTGGGTGAGATCGCCACCGGCTTGTCACAGCGCGCGCGTAATTGATTGGCGAGACGCCGATACAACTGCGCGTCCTGTTCGCCGCTGCTGGGCAGCCGTTCGAGCGCGCCGACGTCGCTGCACAGGGCCTTCTGCGTTTGATCCAATTGCTTGGCGAAAGCGGCGAGGCTGGGCAGTTCAGCGGTGTTGGTATCTGGGGTGGCTTGGCGCAATTGCGCGCCCGCCAACAGCTTGTTCAGTCGCAGATGATTCAGCCAGACGGTGTAAACACGTTCGGCGGCGGTGGCCACACGCAAGGCCTCGCTTTGCCGCAACACATTGCGCACGGCGCTGACGCCCGTCGCAAGGATCAACAAGCAAGCCACTGCGCCCAGCGCCTGCGCGAAGCGTGTTCGCGTGAAGCTTTGGCGCAGATGTTCCTGGTCTTGCAAAACGAACGCCAGCGCCGCGCCCGACACCGCGCCACCGGCATGGGCCGCCATGCTGATGCCGGGGAAGAAGCTCATCGCCAAGCCATACAACAACCAATACACCATGTCCTGGCGCAAGCGGCTGTTGGAATTCCGGTACCCATACACCGCCAGCGCTGCAATCAAGCCGAAGATTGCGCCCGAGGCGCCGACGACGCGCGAGCCGAACATAATCGCCAAATAGTTGCCCGCGACCCCGGTGATCACATACAGACAGATGTATTGCGCGCGTCCATAAACCTCTTCGCCGAGGCGGCCCGCCTGAATCAGCGCCATGCTGTTAAAGAGCAAGTGAATCGGCCCGCCATGCAGAAAGCAGGAGGCCAGCAAGCGCCACCATTCGCCGCTTTGCCGTAGGGTGGGCAGCGACGAGCCGAACATTTCGTTTACATAGGGATGGGGCGTCAGTGAGAAACTTTGCGCTGCGCCTTCTTGCGCAAAGAGCCGCATTTGATAAAGCAATCCCAGCGCGTAAATCAGCACATTGGCCGTTAGCAACAACGTCGTCACCGGCCAATTGGCGAAAAGCCCAAAGGCTTCGCCATCCGTGCTGCCCGCGCGCGCGGCGTAATGACCTTCGGCGCCACACATCTCACAGCGCGGCGCATTCGCCGGTATCAGCGCGCGGCAGGACTGGCACATCTTCAAATCATTCTGAGCCATCTTCTCCTCAAATCCAGTGAACGGCCGGTGCGCTTAGGCTTGCGCGTGGTGGGTGAGCGTGCGTTCCCATTCCCAGCGGCGCGGAAAGCAATACAAAATTAACAGCAAGCCGACGACGCCCAGCCGCCAGCAAAATTGATAATCGCCCGATAACGAATAGGCGACGAAGCCGATGATCGCCACGATTTCGCCCAGCACTGAACCGAGCAATGCGAGCAGGCGCAGCTTGCGCAACACTGCCGCTACCGGGCGTTTGCCGCCGCGCATGAGCTTCAGCCAGAAACGCCGCAGCGCCACGACCGCCACGCCCGCGATCAACGCGCCGCCATAGGCCGCTTTGGTTACCAACAGGTAGGTCTCGGCAGCGCGGATGGCGCCGCCTTTGGCGCCGATGAAATAACCAAGGGCGACCAGCAGCAGCGGTGTAAAACAAAAGGACAACACGATGATGACCGTGCTGCGAAAGGCCTTGTCTAACGCTTTTTGGTGTTCAGCAGGAACGTATTGCATGCAGTAGTCGGTGATTCTTTTATTCGAGGATCGCGCGCAATGCGCCGTTTTCGATGACGAGGTCGTCCTTGGTGCCGGGCTTGCGGTCGGCTCCGGCGGAAAGCAGTTGATAGCTCGTGGCCGTGCCGCGATAAACGAACTGCGTGCCCCACCAATCGAAGCGCAACGGATCGCCGATGTAACGCGGTGACAGGTGATCGAGCAGTACGCTCATATCTTCGGTGGGGACAAACCGGCCTTGCTCGCGGCGGTAGGCCTCGAGCCCGTCGGCGAGGCGTTTCAGCAAGCCGGTGGTGCGGCGTTCTTTTTCGAGGCGCACGGCGGTCTCGACCAATTCTAGCGATTCCCATTGGCGGTCGCCCAAACGCACTTCGGCGATTTTCCAATCGCCGTTCTCGCGTTGGAAGCGGTAGGCGGTTTCGACGCGCGCTTCGACGACGGCGTTATCGCTGCCGGTGCCGGGCGCGACGCTTTTGATCTCGACCTGCGCGGGTTTCAAGTCCGCGCCCGCCAGGTGTTGCAACAGTTCGCGGACGCGTTTGACATCCAAACCAGCGGGGCCGGCGGGCGGTGTCCCGGTTGGCACACGCGTTTGCGTGCGTGTCCCGCAAGACAGCGAGACAGCGAGCGACACAATCAGCAGAAGTAAGCAGGTGCGATTTGGCATAACGGCCTCATGGGAAAAGACGATTTCGAGCGGGCGGATGGTAACAGATGCGCGGAAAGCAAAGCAATTTGCCGGGCCGAACGGTTGCAAACAATTCTGACATAAGCATAATGAGCCGTTGTAGAATGCCTCACGTTGCAGCGCCTGCGCTGGCGCGTGACCAACGTGAGTTAAGCGGCAGGCGAAAAGAACGACGCTGTTGATGTACTGACCCACACAGCCGTTGGCTTGAGTTATCCGTAAGAATTCAACCCAGGCATTCACACCGGCATTCACCGAAGATGCAATTGCCTTGAAGCGGGGGCAACGGAAGCTATGATCAGATGCCAGCAATGCAGCACCGATAATCTGGATGGTTCGGAGTATTGTGACGAGTGTGGGGCAAAATTGAGTGCCGCAGCCTCGGTGCGCGCGGTGCCGGCGCAACCGCCTGTCGCGCCAGCGCCGCCGCAATTCGTGCCGCCACCGCCGCCCAGTTTTGTGCGCGACAGCGTGACGCCGAAACCGGCGACGCCGTATACCGCGCCGCCTCCCAAAGTAGCGCCCGCTGCCCCTGTGGTGTCGAGCGCTCCGTCGGCGCGCGCGACGCCGCCGAACATTGTGTCGTCCCGGGGCAATCCGGCGAATGTGGGGAATCAAACGTCCGTCAACAGTGCGCTCAATGTGACCAGCGTGGTCAAAGGCCCGACTGGGGCTTTGCATGCGACCTCAGTTTCAGTGGCAGAGGAAACGTCTATGGCACGCGCCAAATTGGTTATTCAACGCGGCGGCAAACTCGGCAAAGAGTTTGCGCTGACCGGCGACGAAGCGCTGATCGGGCGCTGGGATGCGGATGGCGGCATCTTCCCGGATGTGGATTTGGACCAGGATGATCCCGAAGCGAAAGTCTCGCGGCGGCACGCCCGCATTCAATGGCTGAACAGTCAGTTCACCATCGAAGACCTGGGCAGCACGAACGGCACCTTTGTCAATCGCGGCGCGCGTTTATTGCCGGGGAATAAACAACCGCTGAAAAACAACGACGAGATTATCGTCGGCAAGACCTTTTTGAAATTTGTCCTGAATGGCTGAGAGCCGCGCCACGGATTCGGATCTTGGCGGCAGAGCAACTTGTTTTCGGCTTTCAGTATTGAGCTTCTAAACTTCTTAAGATTCGGTTATGCCATTCTGTCCCGAATGTGGCCAGCCCACCACACCCGGTGATCCGTTTTGCGGCGAATGCGGATGGCCCCAAGAGTTGGCAGCGCCGCCGCCTCCATCCCAAATGCTTGGGCCGGGGGTTGTAACAGGAGATGGGCGAACGTCACACCTGAGTATGAACGCATCCGGCAATAACACGGCAGGCATACAACTTCCGCCCGGTACGTTGTTGGCCGACCGCTATAAGATCGTGCGGCGCATCGGCGGCGGCGGGATGGGGTCGGTCTACATGGCGGAAGACCAGAACCTCGCCAACCGTAAGGTCGCGGTCAAAGAGATGATCGAGATGTTCGCCGACGATTCGGCGCGCACGAAGGCGATTGACGACTTCAAACGCGAAGCCGAACTGCTCGCCCAACTCGATCACCCTTCGATTCCGACCATCCTGCAATACTTCTTTGACACCGCGCGCGGGCGTTATTACCTGGTCATGAAATTTATTGACGGCGGCGATCTGGCGGCACGGCAACGCGCGGCGGGCGGCAAACTGGATGAATTGACCGTTACCAAATGGGCCATCGAAGTCAGCGACGTGCTCGATTACATTCACTCGCAAAACCCGCCGATCATTTACCGCGATTTGAAACCGGCGAACTTGATGGTGGATGCGCGCACCAACCGCATCATGCTGGTGGATTTCGGCATCGCGCGCTTTGTGGCGCCGACGGTTAAAGGCGTCACGGCCATCGGCACGATGGGCTATGCGCCGCCGGAGTTGTTTGCGGGTAACGTCGAAGCGCGTTCGGATATTTACAGCTTGGGCGCGACGATGTTTCACCTGCTGACTGGACAGGACCCGCAGGACAATCCGCTGTTGATCTTCGATTTCGCCAAGAACCCCAAACCGCGCCAAGTCAATCCCGAAATTACGCCCGAGATGGAAGAATTGCTTTGCCGCTCGGTCGAATACAAACCCGAAAACCGCTTTGCGTCAGCCAAAGCCTTTGGCGATGAATTGGTCGAACACTTGCGCCGTATGCAGGGCCAGGCGCCGATCTTGCGTCAGGTGGACTATTCCGCGCCGCCTGTGCCCTTGCAAACCTGCACTAATTGCGGGCGCGAACTGGCGACGGGCGATCTTTTCTGCGCCTATTGCGGGCGCGCCCAACGCACGACGGCCAAACTGGTCGTGCTCGGGACTAACGAAATGAATGTCCAGTTTCCCCTCAATGCCGAGGGCGAAAGCCTGATCGGACGTGTTGATCCCAATCGCGGCATCCGGCCTGAAGTGGATTTGTCGAAATACGATCCGGCCGCGCGCGTGTCGCGCCGTCACGCCAAGATCATCGTGCGTGAGAGCAAGTTTTTCATCGAAGACCTGGGCAGCGCCAACGGCACGTTCATCAACGGCTCGCCCAAGCTGCCACAGGGCAAATTGCACGCGCTGATGAGCGGCGATGAATTGAAGCTGGGCGAAACGCTGCTCAAATTCGTGGTTTCCTAAATAACAGGCCGCGCGCAGGGCGAGGTTCTTCATTACCATTTGTCGTTTGAGACTGAAGCTTGGTTAGCTGGGACACACCAGCCCTTGGCAGTCAACGATCACCAGGCTCAAATGGGAAAGGCCTTTGCTTCAGTGCGCGCCCTCACTGAAACAAAATAACGCATGCCCCAAACCATTGACGCATTTCGCATGCCCAGAGCAACATCAGGTCCGGCGGCGGCCGCGAATACCTCCTTCGGCGCCGTCGCGCCGGGCAAAAAACAGGTCGCCTTGGCTAGCATCGGTTTGCGCTGCGGGGCTTTTCTGCTGGATTACATTTTGATGTTGCTGGTGCTGGCGATCACGGTGTTGCTGGCCTATTACCTGAAACGGCGTTGGGAACAGCCGGAGATTGCCAATGTGATCTTGCTGATAGGCTATCTGCTCACCGCGATCGTTCTTTTTTTGAATCTGGTTTATTACGCCGAACCTGATGGCCAGACCTTTGGTAAACGGTTTATTGGCATTCGCGTAATCCGCACCGATGGACGGCCGCTGGATTTCAAGGCCCTGGCCTTGCGGCATTTCGTCGGCTATCCGCTGGCCTTGCTCTGCGGCGGCTTGGGGCTGCTCTGGGCGCTTTGGGATCCAAAGCAACAAGGCTGGCACGATAAATTGACGGGGACATTGGTCGTCAAAGAATGAAGGACGCGACTCGTTCATTCACACAGTAGGAAAGATGACCGGGTTGAGCGACGGCGGATCGTCTTTGTACATGGATGCTTTAATTTGTACTGGAATCACCTTTTGTCGGTTTACAGTTCCAGTTGAGTTGCGGCACACGATTGATCGTGCAATGATGTCGCTGCCGTCGCATTAACATAATGAATAGCGTCGTTCCCCCACCGGAACGCCACCGGCTCGAACGCGGTTTTTAGGAATGCCGACCAGCATCATGCACGGAGTTGACCGAAGTGGCGTGCGGTTTTCCTTTGAGGTCAACTCGCAGGTGAGGTCAACTCACAGGCTGATCAAGTTGGCATAAGCTGACAAACAGCAGGCAGCGAGTGATATACGCTGTGCCCCACGCAGTTTCGTTGTAAGAAGCTGCGCTCGTGTAACAGAATCCGACTTGAGATTTTCCGTGGGGATTTGAGCAATGACTGTCATTTATTGTGGGAGTTGTGGAGCAGCCAATGGCGCCAAGGCCAGATTTTGCCGCCAGTGCGGGATTGATCTGAATGGCCAAGCGGCCAAACCGGCTGCCACCCAGTCGAACGTTAAGTCTTCACCTACTTCAACAATACCTTCCTCCAATCCGGCTGCCGCAGGCAATCCGGCTGCCGCAGGCAATCCGGCCGCTGCGGGTCGTCCCGCCGCCGTTTCCGGCGCGCCGCCCAAACCGCAATTGCGCATTGTCACTGCGCCAAGCCGAACCGCGCAACAGGCTGCCAAGAATTCTGCCGAGCAGTTAATAGCGCAAACAGGCGAGCCGCAAATAGTGGCCACTGCCGGCACATCAGCCGCGCCCAGGACGCCGGCTGAGGCGGCTCGTCAAACACGCGAAGCGGAACGCATCGAACAACTCCAGGAAGAAGACGCCCGCCAGATCAAACAAGCCGTCAGCGGCACGTTATCGCAACGTCTGGCCCAAGCTGCCGGACAAACTGAACCGGCCCCGGGAGCCACGGCGCGCAATACTGGCGGCCTGAACGCTACGCCGCGCAACACCGGCGGTCTGAACGCCGCGCCGCGCGTGCGTACCGGGCCGTTGCCGCCCAATGCGGGGCGCAATTCCGGCGCGCTGTCCGGCTTGGCTTCGAATACCGGCAAGCTGACGATGTCTGCGTCTTCAGCGGTGGCGGAAGCTTCCGGTTTGCGCGAACACCCGCAGGCCGGTTTTTACATTCGCATGGCGGCGGCGGTGTTGGGACTGATGCTGTTGGGCAGCGGGATTTATTTTTATCGCAATCAACGCGCGCAACAACTCGATGCCAACGCGCAACCGCGTAATTTGCTTTCCACCGATGACGAAGTCGTCAAACTCGTGCAGGTGGCCGAACAAGCCCGGCAAACCGGTCAAATTGATCAGGCGGCTGAAACCTTGAACAAGGCCATCGGATTGCGTCCCGATCAAGCTGAACCGCGTCAAATGCTGGCCGAAACGCTGGAAAGCTCAGGCCACACCGATGATGCGTTGAAGGCGTATGATGGCTTGCTCAAAGTCGCGCCTGAAAACTTGAGCGCCCGGCTCAAGATCGCGGATTTGCACCGCGCCAAAGGCAACGTCAACGAAGCGCGCACGCAATACCAACTCATCATTGCCAAGAATCACAACAGCCCCGAAGCGGGCCGCGCCCTCGAAGCCATCGAAGAGATCGAAGACGCGCTGGGCCTGAACGCACTGGCTAGCAGCACACCATATCCGACCCGTCCGCGCCGCGTGGCCGGACAGAAGCGCCTGGGGCCGGTTTTGCCCCCCAACACTGCGCTGCGGCCCGATGTTGCACTGGTTCCGCAAAATCCCTTCGCTGCGCCGGGCGCGCGCGCGCCGCTCAATTGGAATCCGGTGCGCCCGCTCGAACCGCCTGACCCGCGCGTGGCGGCCGGGCATCACAAAGACCTGGGCCAGCGTTATATGAATGTCCGCGAATTTGGCGCGGCGATTGCCGAATTGCAACAGGCGGTGAAACTGACGCCGGGCGACAAAGACCTTTATTACTTTCTGGGTAGTTCGTACCGCGGGCTGGGCCAGTTGGGCAAGGCCCATGAATATTATAAGAAGTGCGACAGCGGCGATTATGCGGGCACCGCTCAAAGTGGCGCCCGCGATACAGAAAAAGCCGCCCGCAAGGAATACGAACGCCAACAGAAAGAGTCGCTCAATTCCGTCCAAGCTGATAAGGCCAAACAGCCTGAGGCGCGCAAAGAGAACGCGCCTGGCAAAGGCCTGCAAAATAGTTTTCAGGAACCGTAGTTAGAAAGGCAAAAGGCAAAACCCAGAAATCAAAAGGCAAAAGGCAAAAATCAAAAGGCGAAAGTCTGGAACTGTTGATTGATCCGCGTACTGTGAGCCGCCCTTTTGATTTTTGCTTTTTGATTTTTGCCTTTTGCCTTTTGATTTAATCCCACTATGCCGCGTCTGATCGTCAGAGTTTCCTCTTCAAGTGGTGATTCGGTCGTTGATTTGAATCGCCCGCGCATCACGATTGGCCGTTCCGCGCGCAATGACCTGTGTGTCGAAGACCCCTTCGCCTCGCGTTTGCACGCCGAAGTGCGCAGTCGTGGCGACAGCTTCTGGCTGACCGATTTGGGCAGCGCCAACGGCACCTTGCTCAATGAAGTGCGTATGACGGTGCCCGTCCAATTGCGCGATGGCGATGTCATTCGCATCGGTGAGACGGCCATTGAATTCAATGACCGGGCCGACACCACTCCTATCAAAGGCCGCACCCAAATCCTGCTGGCCGACAGCTACGCGCCCTCCGAAGGCGAAGTCACCATCGCGGGGACAGTCAGTAATTCGCAAGCCAATCTGCTGACGACGATTGATAGCAGCCACCAGACGCTGATTGCACAGGCCATTCAGAAACCGGGCCAGCAACCGGGTTTACATCCAAGCGGGCCGACCAGCGCCAAACTCATCACGCAGCAGGATGACACCCTCGCCATCATCAGCCGCGTGAGCGTCACCTTGCTTTCGCCGCTCTCGCTCGACGATACCCTCTCACAATTGCTGGATTGCGTCTTTCAAGCGATTCGCGCCGACCGCGGCTATGTGATGTTGCTCGAAGCGCCCGAAGGCAAAAAGAATGCGCCGGTCGAATTGGTCTGCAAGGCGCAAAAAACGCGCGCGGGCGAGAACAGCAACGAAGTCTCATTAAGCCGCTCGATCACCGAGCAGGTTTTGCAACAAGGCAAGGCGCTGCTGACCTCTGACGCGCAGCACGATCCGCGTTTCGCCGCCAATCAATCCATCATGCTGGGCGGCATCCATTCGATCATGGCCGTCCCGCTCGCGATCGAACAGCGTGTCTTGGGTATGGTTTATGTGGATAGCCCGCTGCACAGCAATCGTTTCACCAAACGCGATTTGGAATTGCTGACGCTGATTGCCGGCGTCGCGGCCATCCGCATCGAGAACGTGCGCTTGCTTGACGTGCAGGTCGAGCAGAAACGCCTGGCCAACGAATTGGCCGTCGCCAGCGAGATTCAATTGCGCTTGCACCCGGCGGCGTCGCCCGCGATCAACGGTTACGATTTGATGGGCGTCAGTTTTCCGTGTTACGAAGTCGGCGGCGATTACTTCGACTTCATCCAGAAACGCGACGGGCGCATCGTGATCGCGTTGGGCGATGTATCGGGCAAGGGAACAGGCGCGGCGTTGCTGATGTCTTCGATTCACGCCGCCGTGCGCGCGCAATGCACGACGCGGCTTTCGCCCAGCGAAATCGTCACCGAGATCAACCAATACATTTATGACAATACGCCCTCGAACCGTTACGTAACGCTGTTTTATAGCGAACTCGACCCGCGCACGCATCAACTGAGCTATATCAACGGCGGCCACAATGCGCCGCTGCTGGTGCGCGCGAGCGGCGAAATCACCACGCTCGACATCGGCGGATTTCCCGTGGGCATCACGCCCTTCGGCGATTATCACGAAGGCATGGCGCACCTCGAACCAGGCGATGTGCTGGTGATCTATTCCGACGGCGTGACCGAGAGCCAGAACGAAGCCGGCGAAGAATTCGATGAGCCGCGCCTGATCGAGATCGTGCAACGCAACCGGGGCCGTACCGCCGCCGGCTTGCGCGACCGCATTGACGACGCGCTGCAAAAATTCGTCGGTAAAGCCAAGAGCGTTGACGACCTGACGCTCGTGATTTTGAAGCGCAAAAGCGAAAGTTGAAGGATGAGGGATGAGGGGTGAAGGATGAAAAGCCGAAGCGCGCTTTCCTCTTCATCCTTCATCCCTCATCCTTCATCCTTCTAACAATGTCTAACCTTCAGCAACTCATCTTCATCCCCATTATTTCATTGCTGCCGTGCGTCGTGTGGCTGGTCTATTTCTACACGCACAGCCGCTATAAGCGTCCGCCGTTCAAACTGATTGCGGTGACGTTTTTGCTGGGCGCGCTGGCCACAGTCCCCGCCCTCTTCCTGAATGTTATCGGCCAGAAGCTGTTTTACCTCTTTGCCGGCCAAACCCAAATCTCGCGCATCCTGATTTTCTTTTGTGTGATCGGCCCGGTCGAAGAGGCCATCAAGATGCTGATGGTTTGGATTTATGCCTACCGCCAGCTCGAATTCGATGAGCCGCTGGATGGCGTTATTTACAGCGCCGCCGCCGCGCTGGGCTTCGCCGCCGTCGAAAACATCGTCTACATTTCGCTTAACAACCCGATGCTGGTGATGTTGCGCGGCTCGCTCTCCAATCCGGGGCACGCGCTGTTCTCGGCCATCTGGGGCCTGGCGTTGTGCAAGGCCAAGACGCGCCCCAATTTGCCGAGCGAACGCGTGCCCATCATCGTCAAAGGCTGGTTGATCGCGGCCCTGCTGCACGCGCTGTTCGACACGCTATTGGAAGGCGCCACCAAACTGCACTGGCTCTTTTTCGCCATCCTGGTCGGCACGATGCTGGCGCTGTTTTTCTGGGTGCGCACGCGCATCAAATACCACGCCGACACCTCGCCGCATCGCGAAGGCACCTTGCTGATGCCGACGCGCCGCTATTGCCAGCAATGCGGTGCGAAAGGCAAAGCCGGCATGCCTTGCGCGCGCTGTGGCGTGCTGATCCCCGATCCCGAAGAGTTGGAACTTTGCCCGGTGTGCAGCGAACCGCAACGGCCCGGCGCAAAATTCTGCACGCGCTGCGGCGCCAACATTCGCATCCCCGCGCGCGAGAATTTGGACAATCGCCCGCACTTCGTTTCAATCACGCAGGACGGCGACGAACGCATCGCCTTCATCCTCAACCGCGACGAAGTCTTCGTGGGCCGCACGCTCAACAATGCCTTTGTGATCGAACATCCATCCGTTTCAAAACGGCACGCGCGGCTGATCGTGGAAGATGCGCATTACTTTCTGTTTGATCTGGAAAGCAGCAACGGCACCTTCGTTAACGGCAAACGCATTAAGGAAATGCGGCTCGAAGACGGTTGCGAAGTGCGCTTTGGCCGGGCTAATTTCATCTATCGCTCACAGCAGCGCGACGCTGCGGCTTGAGCCCGTCTACGGTTCCGCATAAGATGCACAGCGCTTTCACATCATCCTGATTCACGACCACCAACAATATGGCTGACCGCAGAGGCGATGCCGCCCTAGACAAACCGATGCCCAATAACGTCGAGGCCGAACGGCTGATCCTCGGCGTGATTCTGCTCGACAACTCGACCATCAATCAGGCCGCCGAACGCCTGAAACCGGATGACTTCTTCCTGCCCTCGCACCGGCGCATCTACGAAAAGATGATTTACCTCTACGAGCAAGGCCGAGCCATTGACCCACTGACCTTGCAGGAAGAGTTGCGGCGCGCGGGCGAATTGGAGCAAGTCGGCGGCGCGGCGTATATCGCCTCGTTGTTCGATGGTGTGCCGCGTTTTTCAAACCTCGACAATTACACGCGCATCACCAAAGGCAAATCCATGCTGCGGCAACTGATCCGCGCCGCCAGCCAGGTGATGACGATGGCCTTTGACGAAGAGGAAGAGCCGGAACTCATCCTCGACCAGGCCGAACGCCTCATCCTGGGCGTCGCCGAAGACCGCATCAAACAAGGCTTCACGCCGCTCAGCCAAGTCGCCGAACGCCAACTTAAACATATCGAAGAGATTGCCGGACACGGTCAATTGATCACCGGCATTGCGACCGGCTTTAAGGAATTGGATTTAATGACTTCGGGCTTGCAACGCGGCGAACTGATTATCGTGGCGGCGCGGCCGAGTATGGGGAAGTGCCTGGCGGCGGATGCTGAGATCGTGTTGGCCGACGGACGGATCGCCACCATCGAAGAAATTTATCGCAGTCGTGCGGCACGCTTGCTGACGCTGGGCGACGATTTCAAATTCAAATTGGCCGCGCCCAGCGCCTTTGTAGATGACGGCATGAAACCGGTGTACCGCGTTACCACACGCCTGGGACGGACGGTCGTCTCCACGCTGCCGCATCCGTATTTGACCGTTGATGGCTGGCGCAAGCTGGCGGAGTTGAAAGTCGGCGATCACATCGCGGTGCCGCGTCGGCTGGAAGTCTTCGGCACTACGCGGTGGCCGGAAGACAAGATTGAGTTGTTAGCGTGTCGCTTGGGCAATGACGATCTGACCGACTCCGACGCGAAGTTCATTCCCGCCGAAATCTTTCAACTGACCAAACCGCAACTCGCGCTCTTTCTCAACCGTTTGTTTGCGACCGGCGGTTGGGTGGTACTAAACAAAGGACAAGAGCCGCAACTTAGCTACGCCAGCGGCAGCGCAAAGCTCGCGCGGCAGGTACAACATTTGCTACTGCGCTTTGGCATCATCGCCAGGCTACATCGGAAAGAGGTCAAGCACGTCGGCTCACGCCGCCTTTCCTGGCAATTGGACATTGCTGGTGAATGCCTTGAAGCCCTGAAAGGGCCAAATTCAATAGCCGGGGGCGTCGCCCCCGGACAGCCGCCGTGCGGCCCCGACCCTGAAAGGGTCGAATTTGATTTCGAGTGCAACCCTTTCAGGGTTGGGAATCCTTACGCAGCCTTCCGGGGGCGACGCCCCCGGCTATTGAATTTGGCCCTTTCAGGGCCTTTAAGGCACGTCGCAGATTTGGCTGCGCTGGCCCAGAGCGATGTTTATTGGGACGAGATCATTTCAATTGAATGTCTAGGCGAACAACAAGTCTACGATTTGACCATTCCCGAAACGCACAACTTCGTGGCGAATGATGTTTGCGTGCACAACACGGCGTTCTGTTTGAATGTCGCGCAAAACGCCGCGCTGCGTCCGCAACACCACGGCGAAAAGGCCGTCGTCGGCTTCTTCTCGCTGGAAATGAGCAAGGAGCAGTTGGTCAACCGCATGCTCTGTTCGCAAGCGCGCATTGATGCGCACCGCTTGCGCAGCGGCATGCTCAGCAAAGACGACTGGCGCAAACTCGCGCTGGCCGTGGGCGAACTCTCCGAAGCGAAATTTTTTCTGGATGACACGCCCGGCATGTCCGTGCTGGAAATGCGCGCCAAAGCCCGCCGCTTGAAGAACGAACAGAAAGCGCTCGACCTGATCGTGATTGATTATATGCAGTTGATGAGCGGGCGCGGCCGCGTCGAATCGCGCCAACAGGAAGTCTCACAGATTTCGCGCGAACTGAAGATGCTGGCCAAGGAATTGAACGTCCCGCTGATCGCGCTCTCCCAGCTTTCGCGCGCGCCCGAAGCCCGTACCGGCAGCCGTCCGCAGCTTTCCGACCTGCGCGAAAGCGGATCTATTGAGCAAGACGCCGACGTCGTGATGTTCATTTACCGCGAGGACTACTACAAGCCCGAAACCGAAAAGCAGAACATCGCCGAGATCATCGTCGGCAAACAGCGCAACGGCCCGACCGGCAACGTCGAGTTGGTCTTCCTCAAACAGCTCACCAAGTTTGAAGACAAATACCGCGAAGGTTGAGCCCCGCATGTCGCAGCAGTTCCAAACGCAACGTCCGACCTGGGTCGAAATCTCGCTCGCCAACCTCGCGCACAATTGCCGGACGCTCAAACAACAGTTGCCCGCATCTTCGCAGTTGCCAACCCAACTCATGGCAATCGTCAAAGCGGACGCCTACGGCCACGGCGCGCCGCGTTGCGCGCAGGTGTTGGAAGCGGCGGGCGCAGACTGGGTCGGCGTCGCCCTGCTCGAAGAGGCGCTCGAATTGCGCGCGGCGGGCCTCGTCAAACCCATCTTTTGCCTCGGCGGCTTCTGGCCCGCGCAGGCCGGCGAAATCATCACGCACAAGCTGACGCCCGCGCTCTTCCGGTTGGACGCGGCGCAAGCCTTGAACGAAGCCGCGCGCGTCCACGGTTGCCGCGTCAACGTGCACGTCAAGGTGGACACCGGGATGGGCCGCTTCGGGTTGCCATTGGCTGATCTGGCGGCCTTTGCCGAGACGTTCAAACAGTTCACGCATCTGGAACTCGACGGCTTGATGACGCATCTGGCGAGCGCAGATGACGAAGACAGCGCCTACACCGAACTGCAACTCGCGCGTTACGACGAAGCGGTGGCGCTGTTGCGCGCGCGCGGCTTTGATCCAACCTGGCGGCATCTGGCGAATAGCGCCGCGATGCACGGCTACGCGCGCGCGCGCGGCACGCTGGTGCGCGTGGGGGCACTGCTCTATGGATTGACGCGCGACATTTTGAAACCGGGCGCGACGCCGCCAGTCGTGCGCCCTGTGCTCTCGCTGCATTCGCGCATCGCGTGGTTAAAGACGGTGCCGGCGGGCACGCCGATTGGCTACGGTTCGACGTTTGTGACCTTGCGTGAAAGCCGGATTGCGACGATCCCGATTGGCTATGCCGATGGGTTGCGGCGCGATCTGTCCAATCGCGGCGCGGTGTTGGTGCGCGGTTCTCGCGCGCCGATTGTAGGGCGCGTAAGCATGGATTTGACGACGCTGGATGTGACCGACGTGCCCGGCGTGGCGCTGGATGACGAAGTCGTCTTGCTGGGCGAGCAAGGCGGGCAGCGGATTGCGGCGGAAGATTTGGCCACGCTGTTGGGCACGGTGTCGTATGAAATCGTGACCGGCATTTCGGCGCGCGTGCCGCACGTTTATGGTTGAAACGGCGCTTGGGAACCCGGCGTTGAAGCGCTTCACCGGACACATGCGCAACCGGTTGAAACATTTGCCACGCCCCGCGTCTTGCCAAAAATTCAGCGCACTGGTAAAACCAATTTGCATTTCCTACCAAAAGAACGATTGCTTTGCTGGAGATAAATAAAATAAACGCGCTTGGGCCACGCTGCTGTGGACGGCGGTCAGACAATCAACGATGCGCTACGTGCTGAAACAGAAGCTGCTCGCGTTCGGCGATGACTATTCCATCAAGGACGAGGACGGCAACGAAGCCCTCTTTGTGGATGGCAAGGCCTTCAGCCTGCGGGATCGCTTCGCGTTGCGTGATCGCGCGGGCAATGAGGTGGCCTACATCAAACAACGGCTGATCGCTCTGACGCCGACTTACGAGATTCAGCGCGGCGGCGAACTCTTTGCCGTAATCAAGAAAGACTTCTTCAACTTTTTCATCTGCGGCTACACGGTGGATGTGCCAGGGCCAGATGATCTCAGGGCCGAGGGCAGCCTGTTTGACCGCGAATACGAATTCAAACGCGGCGGCCAGGTGGTCGCCACGGTGACGAAACGCTGGTTTTCGCTGGCCGACAGTTACGGCGTAGAGATTGCGCCGGGCGAAGACGAGGTTTTGATTTTGGCGAGCGCGGTGGTGATTGACGCCGCCTGCCACAATGATGATGAAGACGCAGACGCAAAAGGGCACGAATAACGGCCCACTTTTAACAGCAAAAACGAGCGGATCGGCAGATCTGCTCCCCCCACTTAAACAACAGGAGAGATACCATGAATTTTCGGCAAGTTGGCAAGCGGTTCCTTTCACTGACCGGCGGCTTGGTGTTTGTTATGGCGCTGGCGCTGACCGCGCAGGCGCAAGTCACCACCGGCAGCATTCTAGGCACAGTCAAAGACAATTCCGGCGCGGCCGTCAAAGGCGCCAAAGTCACCGTGACCGATACCGGCAAGAGCACGACCACCGATTTCGTCACGGACGAAGAGGGCAATTACCAAGCGCCGTTTTTGATTCCCGGCAATTACACCATTGCGGTTTCGGCGCAAGGATTCAAGAAAGGCCTGACCAACAACGTCATCGTGCAGATTGACCAAAAGGCGCGCATTGATTTCACACTGACGGTCGGCCAGGTGACCGACACCGTCGAAGTCAGCGCCGCGACCACGCTGGTCAACACCGAATCCTCGGAACTCGGCCAGGTGATCGAAGAGCGTTCGGTCAAGGAATTGCCGCTCAACGGGCGCAACTTCGCGCAACTGGTTTACCTGGTGCCGGGCGTGACGCCGGGGCAGCAGGGCGAAAACCTGTCGGGCGCTTCGACCTTCAATCCGCGCGCCTCTTCCAACTTCAATTCGCTGGGGCATCACGCCAACTCGAACGGCTGGATGGTGGATGGCATTGACAACAACGAATACACCTTCAACACCGTCATCGTGCAACCGACGGTCGAATCGGTGCGCGAATTCAAGGCGCTGACCGGCACCTTCTCGGCGGAGTTCGGACGCGGCGCGGGCGTCGTCCTGGTCTCGACCAAATCCGGCTCGAACAACTGGCACGGCGGCGTGTTTGAATTTTTGCGCAACGACAAGCTCGACGCCTTTCAACATCAGTTCGTCAATCCGCGCCCGACGACCAAGCCGCCCTTCCGCCGCAATCAATTCGGCGGTTATGTGAGTGGCCCGGTCTGGGTGCCGAAGCTTTACAACGGCAAGAACAAGAGCTTTTTCTTTTTCGATTACGCCGGCTTGCGCGAAGTGCGCGGCACGACCTTTGTCAACAGCGTGCCGACGGCCAAGGCGCGCACGGGCGATTTCAGCGAATACCTGGGCGCGACGCTCTGCACCAATGCCGCCGGCGCGGCGGGTTCGTGCGGCGGCGCCTTCACCACGCCGTTGATGGTGACCGACACGAATAACCTGACGATTCAGGCGCGCGCCGGGATGATGTTCGATCCGCTGACAACGCGGAACAACCCGGCGTTTAATTCAGCGAATCCCGCCAGCGCGGCCAATCCGCAAATCCTGCGCTCGGCCTTCGCCAACAATCTCATTCCCACGGCGCGCATCAATCCGGTGGGCTTCAATGTGGCGAGCATTTATCCACTGCCGCAAAACAGCAGCTTGACCAACAACTACACGTCGGTGGTCGGTCGCAATGCGGGTGACAACTCCTACACCTTCCGCTTCGATCACGAGTTCAGCGAACGCGACAAATTTTTTGCGCGTTACAGCTTTGGCGACTTCCGCCTCGACGCGCCGCAGGGCCAGGCTGCCTGCTGTCTGCCGACGCCGGATTTTGCCAAGAGCAAGTTCGATCTCGGCCCCTTCGTCGCCGGCATTCAGAACACGACCTTGCGCACGCAGGGGCTGGCGCTGAACCACACGCACACCTTCTCGCCGAAGCTGTTGCTGGAATTGCGCGCCGGTTTTGCGCGCACCAATCCGCGCACGGTGCAATCCGATTACGGCCACAATGCCGCGACTTCGTTGGGCATTCAGGGCATCAACATTTCGCAATTCACGTCGGGCTTGCCCAACATCAGCATCACCGACCTGACCGGTTTGAGCGGCGGGCCGAACTTCCTGCCGGTCAATCCGAAGCAGACGCATTACCAATTCACCAGCAATCTGTTTTACACGCTCAACAAACAGACGCTGAAATTCGGCTTCCATTTCATTGACCGCAAACCGTCGCCCTTTACGCAAACGAACACGCGCGGCGCGTTCACGCTGGGCAACGAATACACGCGGCTGCCGTTTACGGCGGGCGCGGCGGTGGGCAACACGGGCACGGGCCTGGCGACGCTCCTGCTCGGTTACACCATCAGCGGGAATCGCGGCTTCCTGAACGAGAACTACTACCTGACGAACAAGGAATTCGCGGGCTTCATTCAGGACGACATCAAAGTCACCAGCCGCCTGACGGTGAACGCGGGCTTGCGCTATGAGGTTTACACGCCTGACGTAGAAAACCGCGACTTGATCGTCAACTTCGACCCGCAAGCGTTGCGCTTGATTTACGCCGGGCAGGAAGGTTACTCGCGTTCAGCGGGCAAGCAGACGCATTACAAAAACTTCGGCCCACGGCTGGGTTTCGCCTACGACGTGTTCGGCAATGCGAAGACCGTGGTGCGCGGCGGTTTCGGCATCAGCTATTTCCCCGAACCTTACGCGGCGAGCAATCTGCTGGGCCAGAACATTCCGCTCTCGGTGTCGCAGAGTTACAGCAATGACACCACCCCGGCGAATTTCGCCACGGTGACGACGATCAACCGCCCCTTCCCGACGCCGGTGCAATTCAAGCCGACGACGACGGCGGCGCTGAACGCCGTGGTGCCGGTACCAAGCATCATCGGCCACGAGTTCTCGAACCTGACACCTTACGCGGAAAGCTACGGCCTGAACATCGAACGCGCGCTGAGCAAGAGCATCGTGCTCGAAGTCGGCTACGCGGGCAGCCGCGGCATCCACATCCCGGTGTTCTTCAACGTCAACGAAGTGCAACCGGGCGCGGGCACGAACGCTTCGCGGCGTTTGATTCAACCGCTGGCAAACATCTCGACGATCAACATCGCGCAATACCGCAATTCGTCGAGTTTCAACGGGCTGCTGGTCAAGGCGAACAAACGCTACAGCGGCGGCTCGAATTTCCTGCTGAGCTACACCTTCGGCAAATCGCTCGATTACGGCGGCTCGCCCGCCAGCGGCGGCGGTTCGGTCGGCAATCCGCAAACCTACACCAACATCAAAGCCGGGCGCGGCCCGTCGGGTTACGATGTGAAGCATCGCTTGGTCTTCAGCAGCGTTTACGAAGCGCCCTTTGGCAAAGGCAAACGGTGGCTGACGAGCGGGCCTTTGGCTTACGTGTTGGGCGGCTGGCAAACGACGGGCATCGTGACGGCGACGACGGGCCGCCCGTTCACGGTGTTTTTGCAGAACGGCGTCAACAACGGCGCACCCAGTTGGCCCAACCGCATCGGCAACGGCAAGCTCGACAAAGGCACGACCGACAAATGGTTCGACATTGACGCCTTCGTCGCGCCCGCGCCGAACACTTTCGGCAACAGTTCGCGCGGCACGCTGTATGCGCCGGGCAATTTCAATGTGGACGGCTCGCTCTCGAAGAACTTCAACCTGACCGAAAAGGTCGTCTTCAAGTTCCGCTTCGAGGCCTTCAATCTGTTCAACACGCCGTATTTCGGTTTCCCGAACGCGAATATCGGCGGGCCGACGGCGGGCCAGATACGCTCGACGCTCTCGGACAATCGCAGCTTGCAAGGGGCGTTGAAGATCGAGTTCTGAAGCAGGATTGAACCACGGGGACACGGGGGGCACGGGGGGCACGGGGAAGATTTGTTGAAATCTTTTCTGCGTGCCCCTCGGCACATTTACGGAATGACTTGCCAGCGGGCGGCCGGAACGAAGCGCGCGAGGTGGATGATGTTATTGGTGGCCACAATAACTTCGTGGCCGACGGCGATAAGCAAGGCGGCTTGGGCGGCAAGAATGACATCGCCATCCAGCGCTTGGTCGTGGCCAGTCGGCTGTCCCGTCTGGCGCGCCACGGCCCAGAACTCGGCGGCCTTGAGCATCACCGAAGTGGTGAGCGGCAAATAGCCGAAGTCACGTTTTACTTTTTCCAACTGGATGAGGCTGCGTATTTTCCTGGCGCGCAAAAGCTCGCGCCGGACTTCGTAATCACAAATTTCCGGCACCAACACTTGCGCGCCGCGTTTGATTTGCGCGCGCACCCACTGATTGCAAGCCAAGGTCTCAGGGGCGGCGTTTGGATTCGTAACCACGCCAAGCGGCCCTGAGTCGAGCAGGATGATCTTACCCATCGGATTCCACGGGGAAATGCAGGCGTTCGCCATTGGCGGCGCGTGTTTCGTTCAACGCGCGTTTTAGGTATTCGTATGTTTCGCGCTGTTCTTCCGTGTCTTGCTGGCAAAGCCAGTCCAAGGCGGCCAGCGCGCGCTCCGGGTTGAAGACGGGCAACGGCGCGCCGTAGGCATTAGGTTGAACCGGTTGGGCTGCCGATTCCGACGGGGCATCGGTTTCTTCGGAAAAGAGCAGGCCTTCGCCATTGGCAGCGCGGGTTTCGTTTAAGGCATGCTTCAGGTATTCGAATGTCTCGCGCTGCTCTTCCCCGTCACCTTCGTAGACCGATTCGAGAAAGGCAATCGCCCTTGCCGGGTCGAAAGGCGGTAACGGCGCGCCGTAATGGTTGGGGCTTTCCGCCGGTTGCAACGCTGGTGTGGCGCTTCCGCCGTTCGCGGTTTCACCCAACGCGCGCTGCCAGTATTCGAAAGTCGCGCGCTGCTCATCCGGGCTTTGCCGGCGCAGCCACTCCAACGTCGCCAGCGCCCGCTCCGGCTCGAACGGCGGCAACGACTCCGGCGCAAGTAATGTAGCTTGACTCATAAGCTTTACCTCCTTTTGCTGAATTGCCCGCGCACTTTAGCACTTTGAGCGTGAACCATAAACAGGAGATCACCGCGATGCAACGACGTGAATTCATGCAACAAACCAGCGCCACACTGGCGACCACCGCGCTTTCCGCCCAACGTATTCTGGGCGCGAACGACCGCGTACGCCTCGGCCTGATCGGCTGCGGCGGTCGCGGCAGCGAAGTCGCTTCGCACATGAACAAAGTGCCGGGCGCGCAATACGTCGCGGTGTGTGACGTGTACGGGCCCAATGCCGCGCAAGCGAAAGCTGCGTTGAATCCGGCGGCGGTGAGCTATGGCGACTTTCGCAAGCTGCTCGAAAGCAAAGAGGTGGACGCCGTGCACATCGCCACGCCCGATCATTGGCACGCGGCGATCACGGTGCTGGCCTGCCGCGCGGGCAAGGATGTGTATGTCGAAAAGCCGCTCGCGCTCACCGTGCGGCAAGGCCGCCAGATGGTCGCGGCGGCGCGCCAATACAACCGCGTTGTGCAAACCGGCTTGCAACAGCGTTCCGCGCCGCATTACCGCGAAGTCGAACGCCTCATTCAAGCGGGCGAACTCGGCGAAGTGCGTTTCGTGCGCGTCTGGAATTACAGCAATATGACGCCCAACGGCATCGGCAATACGCCTGATGAACCCGTGCCCGAAGGACTTGATTGGGAAATGTATCTCGGCCCCGCGCCCAAACGGCCGTTTAACAAAAGCCGCTTCCTGGGCACCTTCCGCTGGTTTTGGGATTACGCGGGCGGGACGATCACCGATTACGGCACGCACCGCTTCGACACCGTGCAGCAGATCATGCACGTGACCGCGCCAAAGACAGTCTCGGCCACGGGCGCGCGCTTCACGCTCAAAGACAACGGCGAGATGCCGGATGTGTTGCAGGCGACGTATGAATACGATGGTTTCGTGCTGAGTTACGAAGCGGTGAATCTGAACGCGCACGGCTTGGGCGGCCGCACGCCGGGCTTTGAGTATTACAACCAGCGCGGCCCGGACGACCGCCCGCACGGCGAAGCGTATTACGGCACGAACGGCGCGCTCTTTTGCGACCGCATCGGCTTCGAGATTTACCCCGAACCGGTCAAGGCGGCGCAAACACGCAAAGACCGCAGCAAGCCTGTTGACGCTTACCGTACAACTGCCAAGCGTGTGCAAGCCGCAGACGCGACCGGTTTGCACGCCGCCAACTTCATTGAATGCGTGCGCTCGCGCAAAGCGCCCAACGCCGAAGTCGAAATCGGCCAGCGTTCGACCACCGTGCCGCACCTGGGCAACATCGCGTACAAGATCGGGCGCAAGCTGGTGTGGGACGCGGTGAAAGAGGATTTCGTGAATGATGCCGAGGCGTCGAAGCTGCTCAGCCGTGCGGCGCGCAAGCCTTGGGATTTGATCTGAGGTGTTGGTACAATCGCGGGCGAGGAGAACAAGTTATGGTTGCTGATTATTATTTCGCCGCACCGCGCATGCGGCATTCGTTGGAGGAGTATTACGCCATGCTCGAAGCGTCAGACCGGCGCTGGGAATTTTGGGAGGGCGAGTTTATTTGCATGGCCGGCGGCACGCCGGAACACGCGATCATCGCGAGCAATGTGTTTGAAGAACTGGTCACCAGGCTGAAAGGCCGTGGCTGCCGCGTCTTTGGCAGTGACATGGCAATCAAGACGCCGAGCTTGCCGCCCTTTCGTTATCCCGATCTGAGCGTCGTCTGTGGCAAGCCCGTGTTTGGGAAAGTGGACAAGTTCCATGTGCTGGTCAACCCGCTCATTCTCATTGAAGTGCTCTCAACCAGCACCGAACATTTAGACCGCGAGCCAAAGCGGCTGGCTTATCAAGCGATACCCTCGGTGCAAGAATATCTGCTGGTTGCGCAAAACATCCCGCACGTCACGCGCTTCGTGCGCAAAGGCAGGCGGTGGCAGCGGTTTGAATACGGCAGTCTGAAGGCCGTGGTTGAGTTGTCTTCGCTTGAAGGCGAACTGCCGCTGAGCGAAGTCTATCGCGGCGTCGAATTCAACTAAGACAAGGCAGACTTGCTTCCGCGCATAACTTCGACAAACGCGGCGCGCAGCAGGCGGCTGAGGTGAGCTTGTGAAAGCCATTCACCAGGCTTAGAGCGTGTACGGAAACCGCCAGTGCGTGTCAGTAGCCCGACCGTGAGGGA